>NZ_DYZA01000255.1 GCF_020741395.1 Mailhella massiliensis | reverse complement strand
AACCTTGGCAAGGTTGCACTCTACCACTGAGTTACTCCCGCGTGGCGTGAAAGGATTTATAGGTGATTCGGCCTGTGCTGTCAACAGGAAAAACAGGGGCGGGCGCGATTTTTTCTTCTTTCCGGGGCCGCCCGGAGAGGAAGCGGAAGCGTGCGCGTCCGCGCTGCGCCGGGGCGCAGGCTGTGCCCGGCCGGCACAGGCTTCAGGTCTTTGCGGTATTGAAGCCTGCCCCGCAGGTAGAGGCGCGCGGCAGGGGTGCGGGGCTTTTCGTGGCGGCGGGAACTTTCCGGCCCGGGGCGGAAAGCGCTCCGGGTAAAAAGCCGGGCATGCCAGGAAAGGGCGGGCCGCAGTTGCGGGAAGTTTCCGCCTTCAGGCGGGGAAGGCGTGCCCCCGCGAGGGCATCCTTTTCTCTTCCCGCGTGAGCTGCGGAAAGCAGGGAAAAGCCTGCCGCAGGGGCATACCTCAAGTATGCAACCGGTTCCCGGGGTTTTCCGTGGGGCCCCGGCGCCCGGAGCCTCACGCCGTGTCGGCGACGGGGAAAGCGCCGTGCCCGGGCGGCCCTGCAAGCGGCGTGTTTTACCCGACGGCGCGGAAAGGCTCCGGCGGACGGAAAGCCCTGCCGGAGCCTTTTCAGGGACAGGGGATTACGCCCCGATTAATCCTTTTTGGCTTCCTCTTCCGCGCGCTGCTTTTTTTCCTCTTCCTCGCGCAGGGCGCGGCGCAGCACCTTGCCCACCAGGGACTTGGGCAGTTCCTCGCGGAATTCGAACATGCGCGGCACCTTGTAGGAAGCGAGCTTGGAGCGGCAGAAGGCGGCCAGTTCCGACACGGTGATCTTTTCCCCTTCCTTGGGCACGATGTAGGCCTTGAGGGTTTCGCCGCGGGACTTGTGCGGCACGCAGAGGGACACGGCTTCCTTGATCTTGGGATATTCGTGCAGTACTTCATCGATTTCGCGGGGGAAGACGTTGTAGCCGCCCACAATGGCCATGTCCTTTTTTCTGTCCACGATGAAGTAGTAGCCGTCGCTGTCGCGGTAGGCTATGTCGCCGGTGTGCAGCCAGCCGCCCGCGAGGGTGGCCGCCGTTTCCTCAGGCTGATTCCAGTAACCCTTCATGACTTGCGGGCCGCGCACCACAAGCTCGCCGCATTCGTTGTCGCCGAGCTCTTTTTCGCCGGTTTCGAGATCCACGATGCGAACTTCCGTTTCGGGGATGGGCAGGCCGATGGAGCCTATTTTCTGAAGTCCATACACTGGGTTGGCTATGACGACGGGCGAGGCCTCGGTGAGGCCCAGGCCTTCGGTGATGTTGGCATGGGTGATATCCTGGAACTGCTTCAGGCTGGCCTGGGGGAAGGGGGAGGAGCCGGAAATGCAGAGCTGTATGCAGGTAAGGTCGTACTGGGCGATATCTTTCTGCTGCATGAGGGAGATATACACCGAGGGCGCGCCCACGAAGAAGGTGGGACGATGCTTTTTGATGAGTTCCAGCACGTCGTGGGGGGCGTAGCGCGGCACCGGCATGGTGGAGGCGGCGAGCACGGCGGGAAGCACGATATTGCCCATGAGCCCGAAGACGTGGAAGAAGGGCATGATGCTGAGGAAACTGTGCGAGGAGGTGGAGGCATCGCACTGAAGAAGGGCCAGAAGCTGCTGAAGCTGGGCGGAAAGGTTGCCGTGGGTGAGCATGGCGCCCTTGGCGAAGCCCGTGGTGCCGCCGGTATACTGGAGCAGAGCCAGGGCTTCGGAGGGATTTTCCGGCTCCTCGCTGTAGCGGCGGCCGGTCTTGAACATGGCTTTCCAGGAGATCACGGCGCGCCCGTCGAAATGTACTTCGGGCAGGTTGCCTTGACGCCGTGCCTGGAGGGGCTGGAGCAGGTTCAGGGGGAAGGCCAGGGCGTCCGCGATGCGGGTGACTACGCAGGTCTGCACGCCGAGGCGCGGGCGCAGGGGTTCTATTTTCGACCAGAACAGGTCGAGGGTGATGAGAAATTTCGGCTTGGAGTCGCTGAAGTGATGGGTCAGCTCCTTTTCCATGTACAGGGGATTGGTCATGACTACCGTTGCGCCTGCCTTGAGCGCTCCCCAGAAGGCGATGATGGTCTGGGGGAGGTTGGGCAGCATGATGGCTACACGGTCTCCGCTGTTGATGCCGTGCCCGCGCAGGGCGGCGGCAAAGGTTTCCGCCTTGTCCTTCAGCTCCTTGTAGGTAAGGGTGAGGTTTTGGAATATGACGGCCTTGCGGTCGCCGAAATGAGCGGCGGCTTCGTCCAGATAGGACTGGAGGGAACGGGGAGTGATTTCGATGTGGGCGTCGGTGCCCTCAGGAAGGTGAGGCATCCAGGCGGGGGTGGAATCAGCCATGAAACATGTCCGTTTTTTTATAAATAAAGGGAGGCATGCGTTCTCCTCCGTCCGGCGGGGCGCAATGCCGCAACGCGCGCAGCCTCCGGGCGGCGCGCGGAAACAAGGTTGTCCAGACAGGGGACATTCTAGCGGCAGAGGCCTGTTCTGTCACGCACAAAGTGGCGGGAAGAAGGCATGAAAAAAGGGTTCCCTGCAAAGGGAACCCTCTTGAGGATGCTTTTCCCACCGGGGGAAGGCTCGCGCCCGGCCGAGGAAGGTGTGTTTTTAAGAATGTGGGCCGTATGCCGATCCGGGAAGCTACGCGGTGAGGCCCCGGGCTACGGCGGGCATGTGCCAGTCTACTCCCAGGGTGCAGGAGGAGAGCTTGAGTGCGGGCGGGCTCTGATGGCGCTTGAATTCCGCCATGGCCACCTTGCGCACTACGCCGTGCACCACCTCGTCGGACACGCCGGGAACCACCAGGGTTTCGGGATTACCCGCGTTTTCCAGAAGTTCGCGCAGTATGGCGTCGAGCACTTCGTAGGGCGGGAGATTGTCCTCATCCACCTGATCAGCGTGCAGCTCGGCCGAGGGGGCCTTGGTGAACACGTTTTCCGGGATGATCTCTGCGCCGCGCATGTCGTTGTAGAAACGGGCCACCTTGTACACGTCGGTTTTGTAGATATCGCCTATGGGTTCGAGCGCCCCCACGGTGTCGCCGTACAGGGTGCAGTAGCCCACGGCGTTTTCCGACTTGTTGCCCGTGCCGAGCACGGCGCGGCCCATGCGGTTGGCAAAGGCCATGAGCAGCGCGCCCCGTATACGGGGCTGGATATTGTCGGCCGTGAGGTCGTTTTCCACGGCGGGAAGGCTCGAAAAGAGCGGAGAGAGCACGCTTTCAAAAGCGTCCATCACCGGGGTGATGCGGGCAGTCACGGCCTGTATGCCGAGGTTCTTCGCCAGGGTTTCGGCGTCGCTCTCGCTGTGGCCTGAGCTCCAGCGCGAAGGCATGAGCACGCCGAGCACTTTTTCCGGCCCGAGGGCCTCCACCGCGATGCAGGCCACCAGAGCGGAATCCATGCCGCCGGAAAGGCCGATGACGACGCCGGAAAGGCCGCATTTCTGCACATAGTCGCGCACGCCGACCACGCAGGCGCGGAACAGGGCTTCCGGCCCTTCGGGCGAGGGCTGCACCGTTTCCGGGGCCGCTCCGCCCAGGAGGGGCAGGGCAGAGGCGGAAACGGTCTTGGTCCCAAGCTCTACGGCAAGCGCGGCTTCCTCGAAGGAAGACGCACGGGCCGCCACTTCGCCCGCGGCGTCGAGCACGAAGCTGCGGCCGGAATAGATGAGGCTGTCCGAGGCTCCGCACTGATGCACGGAAAGGACGGGCAGCTTCCACAGGCTGGCCAGGGCGGAGCAGTGCATTTCGTTCTTTTCCAGGTTTTCGGGCAGGAAGAGCTCGGAAGAGGTGAAGAGCACGGCGTCCACGGAAGCCGCGGCGCGGGAGCTCTTCAGAAGGCCGAGGGCTTCCTGATGGGCCCAGGCCGGTTCCGATTCGGGAAGATAGAACGAAGGCCCGTCAGGAATGCGGATGATGCCGTTTCCCTGACGGGAAAGGGCGATGAGCTGCCCCTGGGAGAGCAGGACATAGAGGGGGATTTCCGCGCCGGTGAGGGAGATGAGCATGTCCGGCCCATGCTCCAGCATGGCGGCCAGCTCATGGGCGGCGTCGCGGCAGCGGCGGTAGAACCCTCCGATATGTTTTAAAGAATCCCACGGCACCCCGGCAAGGGCATAGGCGGGGGGGATGCAGAGCGTCCGCCCCCCTTCGGGCGCAGGGGAAAGTTCCGACGCCTTCAGGGCCATGTCGGCGAGTTTGCGCGCGTTGCCGCGAACGTCTCCGGGAATGGGATTGTGCTGAAGAAGAATAATATGCATGAGGCAACCTCGGTAGCGGCTCGTATCGGGTGCAGATCAGCTGTGCAGGACATCCTGCATGGTGTACACTCGGCCGGGCTGCATGGAAGAAATCCAGCGCGCGGCGCGCAGGGCGCCGTTGGCGAAATTCTCCCGGGAATGGGCCTGATGGGTGATTTCGATGCGTTCGCCGGGGCCCATGTAGTACACGGTGTGCACGCCCACCACGTCGCCGCCGCGCAGGGACTGTATGCCTATTTCCGCATGCCTGCGCGGTTCGCGCACGTCGAAGCGGTTGGTGTTGATATTGTCCCGGGTCAGGCCCTTGGCCTTGAGCAGCGGGTCGGCCAGAAGCAGGGCCGTGCCGCTCGGCGCGTCCTTCTTCTTGTTGTGATGGATTTCCATCATTTCCACGTCATAAGCGTCGCCGAGAAGGGCGGTGAGGCGGGGGAGAATATCCATGATGACGTTGACGCCCACGCTCATGTTGGCGGAGCGGAAGATAAGGTGCTTTTCAGCCAGTGCGTCCAGCTCTGCGAGCTGTTCGTCGGAAAAGCCCGTGGTGCCGATGACGACGGGGTTGCCGTGCTCTGCGCCTGCGCGGGCCGTGGCGAGGCTGGCTTCGGGAGAAGTGAAGTCGATGATGACAGCGCCCGGACATGCTGGCAGTACCGTGGAGATATCGCTGGAAACCAGCGCACCGGAAGCCTTGAAGCTTTGAAGCCTGTCTTCCGCTTCGGGCCGTTCAAGCACGGCGGCGAGGGTGAGGTCTTCCGCCTCGGCGACAAGACGTGCGATGGTGGAACCCATGCGGCCGGCCGCCCCCATGACAATGATGGAAAGTGCCATATCATTTCTCCAGGTCTTGAAGGGACAAAAAATGAGGCAAAGCCTTTCGGAGCCTTGCGTCCTGCGCCCGGGAGGCCTTGCGCCCCCCGCTGTTCCGCCCGGCCGGGGGTCGCCCGGACGGCTGCGGCGCGATCCAGAAAAGAAGTGTGATGATATTCTGCAAAGAAGCATAGAAAAATATGCAAGGGAGCGCAACGTATGCGGGTTAATTCACATTAAAACCGATGATTTTCCCGGAGGGAAAAGAAGGAAGCTGCGTTTGCGCCATGAAGGCCGCAAGAAAAAAGGGATCTTTTGCGGCGCGGAGGCCCCGGAGCGCTCCCGCATACCTTGCGCGGGGCCTTCTTTGTTTGAGGGAGAGGAATATTTCCGGCCGCGCCGGAAGGTGGGGAGAAGGGGGAGTATTTTGCAGGCAGGGCGAAAAAAAGCCCCGCCGTTTCCTCAGGGGAAACGGCGGGGCGTACGGCCTTGTGGGGCGTGCTGCTACTTGTTGCCTTCCACGATGTTCACGGCGATGCGGGAGATTTCCAGCTCTTCATCGGTGGGGATGACGGCCACCTTCACGCGGGAGCCTTCCCGGCTGATGAAGTGGGGGTCGCCGCGGCGCACATTGTTGAGTTCGGGATCGATCTCAATGCCGAATTCTTCGAGGTTTTCCAGGATTTTGGCGCGCACGGGGGCGGCGTTCTCGCCGATGCCGCCCGCGAAGGCGATAAGGTCCACATGGCCGAGGGCGGCCATGTAGGCGCCGATGTACTTCTTCACGGAGTAGCACTGGGTGTTGAAGGTGAGGATGCAGTCGGCATCGCCTGCCTTCACGCCGGCTTCAATGTCGCGGCTGTCGCTTCTGCCGCACATGCCGAGGAAGCCGGACTTCTTGTTCATGAGAGTGTCGATTTCATCGGGGGTGAAACCTTCGTTCTTCATGAGGAAGGGCACTATGGCCGGATCTATGTCGCCGCAGCGGGTGCCCATGACAAGGCCCTGCAGAGGGGTGAGGCCCATGCTGGTGTCCACGCACTTGCCCGCGCGCACGGCGGAGACGGAGCTGCCGTTGCCGAGGTGGCAGACGATGACGTTCACTTCCGAAGGCTTCTTGCCGAGCAGGGCTGCGCCGGCCTTGGAAACATAGCGGTGCGAGGTGCCGTGGAAGCCGTAGCGGCGGATGCGGTACTTGGCGGCGAGTTCCTTGGGCAGGGCGTAGGTGTAGGCGTAGTCGGGCATGGTGGCATGGAAGCCGGTGTCGAACACGGCGACGTTGGGCACGCCGGGGAACAGCTCTTCCATGGCCTCGATGCCGGTGAGGTTGGCAGGGTTGTGCAGCGGGCCGAGGGGGATGTAGTCGCGGATGACCTGCTTCACTTCATCGGTGACCAGGGCTTCCTGATAGTCGGGGCCGCCCATGAGCACGCGGTGCCCGATGACCACGATTTCTTCAGGGTCGTCGATGACGCCGCCGAGATCGTGGTTCATGAGCACTTCGGCCACCTTGGCCATACCGGCGGCATGCGTGTCGTAGTTGCCGGGATATTCAAACTTTTCCGTCTCGCCGTTTTCATGGAAGCGCTTGTGGGTGAGCATGCTGTCGGCGGAGCCGATGCGTTCCACGAGGCCCTGGCAGAGGCGGCGTTCGGTTTCCTTTTCGAGAACCTGGTACTTGAAGGAAGAGCTGCCGCCGTTGATGACGAGGATTTTCTTGACCATTAGTTGAGCCCCTTTTCGGCCTGAGCCTGGATTGCGGTGATTGCGACGGTGTTGACGATATCGGGCACGGAGCAGCCGCGCGAAAGGTCGTTGACGGGCTTGCGCAGGCCCTGAAGCACGGGGCCTATGGCCACGGCGCCGGCGGAGCGCTGCACGGCCTTGTAGAGGTTGTTGCCGGTGTTGATATCGGGCACGATGAACACGCTCGCACGTCCGGCCACCGGGTCGCCGGGCAGCTTGGTCTTGGCGGTGGCGGCGTCCACGGCGGCATCATACTGGATGGGGCCGGTGATGAGCATGTCGGGGGCCTTTTCCTTCGCAAGGCGGGTGGCTTCCTTCACCTTGTCCACGGTGGGGCCCTTGCCGGAATTGCCGGTGGAGTAGGAGAGCATGGCCACGCGGGGTTCGAGGCCGAATGCGGCCGCAGTTTCCGCCGTAGTCACGGCGATGGTGGCGAGCTGTTCAGGGTCGGGATCGAGGTTTATGGCGCAGTCGCCGTAGGTGTTCACGCGATCCTTCAGGCAGACAAAGAAGGCGCTGGACACAATGGAGGCCGTGGGCTTGGTCTTGATGAATTCAAGGGCGGGGCGCACGGTGTGGGCGGTGGTGTTCACCGCGCCGGAAACCATGCCGTCGGCCTTTTCCTTGTAGATCATCATGGTGCCGTAGTAGGTGTTGTCGGCCATTTTCTCGCGGGCCTGCTCGATAGTCACGCCCTTCTTGGCGCGGAGCTGGGCGTAGGTCGCCGCGAAGTCCTCGAAATCGGGGGAGTTCACCGGGTCGATGATTTCGGCCCCTTCCACGCTCACGGAAAGTTCCGCGGCGCGGGCATGGATCTTTTCCGGGTTGCCCAGAAGGATGATGGAGGCCACCTTGCGTTCGATGAGGATTGCGGCGGCCTTGATGAGCCTGTCTTCCTCGCCTTCGGGCAGCACGATGCGCATGGGATGCTTCTGGGCCTTTTCGATGAGGCCGAATTCAAAGAGGCGGGGAGTGATATGGCCTTCGCACTTGTCGAGGACGGAGGCAAAGGCTTCGGCCTTGCCGCTCACGGGGAAGGGGAAGGAGGAGGCCACGGCCTTTTCGTCTTCCTCGCTCATGCCGGAGAGGAACACGCCGAGAAGTTCCACGCACTTGTCCTTCATGCCGCACTGGAAGGTGAGGATGGTGGCCGTGATTTCCGCCGCGGAAGCGCCTTCGCCGGAAAGGGCCAGCACCACGGGCGCGCCCAGGTTGGCGGCCACGCAGGCGTTCAGGGAGTTTTCGAGAGCGGGGCTGTTTCCGGCAAAGTCCGTACCTTCGCAGAGCACGAAGTCGGATTCGGCGCAGGCATTCTTCCAGGAGGCGAGAATGTCGTCGATGAGGGCGTTGCCCTTGCCGCTGTTGATGTGTTCAAGCGCGGTGCTGAGGCAGGGAACGGGGCGGAACAGAACCGGGGACTTGGCGGAACCTTTGATGAGCTCCAGCAGCCCGGCGACGGCTTCTGCCTTGCCGGACTTCGCCGCGAGGGCGGTGACGAAAAGCGTGCGTGCCATGGGGCAACTCCTTAAAATAGAGAATCTTCAGCCGGGAAAGAAAACCTTTAAAGGAAGAGAACGTCTGATAAGTGTAATATGCTGGGGAATGGAGTCAAGAGCCGTACCCCGCCCCGGGCCCGCACGGCATGGCCTTTACCTGCCCCAACCCTGTGTGATGAAAGGAAAAAAGGCATGCGGAGAAAAATTGATTGAGCGCTCAACTTAGGGTACGGCGCAAGACTTTTTTCTTGTTTTCCGCCTCCTGCCGGGATGCGGGGCCTCTTTGCGCGGTGGAAAGGGAAAAAAAACGGGGCAAAGTCCGGGAGCAGGGCGGGGATTTCCGGGGGTTGCAGGCCGGCTGGGGAAGTTCCGAACCAGGTTCGGTCGGCCGACGCAGGGAAGAGGTAAAAAGGGCGGCTGAGGAGAGCAGCTTTTTCCCGCCCGGTTTTTTCCCGGGGAAGATGCGGGAAGGCGTGGGGAGGAAGGTTCTAGGCTGTGTCCTCCTTCAGACCTTGCCGGGCGGACGGGAAACTTTCCTGGGGCGGACGAGGCGTGGGGAGCGTCGTCCTTTTTCTGACGTTTTTCTGCCGGGGCCTTTTCGGCCTTCACGACTTGAATCTTCAGGAAAGCCCGACCGGAAGTGGGGCTGCTTTTCTCCAGGCTATGCACCGGGGAATCCTGGGGTATATCGGAGCTCCGGGCCTCCCGGGTATGTCGGGGCTTTCCGCACTGTGGCACGAAGGGCGGGCTTTCTTTACCGGCGAGGGCATGAAAAAAGCCCCACAAGCTGAACTTGCGGGGCCTTGAATGGCGAAGCGGATGGGACTTGAACCCACGACCTCCGGCGTGACAGGCCGGCGTTCTAACCAACTGAACTACCGCTCCACTTTTCGCATGGTGGGCAGTACAGGACTTGAACCTGTGACCCCCGCCGTGTGAAGGCGATGCTCTACCAACTGAGCTAACTGCCCATGCGCAGGTATGTGTTTATGGAAAATGCCCCCTTCTGTCAACCAAAAAAACGGCCTTTGCGCGATTTTTTTTCGCTTTTTGCGGAAATTCCGTGTAATATAATGATGTTATTATTTTTTCTGGACTCCCGGCGTTTCCTGGTACAGGCCGCGCTTTTTCAGCTCTATTTCCACACAGGCCAGGGCCGCCGGGGTGACGCCGGAAATGCGCCCGGCCTGGCCCAGGGTGAGGGGGCGTATGGCGTTGAGCTTTTCCTGTATTTCGCGGGACAGCCCGGCGATGCCGGTATAGTCCATGTCGGCAGGCAGGCGCACGGCCTCCTGCCTTGAGGCGCGGCGCACGAGCTCATCCTGAAGTTCCAGGTAGCCGGAGTAGCGGAGTATGGTTTCCGCCTCCTGCACGATGCCTTCCGGCGCGTCGGCCAGTTCCGGCAGGAAGACGGAGAGGCGGCGCAGGGGCAGCTGCGGGCGGCGGCCGAGGTCGGCCAGGGTGACGGCCTGGCTGGGGCAGGGTTCGTTCAGGCCGGCAAAGGCGGCCTGGGTAGCGGCGTCGGGGGTGAGACGCACGGAAGAGAGCTTGCCCATGAGGCCGTGCAGGGCCTTCTGCCTTTCGCGGAACAGTTCCCACTGATGGTCGCCCACGAGGCCGATATCGCGGCCGCGCGGGGTGAGGCGGGAGTCCGCATTGTCCTCGCGCAGGAGCAGGCGGTATTCCGCTCGGGAGGTGAACATGCGGAAGGGCTCGTTCGTGCCCTTGGTGACCAGTTCGTCGGCCAGCACGGCCATGTAGGCTTCGCTGCGGGCGGGCAGGAAGGGCTCCCTTCCTTTGATCTTCGCGTCGATGTTGAGCGCGGCCCAGAGCCCCTGGGCGGCAGCCTCCTCGTAGCCGGAGGTGCCGTTGATCTGCCCGGCCAGCCACAGGCCTTCCACCCTGCGGGTCTCAAAGGTGGGGCGAAGCTGCACGGGGTTCACATAGTCGTATTCAATGGCGTAGCCCGGGCGCACGATTTTCGCGTGTTCCAGCCCGCGTATGGAGTTCACCATTTTTTCCTGGATATCCAGCGGCAGGCTGGTGGAAATGCCGTTGGCATAGTATTCCTGCCTGCCGAGGCCTTCCGGCTCGATGAACACATGGTGGCGGTCGCGTTCGGGGAAGCGCGCCACCTTGTCCTCCACGGAGGGGCAGTAGCGCGCGCCCACGCCGGTAATGACGCCGGTGAAGAGGGGGGAGCGGTCGAGGCCCGAACGGATGATATCGTGGGTGCGTTCGTTGGTCCAGCTGATGAAGCAGGGCACCTGGGGCAGCACGGGGCCGGGGCCGCTGAAGCTGAAGCCTTGGGGCGGGGTATCGCCGTACTGGGCTTCCAGCGCGTCGAAGTCGATAGTGCTTGCAAGGATGCGCGGGGTGGTGCCGGTCTTCAGGCGGCCGAGGGTGAGGCCGAGGGCGCGCAGCGAGTCGGAAAGCTGCATGGCCGCCGAATCGCCGAATCTCCCCGCGCTGTAGTGCACGAGCCCTATGTGTACGAGCCCCTGCAGGAACGTGCCCGTGGTGAGGAGGATGTGGTCGGCGGCAAATTCCTTGCCGAGCTGCGTGCGCACGCCGCAGGCCCTGCCGTTTTCCGCAATAATCTCCGTTACCATGTCCTGCCAGAGGGTGAGCCCCGGCTGGGCGAACATGTCGCGCTTTGCCGCGGCGATGTAGGTTTCCCTGTCCATCTGCGCGCGGCGGGCGCGCACGGCCGGGCCCTTGCTGGCGTTCAGGATGCGGAACTGTATGCCCGCTTCGTCGGCCCATTTGCCCATGCAGCCGCCGAGGGCGTCGATTTCGCGCACCAGATGCCCCTTGGCCAGCCCGCCTATGGCGGGATTGCAGGAAAGGTGTCCTATGCGGTCCACATTGCTGGTGACGACCAGCACCTCATGGCCCAGGCGGGCAAGGGCCATGGCGGCTTCACAGCCGGCGTGTCCGGCCCCGACGACGATGCAGGAATAATGTGTCATTGGCTTACGGGCTTAGGTTTAGAACATGGCGGGAAAGTTTTCCCGCCCCGTCGCCTTGGGAGGGGCCCCGGAAGAGGCGGCGCGGCAGGCTTTTTTCGATCCGGCACGAGGCGGCCCGCCGCGTGCCGGCAAGTCTCTGCTTGCCGGGGGCGGGACGCCATGAGGCCGCGCGACCGGAAATTCCGGGGGCGGCGGCCTCATGGAACGCGGGATGTTCCGCAATGCTCAGTTTTCGTAGAAGGAGCGCAGGGTCTGGCTTCTCACCGGGTGGCGGAGCTTGCGCAGGGCCTTGGCTTCTATCTGGCGTATGCGTTCGCGGGTGACGTTGAAGAGTTTGCCCACTTCCTCAAGCGTGTGGTCGGACTTCTCACCGATACCGAAACGCTTGCGCAGTACCTGCTCCTCTCTGGGGGTGAGGTCGGCGAGCACGGAGGCAATCTGTTCGGAAAGCTTGGTGTTCACCACTTCTTCGGCAGGGGCCACGGCCTTCTTGTCCTCGATGAAATCGCCGAGGCTGGAATCTTCCTCGTCGCCGATGGGAGTTTCGAGGGAAATGGGTTCCTTGGCGATCTTGAGCACCTTCTTCACCTTGTCCACAGGATAGTCCATGCGGTCTGCGATTTCCTCCGGGGTGGGGTCGCGGCCGAGCTCCTGCACCAGATAGCGCGAGGTGCGGATGAGCTTGTTGATGGTCTCTATCATGTGCACGGGGATGCGTATGGTGCGGGCCTGATCGGCAATGGCGCGGGTAATGGCCTGCCTGATCCACCAGGTGGCGTAGGTGGAGAACTTGTAGCCGCGCTGGTACTCGAATTTGTCCACAGCCTTCATGAGGCCGATGTTGCCTTCCTGGATGAGGTCGAGGAACTGCAGGCCGCGGTTCGTGTACTTCTTGGCGATGGAGACCACAAGGCGCAGGTTGGAGCGGATGAGCTCCTGCTTGGCGCGCATGGAAGCCACCATGCCCCGGCGGATGCGCCAGAGCACTTCCTCAAGGTCTTCCACGTCGTGGCAGCACTTTTCGCGCAGGCGCTCAAGGCTTTCTATCTTGCCCACGATGAGTTCCTTGTAGGAGAACATCTTGTCCACGCTCATGTCGAGTTCCGCGGCCACTTCCTGCATGGAGCGGGTGCGGTTGTCCAGGGCCTCGAACAGGGCCTGAAGCTCTTCCTGCGTCTTGCCCGTGGTGGCCACATAGGCGTCGAGCTCGCGCTGGTAGTTCTTCATCTGCCGCACATAGTCCTCCACGGTTTCCACGATGCGGTCGATGAGCGTCTTTTCCAGTTTGATCTCGCGCAGGCGGTCCACCACTTCCTCCTTGTACTGGAGGATTTCCTTCTGTGTGGCGGCGACGCGGCGCTCCAGGGTGCAGCAGGCGTCGAGTTTCTGATAGATCTTGTGCTTCTTCTTGTAGATAGCCTTGATCTCGTCAAGGAGCAGTATGACTCTTTGGCGCTGGTTCATCTCGTCTTCGGTGGGGTCGTCTTCCTCAATGGTCTTGACCACGTCCTTGAGCTTGATGCGGTTCTGCTTGAGGTCTTCTCCCACGTTGATGAGTTCTTCCACGGCCACAGGCACTTCCACCAGGGCGTAGAGTACGTCCTGTTCGCCGGTTTCTATCTTCTTGGCGATGACGACCTCGCCGTCGCGGTCGAGCAGGGGCACCGCGCCCATCTCGCGCAGATACATGCGCACGGGGTCGGTGTTGCGGGCCGCGAAATCGCCGGAATCGTCGGAAGTGAGGTCAAGGGGAAACTCCAGGGAACCGTCGTCCGTTTCATCGAACACGATATCCACAGGGTCGTTTTCTGCGTCGGCATGGTTGACGACGATGGACTTGCCTTCCTTTTCCGTATCCACAATGGCGATGTCCATCTGATCGAACATCGCTATGATTTCTTCGAAATTTTCGGGCGTGCTCATTTCCGCCGGGACGGATTTGCTGACTTCCTCGAAGGTGAGGTAGCCGGCAGACTTGCCCTTGGCGATAAGAGCCTTGACCTGCTGTATTTCTTTGAGATTATTGGTCACTACGCCTCCCTCGCGCCTCAAGAAGCGCGCGCATGTATTCCCGTTGTGCTTCCCGGCTGGCCGTGCCCTGTCGAAGGGCCGCCACGACGGAAGCCATATGCGATGTCTTCTGCAGATTGTTCAGCATACGCTGAATGGCGATAAGCTCGCCTTCCTCATTGTCGAGCGGCGGGGCCTCGTCGCCCCGGCATCGTATCCAGAAATTTTTTTCCTTCGGGTCCAGCTCGTCGAAGGCCTGTTCGGAACCGTGGCGGGCCAGTTTTTCCCAGAGCTTGAGCGCCCAGGGGGCCTCCAGCGCAAGGTCGGCTCCGGCGGCCTGAAGGTCGGGCAGGCGATGCGGGTAGCGCACCGCGAAAGTCATGATCTCCCTGTCGCGGGAGATGGCGTGCGGGGTCGCAGGCCTTTTCACCGAAAATGCGGCGGCCTTCTTCTTTTCCAGAACGCCTCCGCGCAGCTCCGCTTCCGAAAGGCCGAGCCCTGCGGCCAGCTCCCCGGCGAAACGGTGGAAAAGCTCGGGCATGTCCACCTGGGAAAGGAAGCGTCTCGCCCATTCCACGGCCTCGCGCGGGGCCATGCCCCGAAGCACGGAAATGCAGAAGGAAATCCCCTCCTGCGCATGGGCGCGCAGATCCTCCACGGCGTCCGCCCCGTAGGTGTGCAGCATGCTGTCTATATCGTTGTCGCCGGGGAAAAGCACGACCTTGCAGGAGAGCCCGCGCGAGAGCAGCATCTCGCAGGAGCGGAAGGCGGCCTTACGGCCCGCGTTGTCGCCGTCGAACATGAGTTCGAGGTGCTGGCTGAACCCCGAGAGCCTCTTGATCTGCTCCGGCGTGAGCGCTGTGCCGAGCACGCCCACGGCCTGCGTGTAGCCGTACTGATGCAGGGTAATGACGTCCATGTACCCTTCGGTGAGGATGATGTTTTTCTTCACCGCGATGGAGGGCCTGGCCTGGAAAAGGCCGAAGAGATGCTCCCCTTTCCGGTAGATGGGCGAATCGCTGCTGTTGATGTATTTCGCGTCGTCCTCCTTCGCAAGGGAAGGAAGTATGCGCCCGCCGAAGGCTATGGCCCGGCCGGAAAGGTTGCGTATGGGAAACATGAGGCGGCTGCGGAAACGGTCGAACACCCTGCCGCCCTGGCTTTTCGACAGAAGGCCGCACTCCACGGCCGCATCCGGGGAGAAGCCCGCGCGGCGCAGGGTGTCTGCAAGGTCCTGCCAGGAGTCCGTGCTCCAGCCCAGGCCGAACTTTTCCTGAAGTTCTGGGGAGATGCCCCTCTCGGCCACATAGTCGCGGCAGGAGGAAGCGGCGGAGGCGGCAAGGTTGCTGTGAAAATGCGCGGCGGCGAGCTCGTGCATCTTCAGCATGTCGCTCTTCCGGGAACGCTCCTGCCTTGCGCCGGGGTCGGGGCGGTAGTTTTCCAGCCTCACGCCCGCCTCTTCGGCAAGGGCGACGAGAGTCTCCTTGAAGTCCAGCCCGTTCAGGCGGCCGTAGAAGTCGAAGATATCGCCGGAAGCCTGGCAGCCGAAGCAGTAGAACGTGCCCTGTTCCTCGTTGATGGAAAAGGAGGGCTTGGTTTCCTGATGGAACGGGCAGGGCGCGACAAGGCGGGAGCCCACGGAACGCAGCTCCACATAGCGCCTCGCCATGTCGGCAAGGCTCACGCGCGACTTTATCGCCTGTATCACATCATTGTTTTTCATGTTCTATGCCCGAAATCTAGCGGAACATTACCTGCGTCATGCCGTCGCCGCCCTGGTCTTCCGGTGCGGTGTGGTAGGAATCCACGCCGGGGAAGGTGCGCAGAAGCTCGTGTACGGCCTTGCGCAGCGCGCCCGTGCCCCTGCCGTGGACGATTTCCACGCCTTCCACGCCGGAAAGCAGGGAGCGGTCGAGGAACTGTTCAAGCTCCGCCAAAGCTAAATCAGCACGCTTGCCCCTCAAGTCAAGGCGCAGGAAGGAAACGGGGCGTGAAACTTTCGTCGTGACGGAACCCTTCGGCCCTGCGGCGGAGCCGGACACGGGCTGAAGGTCGGAAAGCGGGGCCCACATGGTCACGCCGTTCAGGTCTATCTTGCCCTTGCCGTTCTTCTCGTCGAGCTCGCGCAGCACGGCCTTCTTGTTCCACATGCGGTGCAGCACTTCGCCGCCTACGGTGAAGAGCGCAGGGTCGGCGGCGGGCTTTTCCTCCTCCATATCCCTGGCGGAACGGGCAAGATCAGCACGCAGGCGCGACATTTCC
Organism: Mailhella massiliensis; assembly: GCF_020741395.1. Classification (GTDB taxonomy): domain Bacteria; phylum Desulfobacterota; class Desulfovibrionia; order Desulfovibrionales; family Desulfovibrionaceae; genus Mailhella; species Mailhella massiliensis_A. The sequence continues at coordinate 12,247 of NZ_DYZA01000255.1, read as the reverse complement.
TTCTGCGCCTGCTTGGCCGTGGCCTTGCCGCTCTTGTAGTCGCGCATGAGCTCCTGCGACATTTTGCGCACTTCCTCATCGAGCCTCTGGCGTTCCTTCTCCAGCTTCTGCTGCAAAGACTCGCGCCTGTCGCGCAGGCGGCGTTCTTCGTCCTTCAGGCGGGAGAGCTCTTCTTCCCTCTGCCGGGCCAGCTCGTTGAGGCGCTCCATCACCGCGCTCGCGTCGTCCCCGTCCATGAGCAGGTAATGCTCCGCACGCCGGAGCACGGACTCGGGCAGCCCATGTTCGCGCGCCACGTCGAGAGCCTGGCTGGCGCCCACCTGATCGTAGGCGAGGTGGAAGAGGGGCTTTTTGGTGGAAGGATCGAAAATCACCGAAGCCGCGCGCACGCCGTCGTGGGTGAGGGCGTAGCTCTTGAGTGCGGGAAAATGCGTGGCCGTCACCGTGTAGGCGCCCTTTTCCAGCATGCCGTCCAGCACCGCCTGGGCCAGCGCCGCACCCTGCGAGGGGTCGGTGCCGGAGCCGAACTCGTCAAGCAGTACCAGGGCGCGGCCGTCGAGTTTTTCCCAGATATCGGAAAGGTGACGTATCTGCCCGGTGAAGGTGGAAACGTGGTCGTCGAGGCTCTGTTCGTCGCCGATGAAGGCGTAGACGTTTTTCCAGAAGGGCAGGGTGGAGCCCCCGTCCGCCGGGACGGGCAGGCCCGCCAGCGTCATGAGGGTGATGAGCCCGAGGGTTTTCAGGGCCACCGTCTTGCCGCCGGCGTTGCCGCCGCTTATGACGAGCACGCGGTCGCCTTCGCGGAGGATGAGGTCGGCCGGTTCGATGCGGCGCGGGCCGGTGTAGTTCCTGTCCGCGGCGTGGCGGGCGGCCTCGAGCACGAGAAGCGGATGCCGCGCGGCCGAAAGGCGCAGAAGCGCCCCTTCCTCCAGCGGCACGCAGGCCCCGGAAAGGGCGGACCCCAGGGCGCACTTGCCCTGCAGAAGGTCCACCTGCACAAGCAGGTTCCACGCCGCTTCCACCTGCGGCATTTCCTGAGAGATAAGGTCCACGATCATGCGCATGACTTTGCGCTCTTCCTCGCGTTCCTCCTGCTTGAGCTCTTGCAGGCGGTTGTTCTGTTCCACCAGAAAAAGAGGCTCGAAATACAGAGTTTCGCCCGTGTTGGAATAGTCGTGGATGATGCCCTGCACCCGGCCCTTGAAATTAGCCTTGAGCGGAAGCACATAACGGTCGGAGGAGAGCGTCATGTAATCGTCCTGCAGGTAGCGGCCGATATTGAACTTTTCCGCAAACTCCTTCACACGGCGCAGGCAGTTCTGATGGATGCCGCGCAGCTCGCTGCGCACCAGAAGGAGCCCGGGGGAACTTTCGTCCTTCAGGTAGCCGTCGTTCCCCACGCAGCGGTTGAGCGCGGAAAGGGTGAGCTCGGGCATGGGGCAGGAGCAGGCGAGCTCGTCCAGAAGCGGGCGGCGAGCGGCCCCGGCATGGATGCTCAGGGCCTCGCGGCGGGCCAGGGAAAGAGTTTCTTTAAGCGCCCAGAGGCCGTCCATGTCGAGCAGCGCGTCCGCACGGGTGCGCACATGGGCAAGCAGGCCGGAAATATCGGGAAAGGAAACAGGGGAGAATTCGCCCTCGGCCAGCCAGGAGCGCGTTTCGTCGTAGAGATGCTGGCTTTTGCGCACTGCGCCTTCGTCGTCCATGGGGCGCAAGGCAAGAGCGGCTTCCTTTCCCGCCTCGGAGAGGCAGAAATCGGAAAGCCGTTCAAGCACGCGGGGAAATTCCAGAGCGTGAAGCGTTCTTCCGTCCATAGATCAGCCGGCCTGCTGCAGGCGCGCCTTCACCGCGGCGCTCACGGCCTTGCCGTCCACACGTCCCTTGTATTCCGCCATGATGGCGCTGATGGCGCGGCCCATGTTCTTCATGCCGCCGTCGAGCAGGGGAGCCACCGTTTTTTCCACCACTTCGGCAAGCTCTTCTTCGGAAAGCCGGGCGGGCAGGTAGGACTGAAGCACGGCCACCTCTGCGGCTTCTTTGTCTGCAAGGTCGGTGCGCCCTGCGGCGGTGTACTGCTCTATGGAGTCCTGCCGCTGCTTGACCTCGCGCAGAAGCACGCCCATGTAGTCATCGTCTTCCAGGGGGCGCATGAGCTCCACCTGACGGTTTTTGGCCGCCGTCTTCAAAAGGCGCAGCGTGCCGAGCTTCACTTGATCCTTGGCCTTGTAGGCCTGGATGTAGTCCTTGTCTATCTGTTCAGCGATACTCATAGCGTCTTCTTCATCCGCCGCCGGGGCGTGGCTGTGCTTCTGGGGGGGGCTGAAAATGGCAGAGGAGCCGGAAATCAGCCCGATGAAAGGTCCGATTTCCGGCTCCGGAACCGGTCTGCATACGGTTCAGAACCCATGCGAACCGTTGTCGTCGAATATTACCCCATGTTGACCTTGCGCATCTTCTTCATGAGGCGCTTGCGGGCAGCGGCCTTCTTCTTCTTGCGCATGACGCTGGGCTTTTCGTAGTGCTGGCGCTTCTTCATTTCTGAAAGAACGCCGGCCTTTTCCACCTGCTTCTTGAAGCGACGCAGAGCGATGTCGAAATTATAATCGTCTTCGTTGAGAAAAACTCCGGGCACGGAAATCACCCCCTTTTCAGCGAATCTCTTGTTCCGTCCGATCCGCCAGTTCTCAGGGTGTGTGAACCGAAAGGAAAAACGGAAAATGTGGCCCTGACCATACCTTGAGCGCGAAACCATACCGCTCTCGGGGCAGGGAGAGAAGAAAACTAAAACAGATTGCCGCAAAAAGCAAGCCCCCGGGGTACGCTACTCCGGGGAAAGCAGAAAAAAGAAATACTCCGTATGCCGCCTTGCGCGGAATATTCAGGGCGCAGGCTCGCCCCTTCCCGAAGGAGGGGGCGGAAAACGCCCCTTTTTCCCGCCCCGCAGGAAAAGCGGGGAAGGAGCCCGCGCACAAAGAGCCTTCGGGCGAAATAAAAGGCCCGCCCGCGGCAGGGAAGGGCCTGCCTCCCCGCCGGGAAACGGCCGCTCGGGAAAGGGCTTAGTGCTCCTTGTGTCCGTTTTTCGCATCCCTTATGGCGCGGGCGAACACCAGCGTAAGCCCGATGCCGAGGATGAGAAGCACCGCGTAGAGCACGCCGAAAAAGATGGCATAGTCAGGCTGCCACAGGGGCAGATCCCAGGGGAAGGGGCCATGTCCATTTTCACCATGAATAAGCATGAAGACTCCTTGAACGGCTGGCGGCCTGAGGCCCGGAGGTCGGGGTATGGCCGTCCGGCTACTGTATCTGCTTTTTCAGATTAATGCCAGCCCTGAATTTCACGACCTTGCCCGCGGGGATGGTGATGGCTTCGCCCGTGCGGGGATTGTGCCCTTTGCGTTCCTTGCGTTCTTCCACCACCAGGGAACCGAAGCCCGGCAGGGAAAGTTTGCCGTCGGAGGCAAGGGCTTCCTGTATGGCGTCGAGCAGGGCGTTCAGGGACTGTTCTGCGCCGCTTTTGCTGAGAGATGCCTGTTCGGCGATTTTGGCGATGAGTTCGGCCTTTGTCATGAACTGCTCCTTTCTGCCTGTGGCAGAGGTGAAAGGGGAGAGGGGGGCGCGGTTTTTCTTTAGGTACACGTTTCCTGCCCATCGTCAAGAGCGGCAGGGCGTTCCCTCATGATTTTTTCCGGGAAAAGGGCTTCGGCGAGGCGCTGGAAATCTTCCACAGCAAGGTTTTCCGGCCTCATGGCCGGGGCCAGGCCGAGGGCGGGGAGTATCTCCGGGGAAAAGCTTTCCGGCACAGCTCGGCGCAGTATGCCCTGCAGCTGCTTCCTCCGCTGCTGGAAGCATATCTTGATGAGGCGTGAGAGTTTTTCTGGATGCGCGGGCCTTTTTTCCGGGGGAAAGGGCTCGAAGACCACTACGGCGGAATCCACCTTGGGCGGCGGGGAAAAGGCGGAAGGCCCGATGATGAAGCCCTTTCTTGTCACGGCAAAGCTCTGCACCCATACGCTGAGCGCGCCGTAATCCTTGGTACCGGGCCTTGCCGTGAGGCGGTCGCCCACTTCCTTCTGTACCATAAACACGGCACGGGCAAGGGAGGGCACGCGGCTCACCACATCCCACATGAGGGGCGAGGCCACGTTGTAGGGCAGGTTCCCCGCAATTTTCCACGCCCCTTCCAGGTTTTCCCACGGGTAGGCGAGGGCGTCGCCCGCCACCACCTCCAGACCGGGCAGGGGCCGGGCGGCGTGCTCGGCCGCATAGTGATCATCCTTTTCCAGAAGAAGGAGCCTTTTCCACGGCAGGGGCCGCAGAAGGGCCGTCAGCGCACCTGGGCCTGGGCCGATTTCCATGATCAGGTCGTCTTCCTCCACGCGAAGAAGCTCCACGATGCGCCGCACCACGCGCTCGTCGCGCAGGAAATGCTGCCCCAGGCTTTTCTTCGCCCGGGCGGCGGTGAAGAGGTTGATATCGCTCATAGTGATCTTTGCTTTTTATGTATGATATGCCCTTTTTCTCCGGGAGGGAAGGGAGGCCGGGCCTGCGGCGTCGGCGAGGCGGCTGTGCAGGGCGCTCTTCCGGTTAGGCATGCAGCCGGGCCGTTGTCGTCAGCAGAAGCGCAACCTTGTTTTTCCTCTCCCCTCCGTGCCGGGGAACAGGCCCTTACGTCTACATGGAGTCGTAATGCCTGAAGCGCAGGGTGAAGCCCGCCCGCCCCTGAGTGGCGGAGCGCAGCGCCGTGGAGAAGCCGAAGAGGCGGCGCATGGGGGCTATGCCCGAGAGGTAGCGCATGCCGCCCCTTTCGCCGAGTTCCTCCACCTTGCCGCCGCAGTTCTGGAACAGGCTGATGGAGGAGCCTAGGGCCTCTTCCGGCGCGACGATCTCCACATCCATGATGGGTTCGAGCACGCAGGCGCGGGCTTTTTCCATGGCGTCGCGCACGGCCATGGAGGCGGCCATGCGGCAGCCCGCGGCCGTGGCGTTTTCCTTGCGTATGGCCGTCACGGTAACAAGGACGTCCTGCACGGGGTAGCCCGTCTGGGGGCCGGAGAGCAGGCTGTCGGAAATGCCTTGAAGCACTTCGTCCACCAGCGCCTTCGGCAGGGCTTCCTTCACGTCCGCCGGGTGGGCCAGGGCTTCTGCAAGCTCCACCCTGTTGCCTGCGTCGCGCCCGGCCGGGGCCATGGTGAGCACAACTTCGCCGAAATGATGCACCGTGCCGAGGTCGCGGTCGAAGAGGCCGTGCCCCTCGCCTTCGGCGCGCACCGTTTCCCGCGCCACCACCTGCGGCTGCCCGGCGCGCGGGCTGATGCCGTATTCGCGGCGCATGCGCTCAAGCACCACGTCGAGGTGCAGCTCGCCCATGCCGGAAATGATGCGGTCGCCGGAATCTTCGTCCTGGGTCACGCCGAGGGTGGGGTCTTCCGCGCTGTAGCGGGAAAGGGCCTCGTCCAGTGTCTTGCCTTCGTCCGCGTTACGCGGCTCAAGGGCCATGGAAATGACGGGCTTCACGCTTTCCAGGTTTTCCAGAAGTATGTCGAGGCCCGGCGCGGCGACGGTGTCGCCCGTGCGCGCGCTTTTGAGGCCGAGCACGGCCACGATATCGCCGGAGGAGGCTTCGGCGAGCTGCTCCTGCTGGTCCGCATCCATGCGGAACATGCGGGAAACGCGCTCGTCCTTTTTCTGCGCGGTGTTGCGCACCACGTCCCCTTCCTTCAGACTTCCGGCATAGATGCGGATGAGGGAAGTCTTGCGCCCGCCTTCCATGAGCACCTTGAAGACCAGGCCGCAGAAGGGGGCCTTCGGGCTTATGTCGAGTTCTTTTTCCTTTGTACCGTCCACGGAGCTGCCGCGCGGGGCGGGCACGTCCAGCGGCGAGGGCAGGTAGCGGCCCACGGCGTCGAGCAGGGGCTGCACGCCTGCATTCTTCAGGGCGGAGCCGGCGAATACGGGCGTCACCTTGCGCGCAAGCGTCGCGCGTTTTATGGCCTCGTGTATGTCCTCTTCCGTAAAGCTCTCCTCAAGGTAGCGTTCCATGAACGTATCGTCGTTTTCGCCCAAGGTTTCCAGGGTTTTTTCCCGCCAGAGCAGGGCGAGATCCTTCTCCTCCCCTTCGAGGGGCAGCTCTTCCATGGACTGCCCCTGGCTGTCCTCGTCGAAGATAAGTTTCTTCAGGGAAACGACGTCCGCCACGGCATGAAATTCCGGCCCTTCGCCGAGAGGTACGGTCACGGCCGCGGGCGTGGCCCCCAGCCTGTCGTGCAGGGCGTCGAGCACGGCGGAAAAATTCGCGCCTACCCTGTCCATCTTGTTCACAAAGGCTATTTTGGGCACGCCGAAGGCTTCGGACTGACGCCACACCGTTTCCGACTGCGGCTCCACCCCGCCCACGGCACAGAACACGCCCACCGCACCGTCGAGCACGCGCAGCGAGCGCTCGACCTCGATGGTGAAGTCCACATGTCCCGGGGTGTCGATGAGGTTCAGCGTCCAGTCCTTCCAGCGGCAGGTGGAGGCGGCCGCGGCTATGGTGATGCCGCGTTCCTGCTCTTCGGGCATGAAGTCCATGGTGGCCGTGCCGTCGTGCACTTCGCCCATGCGGTGAATTTTGCGAGTGTAGAAGAGGATGCGCTCGCTGAGCGTGGTCTTGCCCGCATCGATGTGGGCGATGATACCGATATTGCGGAGGTTTTTCATATTGTCCTGACTCATGAGGGTATCTCCTGGACAAGCTGGGCGCAGAGGGCGCGGGTGCGGAAAAATTCGGGGGAGGGCCCCGTCCAGAGCCCTTCCATGCCCGGGCCGGCAATGAGCGGAGCACGGCAGGGCGCGGCGGAAGGCTCGGGCGTGAATACGGCGCCTGCCCCGGGAGCCGGGGCGTCGAGAAGTTCCGCGTCGGGGTGCATCCAGAGAAGGCGCTTCTCCACCTCCGCAGCGGAAGGGACGCCGTTTCCGCCTTCACCTTTATATAAGGAAAGGATTCTCGGCGCTCCCCTGTCGCGATACACGGCCGTGCCGTCGGATACGGCCGTGTGCAGGAGATCCTTCATGCCTGCATCGCATCCTTCCGGGCCGGGAAAGAGCATGACTCTGCCCTCCGGCGAGAAGGCGCGCAGGTCTTCATAGAGCGAGGCAAGGCCCTCCGCGTCCATAAGGAAGGAATCCTCGAGCCCGGCCAGTTCCAGGGCCGCGGCCACGGGCGGGGCGAAGGGCGAGGCGGAAACGACGAGCACGCGCGGCACTCCGGCGAGGACGGCGGGGACGGTCGCGGCGAGAAAGCGCGCAGGCGAGGCGAAATCCGCCCCGGTCACGGCCAGAGCCCACGCGGCGGGACGGGCATACTCCGTGCGGGAAAAGCCTGCGCGCGCACAGGAGAAAGAGCTTTCGCTTTCGTCGTCCTGCATGCCGAAGCGGTGGAAGGCGAAGGCCATGGCGGTTTTCAGAAGCGCGCGCAGGGGCGCGGGAGTTTCTTCATAGGCTCTGGCATAAAGCTCATCGTCCGGGCGGAAGGCCTCCAGCCAGGCGGGAAGTTCAAAATTGGGGCTCATGCGGTTCTCCCTTTCCCTTCTTGGGTACGTTGCTCCCGCCCGCACGTCAAATGAAATGTTGCGGGGCCCGCCCCTGAGCTTTCCGCCCGGGCCTCCGGCTGACGAAGGATTTCCCGGAGAGGCAGGGCCGCCTTCGCGCCAGGGCGCGAGGGCATGTTCCCTCCTGCCTCCCGGCCCCGGGAAGTGAGGAAATACGTTGCGTTTTGGCAGGAACGGCTCTATCTTGTCTCGGATGTTCCATCCCAATCGGAGGCTCACATGCAAAAAATTCGTGTCCTGACCACGGCGGCGCTCGCCCTTGTCACCTTTCTTGCCGGCGGGGGTGTGATGAAGGCCGTCAGCGCGGAAAACGACTACGATTCCCTGCGCCGCTTCAGTCAGATACTGGACATGGTGGAGCAGTACTACGTCAACGAGGTTTCCCAGAAGGAGCTTCTGGAAGGCGCGCTCAAGGGTATGCTTCAGAACCTTGACCCGCACTCCACGCTGATGACGGAAAAGGAATTTCAGGAAATGCAGGAGAACACCAGCGGCGAATTCTTCGGCGTGGGTGTGGAAATAACCATGGAGAACGGCCAGGTCATGGTGGTGAGCCCCATCGAGGACACGCCGGGCTACAAGGCGGGCCTGCGTGCGGGCGACGCCATCATCGCCGTGGACGGGCAGTATACCATGGAAATGTCGCTTACCGAGGTGGTTTCCAAGATGCGCGGCAAGCGCGGCACCACGGTGGAGCTTCAGGTGCTGCACAAGAACGCCTCCCGCCCCGTGACTATGAAGATCAAGCGCGACGCCATTCCCCTCATCAGCGTGAAGTCGCGCGAGCTTGAGCCCGGCTACTGGTGGATACGCCTCACGCGCTTCAGCGGCCATACCGCCCAGGAACTTTCCGACGCCCTCGCATCGGCGAAGAAGAAGGGCGAGGTGAAGGGCATCGTGCTCGACCTGCGCAACAATCCCGGCGGCCTTCTGGACCAGAGCGTGGAAGTGGCCGATCTCTTCCTTGAAGAGGGCGTCATAGTGTCCATGCGCGGGCGCGACGCCTCTTCCGAGCGCTCCTTCAAGGCCCATTCTCAGCCGGAGGATGTGAACTGCCCCATGGTGGTGCTGGTCAATTCCGGTTCCGCCTCGGCCTCGGAAATCGTGGCGGGCGCGCTGCGCGACCAGAAGCGCGCGCTCATCCTGGGCGAGCGCACCTTCGGCAAAGGGTCGGTGCAGAACCTCATCCCCCTGGCGGACGGCACGGGCCTCAAGCTCACCGTAGCCCGCTACTATACGCCTTCCGGCAAGTCCATCCAGGCCGAGGGCATTTCCCCTGATTTTGAAGTGGCATGGGAAGCTCCGCGCGAGGACGCCGGCCCCTCCTTCTCTCTGCGCGAGAAGGACCTGCGCGGCCACCTGGAGCAGAAGGACGGGGAGAAGGAAGAAAAGCGGGAGGAAAAGGTGGGTGACGCGGAAGACGTGGGCGCCATGCTCGACCGCGACAATCAGCTCCGCCTGGCCCTTCAGTTCGTGAAGACCCTGCCCGTGGTGAAGGCCCTGAAGAACTGAAGAGGGCACGATATTTCATAACTTAGAGGGAGCTTTTTGCGCCCCGCAACGCAGGACGGAGGAATCCCATGATCCAGCAGACCCTTTCCATCATCAAACCCGACGCCGTGGCCCGCAACCTTCAGGGCGAGATACTCGCCATGATCCAGAAAAGCGGCCTGCGCATCGTCGCCATGAAGATGATCCGCCTCACCCGCGCCCAGGCGGAAGCCTTCTATGAAGTGCACAAGGAGCGCCCCTTCTACGGCGAGCTTGTGGAATACATGATTTCCGGCCCCGTGGTCTGCTCCGTGCTGGAAGGGGAGGACGCCATTGCCTCCTACCGCGCCCTCATGGGTTCCACCAATCCGGCCAACGCTGCGGAAGGCACCATCCGCAAGCTCTATGCCCAGAGCGTGCAGGCCAATGCCGTGCACGGCTCCGACGCTCCCGAAACCGCCGCCCGGGAAGTCGCCTTCTTCTTCAGCCGGACGGAAATCGTAGGCTGAGCCATGAAAAGGATCGGTTGCATAGGCTGCGGCAACATGGGGGCAGGCGTGCTCAAGGGCCTGGTCGCCCATGAGGAATTTGAGCTTTTCGGGCACGACCATACCCGTGCCAAGGTGGAAGCCATAGAGGCGGAAGGCCGCCGCGTGGCCTGGGCGGCAAGCCCGCTGGAGCTTGCGAGGCTTTGCGACGTGGTCATTCTCGCGGTGAAGCCCTATCAGATGGAAGCCATGCTGGAAGAGATACGCCCTGCGCTCGATCCTTCCAAGGTGGTGCTTTCGCTTGCGGCGGCCTTTTCCATGGAAAAGCTGCGGAAGGGCGTGGAAGGGAGCTGCCCCGTGGCGCGCTGCATGCCGAACCTTCCCGTCATTGTGGGGAAGGGCGTCTTTGCCCTGTGCCTGGACGACGATGCCCTTGACGAAGCTCGCCGGGAAGCTCTGCTCGCCATGTTCCGCCTCATGGGCAGGGCCCTGCCTCTGGCCGAGAACATGTTCCCGGCCTTTTCCGCGCTGGTGGGTTGCGGCCCGGCCTTTCAGCTGCTCTTCATGGAAGGGCTGCTCAATGCGGGCATCACCATGGGCTTCAAGGCTCCCGTGGCCCGGGAGCTCATCGCGGCCATGGTGGAAGGCACGGCCTGCCTCGCCCTGGAAGGCAAGGAGAGCTTTTCCGACCTGCGCGTGAAGGTCTGTTCCCCTTCCGGCACCACCATACGCGGGGTGAATCATCTGGAACGCTGCGCCGTGCCCGGCCATGCGGCCGACGCCGTGCTGGAAGCCTTGAAGCGCGACCTGGAAATGGCGGCCGCGAAGTAGGCCCCTCCCACCCGTCCTTTTTCCGCGCGCACGGCGAAAGCCGTGCGCGTTTTCGGCTCCGCTCCCGGAAACGGAGCGGAACGTGTGAATGCCCGTCTCCCCATTTCGGCGGCGCGGCCGATTTCGCTCCGCCGTCCTGCAAAGGCATCCCTCCCGGGGTGCCGCCCTGAAGAGAAAGCAGGGTTCCCGGCAAAAATGCCTTCCGGCAGGGGAGGGAAGTCCCGCGATGCCGGCAAAGCCCACGGAGGTGCCCCATGCAGATGCCCGACAGAAGGATGTTCTTCCAGATCAACTGGGGCCTGGTCTTTCTCACCATCCTGCTTTTCGCCGTGGGCATGGTGAACCTCTATTCCGCGAGCGGCTCCCGCATCGAGGGGGGCTTCGTGCTCTCGCCCTTCTATCAGCGCCAGCTCGTGTGGGGGCTCATCGGCCTTTGCGTCATGGTCACCTGCATGCTCATCGACTACCGGCGCATCGAAAGGCTTGCCGTGCCCTGCTATGTAATCGTGCTTTTTCTTCTTCTGCTTGTGCCCATTGTGGGCAAGACGGTGTACGGGGCTAAGCGCTGGATCGACCTCGGCGTCATGAATCTTCAGCCCAGCGAGCTTGCCAAGTTCGCCGTCCTTATGATGGGTGCCAAGGCCCTCTGCCGCGACGGGGAATCCCTGGGCTGGAAAAGGCTCGCCCAGGTGCTTTCCATAGGGCTTGTGCCCTTCCTCTTCATCGCCAAGCAGCCGGATCTCGGCTCCGGGCTTACGGTGCTCGTGCTTCTCGGCGGCATGGTGCTCTTCCACGGGGTGAAGTGGCGCGTGCTTCGCGTATGTCTTCTGGTCATACCCCTTGTCATGCCCCTCGGCTGGTTCGTGCTGCACGACTATCAGCAGGAGCGCATACTCACCTTCCTCGACCCCACGCGCGATCCGCGCGGCGCGGGCTACCACATCATACAGTCGCAGATAGCCATAGGCTCCGGGGAAATGTTCGGCAAGGGCTTTCTTGCGGGTACGCAGAGCCAGCTCCGCTTTCTGCCGGAAAAGCATACCGACTTCGCCATAGCCGTGCTCGGCGAAGAATGGGGCTTTGCAGGCTGCATGGCTCTCGTCACGCTGTTCTGCCTCTTCCTTATGGCCATGTACAGCACCGTGCGCGATGCCAAGGATCGATTCGGTTCCACCCTCGCAGCAGGCATCTTCTTCTATTTTTTCTGGCAGATCGTGGTGAATATCGGCATGGTGGTGGGCCTCATGCCCGTGGTGGGCATGCCGCTGCCCTTCATCAGCTACGGCGGCACCGCGCTCGTGGTCAACTGCGCGCTTGTGGGCATAGTGCTCAGCATTTCCATGCGCCGTTTCGTGTTCAAAAGCTAGCGCGCTTTCTGGCAAAGTCCGCGGGCAGGGGACGGCCGGAGCAAAGCCCCGAAGCGCCCGGGCGCAGAACCGGCAGATTCCATGCTTCGCTGCGGTTCCTTCCCCGTCCGGCAAGGCGGACGCGCTTGCCCGCGCAGCCTTGTCCCGGAGGCACAGGAGAGCCCGTATCGTCTTCCGGTTTTGTCCGGGGAGAAGTTCTGAAACGCCCCTTTGCGCCTTTGTTCTCCTGCCGGCAGGGAACCGGTATCCGTGCGCAACATGCGTATCGGCTCCATGTTGTCCTCTCTTTCTGCGGAAGGGGGCTTTGCGGAGAGTTTCCGGGGCATATTCCCGCCTGCCCTGCGCCGTCTCCTTATGCACACCCCTTCTGCCGTGAAAAGAGGGATAAAGAGGATTTTTTTTCATGCATTCTCTTTTTTCTTTTGCGGAAAGGAGGAGGTCTTTGCCTTTTACCGAGCCTTTTCTTTCGTGAATTTCCTTTTTT
>NZ_DYZA01000254.1 GCF_020741395.1 Mailhella massiliensis | reverse complement strand
CCCACCCATTCGCCGTTGGCAAAGGAAAGTGCGCCTACGGTGGAGGCGGCGGGAGTGGCGTAAGCCGCGCCAGCCGCGAGGAACATGAGGATAGAGAAGCCGATGGGGTTGATCTGCGCGCTCTGGCTGAGATTCCAGATCAGCGGAATAGCAATGAGCACGATAGTCACGTTGTGCGTGAACTGCGTCATGATGTTAATGAAGATCATGAAGCCTGCCAGGAAGAGAAGGATGTTTCCTCCGGCGGCGAAGCTGTGGAGTATATCGCTCAGCACGCGGCTCAGGCCTGCGCCGTCACAGCTCAGGGCGGCAGAAACGGGAATGGAGGCGGCCAGCATCCATATGACGTTCCAGTTGATGCCCGAGGCGCAACTGTGGAAGTCGAAGACGGGCTTGCCGTCCACGCGGAGGAAGGAAAGCACGCCGAGAATGGTGACCATGGCCACCACCATGTTGAACTTGCCGAAGAAGGAGGCGACGGATCCGGAGGGGAGGACGTTGGGCAGGAACATGAGAAGCAGGAAGATCACAAGTGCGGCTGCGGCAATGCGCTGTTCTTTTCCGACATGGATCTGTGCGCTGATGGTGTCGAGATATTCCGGGGTCAGATTGGAGAGTCGGGAAATATCGGGCCGGAAGAAGAAGCGTACGGCAAGCGTGTAGAGCAGGAGTATGGCGATGGATACCGGCATGGCGATGGCGATGACTGTGAGATTGCCTATGACGGCGCTGCCCCCCGAAATGTCGTTCAGGGCGCTGATACCCATGAGGTTCTGTCCGGCCCAGGGCTTGCAGGCGAAGGAGAGCACGCCCGCCATGTAGACGCCTGCCAGAAGGTAGGCGGGATAATCTTCCCCTTTTTCCATGCCTATGTCATGGAACATGGAATAGAGTATGCCCGCGATGAGGAAAGCCGCAGGGACACCGTCCACAAGGAAGCCGATGATGAGCGTGCCTACCAGCACGCTGGAGGTGAATATCCATGGATGCCCGGCGAAAACGCGGCGACTCAGGCACCACTTGGCCATGACGTCGTTGATGCCGCTCCTGTCACAGTAGGTAGTAAAGGCAAGAACAAACATGGTGAACATTACCGCGGGATGTCCGAAGGCGGAGCCGATGACTTTGCCGGGATCGGCATATCCCGTGAATCCGAGGGCGACCAGACAGATCATACTGGGCCAGGCGAACCCAATGAACGTCCAGCCGTAGAGCATGCCGAGAAAGACGCCGAGTATGTTCATACCCATGGCGGTGATGCCAACGGGAGGCAGAAATCCCGTGCCGAAGGTGAGAAGGAAGAAAATGACGACGTGCAGGATGTGCCTGCTGTCAGGGGCGGAAGGCTGTTTCATGACGGCTTCTCCTGTTGGGAATCGAATGCGGAGCCCATAAGCCTGGTACTCCTTTCATGATATCTGAATACAGGAGAGCCCTCCTTGTGTATAATTTCTTTTTTTTATAGTTTAGTTATAAATTTTTTTATAACTGTTTCTACTGAGGTCGCCATGCGTTTGGAACAGCTTCAGTATTTCGTCCAGGTGGTGGAAGCGCATTCCTTCAATAAGGCGGCGCAAAAGCTCAATATCACGCAGCCTGCGCTGACCAACGCCATCCGTGCGCTGGAAGAGGAGCTGGGAGTGCAGCTTCTGGTGCGTAGCCGCAAGGGTTGTGTGCCTACCTCCTGGGGGCTTCATATTTATGAAGACTGCAAGAACCTGCTGGATGAGCTTGCGGCGAAGATGACCTCCTGGAAGGGGTTCGGGATCAGGAAGGGCGACCCTGTGCTTGTTCCCGTGGTAGCTATTCCCTCGGCCTGCAATTATCTTGCCGAACATGTGTTTTCCAGAATCAAGGCGGAGCTTCCCCTGGTGAATATCGTGTTGCATGAGGCCACGGTGTATGAGCTTTATTCTTTTCTTCAGCAGGGGAAAGCTCATATCGGCGTCACTGCCTTTTCCGAAGGGGAATCGGAAAAGCTCATCGCTCAGTACCGGGACATGGGCTTTATCAGTGAGGCTCTCATGGAGGATGAATATTATATCTTTCTTTCCTCAAAACATCCCCTGGCGGGGAAAGAGAAGCTGAGTCTCAAGGACTGCGCCACTCTCAAGCTGGCCACCTATTCCAACCAGGTATTGAAACGCAATCAGCTTTTTCAGAAAAAGATTTTCGACGTCATAGGTATAAAGGAATATCTGTATGTCAACAGCCGGGAAAACATCATGCAGATGGTGGCCCAGAATAAGGCCGCAGGGTGTTTCCTGCACAAAATGTCGGCCTACAGTTGGTATATTACCAACGGGCTTATCCGCGCGCTTCCCGTGGATGGTATGTGCCTTATGCCTTCCTTTCATTACCTGGTTTCCATGGAAAGCGGGGGACTCAGCCCCGAGGAGAGGCAGGTGGTGGACTTCATCCGGGAACGGTATGTGTAGCCTGTCCGGTCTTGACGGAAAAGGAGCAGCAGGCCATATCTATAGCTGAGTTTCCTGTCGGGCATGGACTTGCCCGCTTCTGCCCGAAAGGCAAGGATACGGTCTTCCGGGTACAGGCTAAGTTTTCCGGTTGTCACAAAGAGGAGCGCATCATGGAGCATACGGAAGTCGGCGTCATTATTCTGACGTACAATGACTGGAAGAACACGCTGGCCTGCCTTGAGTGCGTGCATGCGCAAAGCGGGTTGCCCCGCCGCATCGTGGTATGTGACAACGGTTCTGAAAATGAAGTGGCCGACCGTATCCTGGAAGGTTGGAGTTCCCTTGCCGAGAAGGCGGGCCTTCCTGCCCCGGTGGAGGTGTACGGTTCCGATTCCTCGCCTGCGCCGCTCGTCCTGTTGCGCAGTGAGGAGCCGGAAAGCATAGGTGGTGCCATGAATGCGGGGATGCGTTTTCTTCTGTATGACAGGGACTGCCATGCCTTCTGGCTTCTGCGCAACGACTCTCGGCCGGAATCCTTTGCTTTGGCGGCGCTTTTGCGCCATCTGGAGGACGACGACCTCAAGCAGACTATAGGCATGGTGGGGTCCACGCAGCTTGTGAAGGATTCCGATGTACTGGAATGTGCCGCCGGTGGGCGCTGGAGCCGCTGGACGGGGGATCAGATCCCTCTGGACAAGGGCCTTGAGCGTCACGGTCTTTCCGACAGGAAAGATATTGCGGCAAGGCTGGATTATGTTTCCGACGCCTCATGCCTCATTACACGCGCCATGGTGGAAGACATAGGCCTCTTCGACGAGCGCTTCAGCGGTTTTTATGAAGATGTGGAATATGGCCTGCGCGCCAGAAAGGCCGGTTACGCCCTGAACTGGGCGCCGGGTGCTCTTGTTCGGCGCATGGACTGCTCTTCCGCCGGACTCACGCCTTTTCTGAGCGTCACCGACGACCCGGAACTCGCTCCTCGGGAGGACATGAATTTCATCCGGGCGCGTTTTTATCTGCTCCGGCGTGCCCATCCCTTCGCTCTCCCCTTCATGATTATGCTGCTTCCTTTTTCTTGGCGTACGTTCCGTTCCCGCAGAGGGCGTTTCTTCATGGTCATGCGCGCGGCGCTGGACGGCGCGGCGGGCCGCATGAAAGAGCGGTAGGGCTGTTTCGGATAGTTGCGTCGTTCGGCGCTCGCGTACGGATTCCCCGGAAAGGGTATATTGCCGGGGCGGTTCACGCTTACCTGCGGTAAAGAACGCTGGAGCGGTAAGGAGATCCGGTAACACCGTGCCTCGGAGCGGCTTTGCCGGGGAAAGATGTTGATGCAGGAGCAAGGCGCGCCGTCTTTTGAACGCGGCGCCGGGGAAGGAGCCGTTTTTCTGGCCGCCGGCTGGAAAACGTAAGCGGCCTGGGGCATGAAAAAGCCCCGCTCTTTTCGGGCGGGGCTTTTGAGCATGAAAATCAGAATTTGCCTTCCAGTTCCATACGATACTTTGCCACGTCGTCCACCGTGGCGAGAGGCATGTTGTGGGCACGGGCGAATTCCGCCACCTCGGGCAGGCGGGCCATGGTGCCGTTTTCCAGCGTAAGTTCGCAAAGCACGCCCGCCGGGGTAAAGCCCGCCATGCGGCACAGATCCACCGTTACTTCCGTGTGTCCCCGGCGTTCAAGAACACCGTTGGGCTTCGCACGCAGGGGGAAGACGTGGCCCGGGCGGTGCAGGTCGTCGGGCTTCGCGCCGGGAGCAATGGCGGCTTTCACGGTAGTCACCCTGTCTGAGGCGGAAACGCCGGTAGTCACGCCTCTCGCGGCTTCGATCGTCACGGTGAAGGCGGTGCGGTTCTTATTGGTGTTATTCTGCACCATGGGGGGCAGGTCGAGCTCGTTGGCCTTTTCATCGGTGAGGCACAGACACACGATACCGCTGCATTCGCGGATGAGCAGGGCCATTTGAGCGGGGGTGAGCGTTTCGGCGGCGTAGATGAGATCGCCTTCATTTTCGCGGTCTTCATCGTCCACGATGAGCACGCCGTTGCCCGCCTTGAGGGAAGCTATGGCGCGTTCCACACGTTCGCGGGGAGAACCGAAGGATTCAAGGATGGAGAGCTGACGCATGACAAACTCCTTGGGGAGAATATCCGGCATCAGGGCGGCATAAGGCACTGGGAGAGAGCAGAGGGGGAACGCCTCCGCAGAAGGAGGCCTGCGATCCTTTCTCTTTCGTCCGGACTATTACCGTCGGCCCCGGAATTGCACCGGATCTGCGATCCTTCCCATGAAGCACCGCCCGCGGGCTTCCGGCAGAAAACGCCGGATCACCGCCGGTGGGGACTTTCACCCCGCCCTGAGAAATATAAAATCATTTTTAATAGGTTCAAGCCCGCTGTCAAGAGTCTGTGGGAATTTTTTGTGCGAAAGAGGCCGGACGAGAGGCGCGGAAGAGCCGGAAAGAAAAGAGGAGTCCTGTGGCGTTGACAGAGCTGCCCAAGCCTGAGACAATGCCCGCCAGCCCGGATTCCGGCTCTGCCGGCAGGGTAAAAATTTACTATTCAGCGCCGTTATCGGCAGGAGCAATACGATGATGACCATTGACGAGCAGGTGAAGATCATACGTCGCGGCATTGTGGACCTTGTGAGTGAGGAAGACCTCCGCAAGAAGCTGGCTCGCGACAAGCCCTTGAATATCAAGGTCGGTTTCGACCCTACCGCTCCCGACCTGCATCTCGGGCATACCGTGGTCATTCATAAGATGCGCCAGTTCCAGGAACTCGGGCATAACGTCACCTTTCTTATCGGCGACTTCACCGGCCGTATAGGCGACCCTTCCGGCAAGTCCAAAACGCGTCCTCCGCTCACCGAGGAGGAAGTGAAGGCCAACGCCGAAACCTACAAGGAACAGGTGTTTAAAATCCTCGATCCGGAAAAGACCACCGTGGGCTTCAATTCCGAGTGGGGCGACAGGCTCACGCCTGCGGAATTCCTGCGTCTCATGTCCTGCTGCACTGTGGCTCGCATGATGGAACGCGACGATTTCGCCAAGCGTTACCGCGAGAATTCACCCATCGCCATTCATGAATTCATGTACCCCCTGCTTCAGGCCTACGACTCCGTCATGCTGCATACCGACGTGGAAATGGGCGGTACCGACCAGATATTCAATCTGCTCATGGGTCGTACCCTTCAGGGACACTACGGTATGGAATCGCAGTGTGCGCTGACCATGCCCCTTCTTGTGGGGTTGGACGGCGAGCGTAAAATGTCCAAGTCCTACGGCAACTACATAGGCGTGATGGAGTCTCCTTCCGATCAGTTCGGCAAGGCCATGTCCATTTCCGACGACCTCATGTGGAATTGGTATGAACTTATTTCCGTGAAGTCCCTTGAGGAAATCGCCGACATGAAGGCCCGCGTCGCGGCCGGTTCCCTCCATCCCAAACTGGTGAAGGAAGAGCTCGCCATGGAAATCGTGGCCCGCTATCACGGCGAGGAAGCGGCTG
>NZ_DYZA01000253.1 GCF_020741395.1 Mailhella massiliensis | reverse complement strand
AAATGAAATTTTATTTTCATATTTTTTACTTTTTTTTCTCAACAAGGTAGGTTGTCCAGCATGGCACAGACAATTACGGAAAAGATTCTGGCCGCTGCGGCGGGCAGGGAACAGGTCCGCCCCGGAGACCTTGTGACCATAAGACTCGATGCCGTCATCGGGCACGATACCTCCACGGCGGTATTCCGCATCCTGGAAGGATGGGGAGTGCGGCAGGTGAAAAATCCCGATCAGGTATACATTACCGTGGACCATTTCGTTCCCAGCCCCACGACGGATGCGGCCGACCAGTACAAGGCGCTGGAAGAATATGTCCGCCGCTATCGGATTTCCCACTGGTTCCCGGCGGGCAGGGGAGGGATATGCCACGCGCTCTTCCCCGAACAGGGGCTGATCCGTCCGGGCATGACTGTTGCGGGAAGCGACTCCCATACCTGCACTTATGGGGCTCTGGGCGCGTTTTCCTGCGGCATGGGAGCGACGGATACGGCTGCGGCCATGGCGCTCGGGGAAACGTGGATACGCGTGCCGGAAAGCATTGCCCTGCGCTATGAGGGCCGGCTTCAGGACAAGGTGGGCGGGAAGGATATCGTGCTTCACGCCCTGGGCAGGCTGGGGGCTTCGGGGGCCATATACAAGGCCCTGGAGTTCGGAGGCAGCGCCATTGAAAATCTGGGCATGGACGCCCGCTTCACCATCTGCAACATGGCGGTGGAAGCCGGGGCCAAAAGCGGCATCATCGCACCCGATGCGGTGACGGAAGCCTATGTGCGCGAACACGGGGGAGGGGAGTATCGCGTGTTCTCCAGCGATGCGGACGCGCAGTATGCGCGTGTCCTGGAGTTCGACGTTTCCGGCCTTCCGCCCATGGTGGCATGTCCCCATTCCCCGGATCATGTCATGCCGGTGGAGGAGGCGGGGCGCGTCCGCGTCAATCAGGTGGTGATAGGTTCCTGCACCAACGGCAGAATACAGGATCTGCGCGATGCGGCTTCTGTGCTGCGCGGCGGCAGGGTTCCCGAACAGGTTCGCCTCATCGTCATACCCGCCACCCGGAATATCTATGCCCAGGCCATGAAGGAAGGGTTGCTTGCCGCGTTCATCGAGGCGGGGGCGCTCATTACGCCTCCCGGCTGCGGACCCTGCTTCGGCGCCCATCTGGGGCTGCTTGCCGACGGCGAGGTGGCAGTTTCCACCACCAACAGGAACTTTGTCAGCCGCATGGGGCACAAGAGAAGCTCTGTGTATCTCGCTTCCCCCATGACGGCCGCAGCCTCCGCGCTTCGCGGGGAACTGACTGATCCGAGGTGTTTATGACACAGCACAGGGTATGGAAATTCGGGGACAACGTCGATACCGACGCCATTATCCCGGGGCGTTTTCTGGCCAACTGGAACAGCCATCCCGAGAACCTCAGAAAATGCTGTTTCGTGGACGTCCGGCCCGAGTTTTCGGCGCAGGTGTCCCCGGGCGACGTCATTGTGGGGGGGCGCAATTTCGGCTGCGGCTCCTCCCGAGAATCCGCGCCGGTCAGCATCAGGATGAGCGGCGTTTCCATGGTCATTGCGGAAAGTTTCGGCCGCATCTTCTACCGCAACAGCATCAACATAGGCCTGCTGGCCATTGTCTCGCCGGATGCGGTCGCGGGCATACGGGACGGGGATTGCATCGCGGTGGATCTCGGCCGGGGCGTGATCCGCAACTGCACGAGGGATGAGGAATACGGCTTCACGCCGTTCCCTTCCTTCATCGGGAAACTGGTGGAACTCGGCGGGCTCGGCCCTTATGTGCGGAGCAGGCTGGGGCTTGAGGAACAAAGCGAAGGGGAAAAGGCAGGGAAGGCATGATGACGAGAAATGCGCAGTTCCGCAAAAGGCTTGCGGAAAAAAGAATCATCGTCGCACCCGGCGCCTATGACGCCATGTGCGCGAAAATCATAGAGAAGCAGGGCTTCGAGGCCTTGTACATGAGCGGGGCGGGGCTTTCCTACAGCCTGCTGGGAAAGCCGGACATAGGCCTTCTGACGCAGACGGAAATGGCTGCCCGGGCCGCATACCTGAGCGAGGCCGTGGAGCTGCCCATCATCGCCGATGCCGACACGGGCTTCGGCAACGCGCTCAACGTGGCGCGCACGGTGAAGGAATACGAGAGGGCCGGGGTTTCCTGCATACAGCTGGAAGATCAGGTCATGCCCAAGCGCTGCGGGCACATGTCGGGCAAGGCCCTGATATCCGCGGCGGAAATGTGCGCCAAGATACGCGCCGCATGCGATGCGAGGCAGGACGAGGATTTCTGCATCATGGCGCGCACGGACGCCATTGCCGTGGAAGGGTACGACAGGGCTCTGGAGCGGGCCTTCGCCTACCGGGAAGCCGGGGCTGACCTGCTTTTTGTGGAGGCTCCGCGCACGGAGGAGATGATGCGCTCTCTCTGTGCCGCCCTGCCGGACTGCCCCATGCTGGCCAATATGGTGGAGGGCGGGCGCACCCCGCTTTTTTCCGCCTCAGAACTGGAAGACATGGGGTTCCGGGTAGTCATATTCCCCGGCGCGGCAAGCCGCGTCATCGCCTTTGCCGTGAACGCCCTCATGGAGCATCTCCGTGAAAAGGGCGGCACCGCCGATTATCTGGACAGAATGTACGACTTCGGACGCCTGAACGAAATTCTGGAGCTTGAAGCCATCCGCCGCTGGGAACAGGCCCATGCGGAGGGAGAAAACACCCTGGCCCACAGGGGGTAGAGCCATGTTCTACGGCTGGAAACCGACCTGGACCGGTTTTTTCGGCAACCTTCTTCTCCAGGGCGGAGGCATCTTCATCATGAACGCTCTTATGGAGCCGCTTTCCCTGCTTCACGGCTGGTCGCGCGGCACCATAGGCACCATCATGGCCTTTTCCTCTCTGGCGGGCACGCTCAGCATGCCGCTTCTGGGCTCGCTTGCCCTGCGCTGGTCCCTGCGGAGGCTCATGCTGGTCGGCGCCCTCATGGGCGGGGGCGGGTACATCATGATGGGGCAGACCTCAAGCCCCTTCCTGTTCACGCTCAGCTTCGCCGCGGTATGGATAGGCGGGCAGGCCTGCGGGGGCGTCATAGCCAACGCGCTCGTGTGCAACTGGTTCATACGCTTCCGGGGCAGGGCCTTCGGCGTGGTCAACATGGGCACGTCCATGTCGGGCGTCGTCCTTCCCCTCACGGCGCTCATCCTGGTGCGTTCCTTCAGCGTGCCCGTGGCCACGGCCTTCATCGGCTGCGGCGTGCTCATGCTTCTGGTGCCGCTCTGCCTGTTTTTCGTGCGCGACAGGCCCGAGGACATGGGCCTTGCGCCGGACGGGCTGCCCGCCCCGGAAAAGGCCGGCGCGCCGGCCGCGCACACGGTGTTCATTCCCTGGAAGGACCTTCTGCGCAACCCGGAATGTTACCGCGTGGGCCTTATCTTCGGCCTGGGCATCATGATGGCCGCGGGCGTGGTAGGGCAGCTCAAGCCGCGCTTTTCCGACCTCGGGTTCAACGACTACACGGCCATGGCCTTCATGTGCCTTGCCGCCTTCTGCGGGGCCATGGGCAAGTTCCTGTGGGGCTGGGTAAGCGACATACTCACGCCCCTGAAAACTACGAAACTGATCATTTTCTGCAACATTCTCGGCCTGTCCGTGGCTTTCCTGCCCGCAAACCTTTTCACCGCGCTGCTTTTTGCCGTGTATAGCGGCGGGTGCGTGGGCGGCTTCTGGGCAGTCTTTCCCAACGCGGTGGCCTATGTGTTCGGGCGGGACAGGTTCGTTTCCGTCTACCGCTTCGCCTCCGCCTTCGTGTCCATCAAGGCCCTGGGCTACTATGTCATGGGCATGATCTACGAGCACACCCATTCCTACGACGGGGCCTACGCCTTCTTCATCGGTACCATGGTGCTGGCCTTCATCCTGCTTCTTTTCGTGCACGATCCGGCGCGGGATGCGGCGCAGGCGGGAGAACCGTCCGGGCGTTAGGCTCAGTTTTCCGAAAGGCGCAAGGCGGCTGTTTTCCGGGTGCCCGCCTTTTCGGAAGGAAAACCGGCACCGACAGCCGCGATACGGAGGAAAGCATGGAAAACAACATCACGAAAAAGCTGGCGGAAGGGCTGAGCGCGATACGTTTTGAGGATATTCCCGGAGATGTTCTGAGGAACATGAAGCGCAGCATCCTGGAAAATCTCTCCGCTGCGGTGGCCTCCCATGCCGGGGTGCCGTATCTGGCAAAGCTCGACGCCTCGATGCGGCGCCCTTCCCGCGGGGAGTGCACCGTATTCGGCGGAAAAAGGGACTGTGACCCGGCCCGCGCGGCCTTCATCAACGCTTCCTGCGCCGTGGCCAAGGAATTTATCGGCGGGCACCGCTTTTCCTACGGCATGCCCAGCATCGCGGCCGTGCCCGTGGCCTTTGCCCTGGGCGAGAGCCGGGGCGCGTCGGGCAAGGAGGTCCTGCTTGCGGCGCTGAAAGGGTATGAGGCTCACGCGCGCACGGGTGTGGCCACCTATCCCATGTATTTCCGCTTTCATCCTCATGGAACGCTCGGGGTATACGGAGCCGCCGGCGCGGCAGCATCCATGATGGGGCTGGATGCGGAACGCTTCTACCATCTTCTGAACCTCGTTTCCGTGCTGCCCATTTTTGCACATCGGCGCACGACGGTGGAAGGCGGCACCGTACGCAACACCTATCCCGGCATTGCGGCGTGGCACGGAATTCTTGCCCTAGACATGCTGGAAGCGGGGATATGCGGCGTGGAGGACGGCATACGCACCTGCTTTGCGGAGACTTCCGCCGAGCAGGGGGTGGACGAGCACGCCCTGCTCGACGGCCTGGGCAGCCGTTTCGAGGTGTCGCGCAACTACTACAAGCTGTACGGCTGCGAAAGGCACCTGCACGGCGCCATGGAATGTGTGTACGACCTGCGCGAGGAACTGGGATGGGATGCGGTCAACAAAGATACCGTGGATTCCGTCCAGGTGCATACCCATAAAAAGGGAGCGCGCTGCATGCGCAAGGATCCGCAGAACGCCATGGCGGCCCAGTGGTCCATTCCCCACGGAGTGGCGGCGCTGTTGGTGCTGGGCCGGACGGAGAACGATCTTTTTTCGGAAGAAGCGGTGCAGAACCCGGAAATCCGCGCTCTTGCACAGCGTGTGGACGTGTTTGAAGACCCGGAATACACGAAGCTCGATCCTGTGGAACGCTATACCCGCCTGACGCTGAATCTGAAGGACGGCAGGTCGTTCACGCGCACCATCCATCAGCTTCCGGGGGAATTCGACTGCCCCTGCCCCGACGAGGTGGTGTGGGAAAGGCTTGTGTCCAAGTGCCGCTGGCTTTTCGGCATGGGAGGCCTGGACGCCGCAAGGACCGAGGAGGCTGTGGAGAAAATCATGCACCTTGAGGAGCTGTCCAGCATTTTCGAGCTGACGGATATGTTGCAGGCAGGGTAGGAAGCGTGGGACAAGAGTGTATTTTGTAAAAATATGCTGTTGTTTCCGTAAATTATGTTTTTTTCGGCCGGGCGTCACGTGCCTTTTCATTGCGCGGAAGAAAAATCCGGCGGGGGCCTTGACAAGAGAAAGCAGAACGGACACTATGTTTATAAAACAAAAGAATATTATTTTATG
>NZ_DYZA01000252.1 GCF_020741395.1 Mailhella massiliensis | reverse complement strand
AACTTCCTCTTTTCAAGGCATACCAGCTTCTTGCCGAGCTTGGTCACCCCTTGGGGCTGCACTTTATGGAACATGAAAAGCAACTGAGCATGCTCCTTCATGCAAGAAACTTCTCCCTACTTGCTCATGGTTTTGAACCCATATCAGAAGAAAACTGTTCTCAGATTCAAGATATCATATTTACTTTCCTGAACTTTTCAGAAGATGCCCTACCAACTTTCCCCAAAATAAAAGCTTCGGATATAACATAAATCAGAAGTAATACCATAGTAATTAGTTGATACTATAGGCAGGTAAAAAACATCCGTATTTCCCCTACTCCTTGCTTCAGTAAAAAACGCACTCATCTATTTTTGAATAACTATGCAGAATTACTTATATTCACTCCTAAGAAGAGCGAAAGTCCGTCACTTTCTGGATGGTATGGAAAGTAAAGCTGCCCGCTCCAAGGCAGTCCGGCTCTCTATTGCTGCCCAGACATTTTTTGCCCTGTCGGAGGAGAATCCGTCGGGAAGGATACAGCTTATGCACGCCCCTTCCCTACTATCTTCGGTATGTTTCATCGGACTTTTCTTCAGGAAAAATGTACAAATTTAAGAACGGAAATCTTCTTTTGGTTTTTCGGAAAAAAGGCTATCTTCTTTTTATGAAAAGAAAGCGGACATACTCCTCTCTCCAAACTCTCTCGGAGAGTATGCCCGTGATACAGGAGACGACGCATGACGCAGCACGAGGCGATGGAAGCTCTGTCCCGGCAGACGGGGACGCTACTGACATTCAACGACAACGGGCTGTGCCGCCTGCGCTTCGACGGCAGGTTCATCGTAGACATGGAAGTAACGGACGATGAGGCAGCCATCTATCTGTATTGCCGCCTCGGCAGGCTCCCCGCTGCAGAACGAGGAAGAGATCTCATGCTCAGGATGATGCGTGCTCACTGCCTGGGCCGGGAAAGCGGCAGGACAATCTTCGGCCTGGACGGCGACGACGTCCTGGCCTTTTCCCGTGTGGAGCTGGCCGGAGCCGATGAGAACACGCTCTACACAGCTTTGGAAGATTTTCTGGACGTCGTGGCCTTATGGGCCGACGAAATACAGAAATAACCATCCGAAGGAGCCAACATGCCCGATACGTTGCAGGCAACCTCTTCGCGTTTTATCAGTCTCAATACCGACTTCGGCTATGATGCTCTGGGCGGGGTAGGCCGCCTGGGCCGGCATAGCATGGAAGTGCTCACACCGGACACACGGCGGACGGATCGCGTGCCCGGGCCGCCCAACAGCGTAGGGCGCTGGTTCTCCAAACTACTGGACAAGCTGACGCCCTCCAGCTGGCGCGCCCAGGGAAAATTCCAGCGCGGGCTGGAAGATTTCAGCGCCCAGACGGGCAGGCTGCTCGGATACCTTCATGAGGCAGGGCGGAGCGAAGCAGGCAGCCCGGAACGCAGGAAAGCTCTGGCCAGCGCCTTCCGCGAGCTGGCGGAACTTCGGCATGCCGCGACTCCCATGACCAGCCGGGGAGCCGATTACCAGGAACTGCTCCAGGCCCGGGTAAGCCTGAATATGGCCATTCTTCGGGATGAAAGCCCTCAGCTGGTACAGGAAATGCGAAAGCTGAAGACGGATGGACTGCTGGACGAGGCCATAGCCGCTCTTGATCCCGACACGCAGGGGCAGATGATTGACGACCTGACACTGATCCGGGATACGCTTTACGCCGACGAGGATGCTGTCCTCAAGCATGTGGAAGCACGGTCGGAAGCGCGGGGGACGGCACAGGTTGAAACTCCGGCCGCAGAGGCCGCACCCCCTCAGCCCTACCGCTCCCGCTTCAGTCTCGCCTCCCTGCGCGAATTCTTTCTGGAAGGATTCCGGTTCAAGGAAGACGTCCAGAAGGCCCTTCAGGAACGTGAGGCCACCCTGGCCCATTTCAGCGGCGAGGCGCGCAATACGCTCATGTCCGCGCTGGACACCGTACATGACGCCCTGGACGACAGGCTTTCCGCAGATGCAAAGAGCTTTTCCCAGGTTCAGTCTCTGGTGGATGAAAAAATGAACCGGGCCATCCGCTATGCCATGAACGACGTCTGCGAATTCGCCTTGCGCCACATGGATACGCAGGAAAGCACCGGGCAGGACGGGCAGGATTTCCGGCGCATCGACGCCGACTTCGTACGCCGGGAACTGGACGCCCTGGAGCACTCCTCGCACATGGAGGAAACCGCAAGAACCGGAGCCGCAGCCGACGATTCCCGGACAAATCCCGCCCTTCACGCCATCCGCACGGCACGACAGCAGATCCGGGATATCTCAAAACTGTACGGCGATCTCACGGAAGGCCTTGGAGAACTGGAACAGCGGGACAGCCGCTACCGCTGCTGTCTGCTGTTGCACGAGCTGGCACAGACAAGCCTGCCGGAAAGCCTCGATCCGCAGGAATTCGGCGAGGCCTGCGATACGCTCATCGCCGCCCTGCATGACCAGACCGTGGATTCCTGGGCCGTCAAACAGAGCCTGACCCGTCTGGGAAGCATGGTGGCCCACGAGTCCATGCCTTCGGAGATACGCGCGCGTTTCACCGAAGCAAGGCCTGAACTTATGCGCAACCTTGCTCCTCAGGTATCTCCCCTTTCCTTCCGGCTGGCCGCTGCGGCGAGCTCCGAAGCGGAGCTGAACAGTCTGGAGAAGGCACGGGGCCTGCATCAGGCAGTGGGCCATGCAGGCGCCCTTCTGCAACGTGCGCGCCTTCCCCAGGCGGACAACCTTATTTCCCAGGGGCTTCAGGTGAGCCGTCTGGCCATGCGCCTGCGTACCGCCGACTGGCGCGACGGCGAGCACCAGGAACAGACTGTGGCGGAACTCCGCTCGGCCATAGGGCGTTTCATGGCCAATCTGACGCTGGCACAGATGCAGGTCATCAATGCCCAGGTGCGAAGCGCCCAGCCCGTTGCCAAAGAGCTCGACCAGAAAACCGCACAGGAAGGGCTTGACCTGATCCGTCGGAGCGTGGAGCTGCTTCTTGCCGACCTGCCCGATGAACAGGGCGGCGTGGTAACGCGGGCAGCCCTGAACGACGGCCTGCGCCTGCTGGAAAAGGGACAAGCCGCTTCTCAGGCATGCGACAGGCTGAACGCCAATCTTGTCCATAAAGAAAAAGACGTGGCGGAACAGCTGGCGGTCTGCCTGGAATCGGGGCGGGACGATGCCGAAACCGCTCTGCAGGGCATGCTGGAGGGCGGCCGATGGGACAAGGGCAAGCACAAAGAGGCCCGGGACGCCGTGTACGCCTTTCTGGAAGCGCTGCGCCCTGTGCGGGAAAGTCGGAACCAGAGCCAGCTTCTGCGCTTTCTCGCCAACCGACTGTCACAGGCCTTCATTCCCCATGACGTCTATATGGGCTTTGACGGCAGCATACACATGCTGATCAATACGGACCGGCAGTCCCTTACAGGCAGCAAGAAAATCCAGGGGACGCGCTGGATCACGCTGCCTCCGCCGGACAAGCTCCGGCCGGGAGTTTCCACAGGCGTGCACAGGTTGGACGAACTGCTTGATGCAGGGAACAACCGCACCGACTTCTACCCGCAGCTTCACAGCGTGCTGACGGACTACTTTTCCGGCAGGAGCTATGACTTCAGCCTGCCGGAAGAATAACAGCCCAGCCGGAGCGCGCCCTAGATAGTGTTTACACGAGATTTGAGTTATAAGAAGCGCATCAATTCTACAAGGATGTGCTTATGACGAATCCTCAACGCCGCCATGACATTTCAGATGCTGCATGGGCCTTATTGGAACCTCATTTAC
>NZ_DYZA01000251.1 GCF_020741395.1 Mailhella massiliensis | reverse complement strand
CTCCAGCGCTTCTTCCGCGCCCACGCCGCCCTCATGAACGCCGTCATGGCCCTTCTGCTGCTCTCCTGCCTCATCCCCATGCTGGGCTGAGCAATCCTTCCTCCCGGCAGCCCGCCGCCATGCGCCCCGTGTGCCCCTCCCGCGCCGTGCGCAGCGCCTTCGGCGGATGAAGTTCCCTGCCTTCCGCAGGGTTTACCGCGCCGCCGAAGCCCAAGGCCCCCCCGCCGGAGCCTCACGCCTGCCCCGGCTGCCCGGCCCTTCCGCAAGAACCCGGCGCTTCGCAAGAAAGCTCCGGGGAAGCTTCGGCAGGCCGGAACATTTCCGTGCTCTTCCCGAAATCTCCCTCCTTAAATTCCGTAAAGAAAAACGGGATCCCTCCTCAAAAAAGGGCGCCTCTTTGCCGTGCGGGCGCACGGACACTACGCCTGCGGCATACCGCTCAGGAAGGAGAATCCATGATTGCAAGTCTGTCTTTCGGTTGGAAAACCCTCACGGCAGAAAAGGGGGAAAGGCTTCATATCCGGCCCGGGAAGACGCTGTTCCTCCTTGCCGTGGCGTACATGGCGCCGCTTGCGCTGATGCGGCATGTTCTTTTCCGCATGCCCGTGCTGTTCATGCTTGTGTGCATGATGCTGTTTTTTTTCGCTCCGGCGGCGGTGCTCTTCTCGTGCAGGGGCATCGGCCGGACGAAGAATATGCGCTGCTTCCGCTCCGGCAGCATCATGGCATGGGCCCATTCCAGGCGCGTCCTGCTCTTTCTGGCAAGCGTGGCTGCCGCCATGCTGGGAGCGGTCGGGATGAATCCGGTGGATCTGTGCATCCTCTGCGCCGGAATTCCGGCCGCGCCGTTCATCTACAGCCTCGCGGTGCGCTGGACTACTTCGCAGTACGCTTCGCTGCTGTGCTGCATATGGGGCATGGCCTGCACCCTGTCGGGGGTAGCGGTAGTCTGCCCTCCTCCAGATCGGGGCGGCGTGGCTGGGATACTACGGCTTTCCCCTGTACAACAGCCGCAAGGCAGTATGTGCCGGGCACGGGCAGCAACATCATCAACTATGTTCCGGCCTGGTCGGCAGATCTTCAGACCTGCGAAAACTATCTTCTGTCGCGGATGCTGTCGGGCAGCATCCTGTGCTATGGGCTCACGGCGATTTTTTCCGTTGTTTCTTCCTCAGCCTCATGGCTGTCTTCTCCCTGTGCTTTCTTCCTCCGTCGGAGCTGGGGCGTGTCTTCATCCCCCCCTGCATACATTCCACCCATGTTCCCCCCTGCGAGAAAAAGAACGTGTTCCTGTACTCCGTTGCCGGCACGCTGCTTTTCCTGGCCGCCGCATTTGTCTTCGCCTGCCTGGGCGCAGGAGCGGGCAACTGCGCCGTCCGGGAAAACATGGCCGCGATAAGGAATACCGCCACAGAATACGTCGTCGAACTGGACGGATTTCTGTACCGCAGGGAATGTTACGACGAGCTCCAGCGCCTCAGGAGCGACTACGGCAGCCGGGAAGCCCTCCTCGGGCAGGCACGGATATGCGGAGCCATGAGGGCCGAGTCGACCTTTTCCTCGACTGGTACTACATCCTGGGGGGGGGAATATGCGCGCATCGCCAAAATGCTCATGGGCGCAGAAGCTGACGGAAAAACTGCAGCACGGTATCGACACGGCGGGATTTGAGCTCGATCTCGCACGCCTCAGGCGGCTCATGGATGAGTACGATGCCCGCATCGCCGAAACGAAGGCCGAGTACAGGCTGCCCGAACAGTCCCCCGGCGGCATGCGCGTGCTGGCGCTCCCGGAGGCCTTTCTGAACCTTCAGGACGCCTCCCCCCTCAACTTCCGCAACCGCATGCTCATGAGCTCGGGCATGAGTTCCCTTGCCGCCGTGGTTGCGGCCAGGGCCCCGGGCAAACCGGTCACCAAAGCGGCCGCCGCCACCATTGCCAAACTGGCGGCCGGGAAGCTGGCCTCCGGGCCGCCACAGGAGGAGCCTTTATCGCCGGAGCCGGTATGGGCGCGGCAGCCGGTTCCGTGGTTCCCGGCGCGGGCGGCGTCCTCGGCGGCATCCTTGCTTCTGCAAGCGCGTGCCTGGCCTCCGACGCCCTCATGCTCTCTCTGGAGGAGTATATCAGCCGGGAGGATATGCGCCGGAAATCCTGGAGGCCATTGACGGGACCTGCCTCTGAGGCCGGCGGCGCAGGCCCGGACTTCCGGGGCGGAAAGCGGCGGCTTCTGCCGGAAGGCCGCCCCCTTTCCCCATGCAGCCTCCCGCACCGGCAACCGGAACGCTGCCCCGCCTGAGCCGCGCGCTGCGCGGGGCCGTTTTTGCCGTCATACTGCGGAGAGCCGCATGCCGCGCCAGATCCGGCTCCGGCCTTTCAAGCCGTTGCTTTTCCGGCGCGTCACAAACCTGGCAGCCCCCATGGAGACCGGGAAAAAAGATGCGCCCGCCTCTTCCGCTGGCCTCCCCCATGCACCGGAAAAGCTCCGGCGCGCCCGTACCCGTCTCCCCGGCAACAGCCCGCGCCCCGCTTCTCCCGGATCAGGGCACTTTTTTTTTGCCCGGAGCTGTGCCGCTGCAAAGGTCCCGTATAGGCTCAAGCTGTCCGTTACTTTTTTCCGGGAGGTATTCATGGAAAAGTGTTCTTCCTGGCTGCGCGACCGCGAAGTCGCCGCCATGCTCGGCTGTGCCCGCTCCTCGGTGTGGAAATGGTCGCAGGTCAGGCCGAAGTTTCCCCGGCCACGCCGCAGGCCGGGCAGGCGCTTCACCTACTGGCTGCGCGAAGAAGTGGAAGCCTATGCCCGGGAGCGCGGGGCCTCTCCCCGGCCCGGCGGGGGCCGCGCCTGAGCCCCGCCTTGCCGGGCATGGGGAAGGCCCCGTCGTGGAAGCCGCAACAGGCGGCTTTCCCCTGCCCCGCAAGGGGAAAACTGCCCGCCATGCCCGCACGGTATCCGGCGGCGTGTCCCGCGGGCAGGGTGCACGGTATCCCCGGGGCGCGGGCCCCGGCTCTTTTTT
>NZ_DYZA01000250.1 GCF_020741395.1 Mailhella massiliensis | reverse complement strand
GAAGATTCTGGAGCGTGGGTATTATGTCGGCACAACAGGCTTGAACGAAGCGTCCATCAGGAAATATATAAGAGAGCAGGAGTGAGAGATATCATGCTCGATAAGAGAACGGCCAGAGAATATACGGATCTGTTCAGTCCGAAGCAGGGAAGGCTCCTTGAGGAGCAGGCTGTGAGTCAACTTGTATGGGGGCTTGAACCACGGGGCGCCGACCTGAGTAGCTCAGGACGACGCCCTTAAGGCGTGAGCAAGTATAAGCCCTTACAGGGCTGAACAAGCCACCCGTTTTACGGGTGGTCCTGACTTGTCTTCCTGAGCATGAACGGTGTTTTTTCGGCAGGGGATTTTTTCCTGACGGAGAGAGGGGGATGAAACGCTGCTTCTTTCTTTGCTGCAGAGGGAAGGCGCCTGCGGCGTTATCGGGTACAGAAAGTATTTTTTTGGCGAGTCATGCCCTTGATCGTTTCATTCGCATGTTTTCCAGGAATCGTTTCCTGTCCGGCGGGATGTTATACGGAGCTGGCCTTGCCTTCCGGGGGAAGTATTACTTATGAGAAAGCCCCGGAGGGAAAGACTCCGGGGCGTTGATACAGGTATGGGCACGGGCTTTCTTCGTGGGAGAGCCTGAGCAGGCTCCTTCCATAAAGAAGGCGGGGCTTTTTACTTTGCTTCGAAAAAGGCCTGATAGGCGAGTTTTGCGGAATAGATATCGGGCACGGAAGAAAGCTCGAAGGGGCTGTGCATGCCGAGGAGTGCGGGGCCGGCATCCACTACATCCATGCCGTAGGCGGCGAGGAAGAGGGCCACGGTTCCGCCTCCGCCCACGTCCACCTTGCCGAGTTCCGCCATCTGCCAGGGGATGTTCTTCGCATCGAGCACGCCGCGCATCCAGCCCAGGTATTCGGGATGCGCGTCGTTCGCGCCGTATTTACCCCGGGAGCCGGTGAACTTGCAGAAGGCCACGCCGTGTCCGAAAAAGGCGGAATTCTTGAGTTCATGACGGTCCTGCCAGTCCGGGTCCACGGCGGCGTGCACGTCGCCGGAGACGGCGCGGCTATGCATCATGATGGAGCGGAAGGGCGTTTCCGGCTCCCAGGCTGCGGCCATGTCTTCCACGCAGTACTGGAAAAAGCGAGAGTTTGCGCCGGTAGAGCCGTCGGAGCCGATTTCTTCCTTATCCCAGAAGATGAGGCAGGAGGTGTATTCCGGTTCCTCCGCATCGAGCAGGGCACGCAGGGCGGTATAGACGCAGATGCGGTCGTCCTGGCCGTAGCCGCCCACGATACCTTTGTCCAGACCTACATAGCGGGCCGGGCCGGAGGGCACGGCTTCCAGTTCGGCGGAGATGAGGTCGTCTTCCCTTATGCCGTATTTTTCATGGAGGAGCTGAAGCATACGGACCTTCACGGGTTCCTTGGGGGCATCCTCTTCCCCTTCCTTGAGCACGGGCTCATGGCCGAGGATGATGTTGAGCTTTTCCGCGTCGAAGGCGTCGGAAAGCTTGAGGCCGCCGTCCTTGTGGGAAAGGTGGGGCAGAAGGTCGGCGATGGTGAAGACGGGATCCCCTTCTTCTTCGCCGAGACGAACGGGGATGGAACGCCCTTCGGCGGTGACAATGACGCCGTGCAGGGCCAGAGGCCGTGCAAACCACTGATACTTGCGCAGCCCGCCGTAGTAATGGGTTTTAGCCTGGCCTACGCCTACCTGCTCCTGAAGCGGGCGCTGCTTCAGGTCAAGGCGGGGGCTGTCGGTATGGGCGCTGATGAGGCGTATGCCGTCCTGAAGGGGGCGACGGCCTCTACGGGCCACGAAAATGGCCTTGCCGTGCAGGGCCTGCCAGCCTTTTTCGGTCTGGAATCCTTCTGTATAGCCCGCTTCCTTCAAGAGGTCGATGACGCCGGCAACGGCTTCGCGTTCCGTCTTGCAGGCGGAGATGAAGCGGATATAGTCGTCGGCCAGTTCGTACATGGCCCGGCGGTCTTCGCCGGAGCGGTATACTTCCCAGCCGGAGGTGGAGGAAAATGCAAGTTCGTCCATAAGAGTAACCTCGAAAGGGGAATGAGGGTTGTTCCGGGAACGGCGATTTCAGGAAGGGTCGCGCAGCGCCTGCGAAAGGACGCGGGCCGCATCGGAAAAGTCTTCCTCTTCCATGGTGCGGGGGTCAAGCTGGAAATACGGATCTTCCAGCCTGCCGACCAGGGGAGGATCGGTGGAGAGCAGGCGCTTTTTCAGTTGTGCAGCGGACAGTCCCGCGGGCTTTACGCAGACCAGCGTAGTTGGCATTCCCTGTTCGGGAAAGGCTCCTCCGCCCACGCGGGAGAAATCCTTTTTCAGAGAGCATACGGCAAGTCCGTTCAGCTCTTTTTCCAGCATATCGCGCAGTATTTCGGCACGTTTTTGCAGTTCTTCCGCGCTCATAATTATGCGGCGCACCGTGGGCACGGCTCTGAGGGCCGTTTCCCGGTCGCGGTACAGGCGAAGCGTGGCTTCCAGTGCAGAGAGGGTCAGCTTGTCGCAGCGCAGGGCGCGCAGAAGCTGGTTGCGCTTCATCTGGTCCACATATTCCTTCCTGCCGACGATGATACCTGCCTGCGGCCCGCCGAGTACCTTGTCGCCGGAAAAGGTGACGACGTCGGTTCCCGCTTTCAACACCTCGGGCACGGTGGGTTCGTCGTGCAGCCCCCAGGGGGAGAAGTCCAGGAGGCTCCCGCTGCCGAGATCCTCCAGCAGGGGAAGCCGGTGGGCGTGGGCGAAGGAGGCAAGTTCCGCGGGGGGTACCGAGGAGTGGAAGCCTATGATACGGTAGTTGGAAGGGTGCACCCAGAGCACGGCGCGGGTGTTT
>NZ_DYZA01000249.1 GCF_020741395.1 Mailhella massiliensis | reverse complement strand
TCCTGCCGCATGCGGCAGATATCGCAATTTTTGGCGTAGATATCCGTCCCTTCCACCAGAATCTGCCCTTTCTGGATGATCTCAAGGCGGTTGATGCAGCGCAGGGCCGTGGATTTCCCGGAACCGGACGGCCCGATGAGAAACACTTTTTCCCCTTCCATCACATCGAGGGAAACATTGCGCAGGGCATGGAGGGCGCCGTAGCTTTTCCATACTCCGCGAAGGGATATGAGGGGAATAGCGTTGTGGCTCATGGCGGTAGGGGGAAGAGGGACAGGACTGCCTTTTTGTGCTACAAGGTTTTTCCCCTGTCAAGGCTCCCGTGCGGCGGGCCTGGAATCTTGTCAGCCTGCTTGTAAGAAGCCGGCCGGGGAACAGGGTGGGCCTTGAGCGCACAGGACGGCCTGCCTTTTCCCCGGGAGTGTCCCTTGCTTCAACGCCGCTTTCCTAAAAGCGCTCTGGACAGAACACACCGCCCGTGTATACTCCGCACAAGAAAAAGGAGAACGTATGATACAGGCCTTTGTCTGTCTCGGTTCCAACATGGGGGATGCGAAGGCGCATCTTGCCCGGGCGCGCGAGGCAATCGCCGCCCTTCCTGGAGTGCGCCTTGCGGCGGCCTCCTCGCTCTACCGCACGGAGCCGCAGGGGAGGAAGGACCAGCCCTGGTTCTTCAATCAGGTGCTGCGCCTTGAGTGCGAGGAGAGTATGAACGCCGTGCAGCTTCTGGACGCGCTTCTGGAAAAGGAAGCCCATCTGGGCAGGGTGCGCGACGCTTCCGACCACTTCGGCCCCCGCGTCATCGACATGGACCTCATTCTTTTCGGCGGGGAGGTCAGGCATGGGGATGAGCATCTCATTCTTCCCCATCCGCGCATGGCGGAACGGGCTTTTGTGCTGGTTCCCCTGCTGGAAATCGCGCCGGATCTTGCCCTGCCGGACGGGACGGAAGTGAAAAGCCTTCTGGAAAAACTGCATTATCGGCTTGAAGGTTCTTCCATTTTTCAATAGATTCAAATCGTCCGCGCTGATCCCGCAGCGCCTTGCCGCAACGACAACTTCGCTCAGGAGAGAGTATGCTTATTAAAGTCGTCATTTTTGTCCTGGTCTGCTATGTCCTGTACCGCCTATTCATGAACGACAATAAGAAGAGGGCTGAAAAGGAAGCCCAGCGGGAAAAGAAGCTCAGGGAATCGGGCGAAATGGTGCAGGATCCCGTCTGCGGCACCTATGTGGACAAAAACAGCTCCATCACCGTGCGCAACGGCGATCAGACTCTGCATTTCTGCAGCTATGAATGTCGCCAGAAGTATATCGACAAGTTCAACGAGCAACAGAAACTCAACTGAGCCTTTTGCAGGGAAGGCTCCCTTCCCCGCGTCATCCCGGTGTGCGTCGTAGCGCATGCCGTGCCGTTTGTTTTGGGAAGAGGGTTCGCATGAGAAAAAGGCCCGGCAGATGCCGGGCCTTTCCTTTTAGGGGTACGCCTTCGGGAACATGGGCAAAGCGGCGGAGGAAACGCTCGAAAACAGCACCGCTGAAGATGCCGGCATGTTCTTCTCCGGGAAATTCCGGACAATTTTTTCCCGGCCTTGAAGGAAAAGGCATCCCCGCATAAGAGGAGGGGGAAAAGGCTTCTTCCTGCCTGCACACTTTGCCGGAAAACGGCAATTTCCCGCAACGGGCAGTTTGTTATGAGCCTTCCTGTTTTTCCTTGAAGGCGCAGAACCAGCGCCTGTCCTTGCCTACGGCGTAAGCTGTGGACGCGATTTCCTCCCACGGCATGGGCTCTTCGGCCTTCAGTTCCTCCTTGGAGAGAAAAACGATGCTTCCGCCCTCGGTCAGGTGTCCCCTCACGAATCCGAGCAGCTCCTTCCAGGGCATGAAGGCCCGGCTGACGATGAGGTCGGCTTTCTTTCCTTCCATGAACTGTTCGGCCCGCCCCCGGAACACCCGGGTATTTTTCAGCGGGCAGCGCGCCAGCACGGTGGAGAGGAAAATGGTGCGCTTGTCGCGCGATTCCACCATCCAGTAGGAGCCCTCCTGCCAGAGAATACGGAGGGGAATACCCGGCAGCCCCGCCCCCGCCCCCAGATCCCATGCGACGGGCGCAGGAGGAAGGGTGGGCAGCACCTGTTCCTGCAGGAAGCGGGAAAGGTGGAAGCTGTCCATGACAAGCTCTTCCAGTGCGTCGCGCCAATGCCGCGCGCCCACGAGGTTCATCTTCCTGTTCCATTGCATGAGCAGGGAGAGATAGCCCGCAAGCTGCCTGCCCTGTTCCCGGCTCAGGGTAAAACCCGCCTTTTCGCACAACGTCTGTATCAGGGCAGGGGAACAGTCCTCAGGCCTTGCCATCGGCAGCCGCCCACGTATCGAAGTTTTCCTTGATGAAGCGCACGACGGCGGCGTGTTCCTCCTTGCCCGGCCCCTTGATTTCCATCGCTTCCCCGAAGCGCACATGGACGGGGAGCTGAGGCTTTATCCAGCCCATGTCCTTGATGAGCGCGCCTTCCCCCCATGCGTCCGTCTTGAGGGCGATGGGTATGACGGGAACGTCGGCCTTGCGTGCCAGCTTGACGCCGAGGCTGTTGAAGTCCTCTTCCTTCACGTCCTTCCTGCGGCTGCCCTGGGTGAAGATGATGACGGATCTTCCGGCCTCCAGGAGCTTTTTGCCTCCCTCAAGTACCGTGGCCAGATCTTCCCTAGGGTTGGCCCGGCCTATGGCCAGAGGGTCGCGCGAGGCGAGCACGGGGCCGAGGCAGGGGTAGTCGAGCAGGGATTTCTTCACCACGAAGGTTACGTCCTTGCGGGGCTGTATGATGCAGGGCAGAAGAAAGGTTTCCAGCGTGCTCATGTGGTTGGCTTCAAATACACAGGGGCCTTCCCTGTCGAGAACTTCCACTCCTTCGATGATGATGTTGGTGCCCATTTTTTCCATGAGCTTTCCGACAAGGAAACTGTCGTACACCCAGCGTTCGGCGTTGTACTTTCCCGCCGAGGCTATGCGACCCGCCCGGTACATGATGCCGGCCAGGGAGGGATAGAAGCGGAGAGAGGGAAAGGAGACCTTCGGGCGTTCCTCTGAGCGGTAGTTGCGGGAAAAATGTCGTTCCATATATCCTTCCAGGGTTGTTTTCCGGGTTATTTCTTTTCTACGGGCACGGCGCGGCGATGCCGCCTGTGCCAGGCGTTGAGCCTCGGCTCGTCGCCCTGATCCTTGCTCTGGTAATAGCGCCTTGCCACTACCGTTTCCGGCAGATAGTCCTGATCGACCCATGCGCCGGGAAAATTGTGCGGATACTGATAGTCCTTGCCGTAGCCCCATTGTTTCTGCATCTTCGTCACTGCGTTGCGCAGATGCAGAGGTACGGGCTGCATACCGGTATTTTTTATTTCCCGCGTCACGTTGTGGTAGGCGGCGTAGGTGGAGTTGCTTTTCGGCGCGAGGGCAAGGTAGACGACGGTTTCGGAAAGCGGGATATAGCCTTCCGGCATGCCGACGAACTCCACGGCCTGCTGGCATGCTACGGCCATGGGCAGAGCGTGAGGGTCGGCCAGGCCCACATCTTCCGAAGCGGAAAGAATGAGGCGGCGGCAGATGAAGCGCGGGTCTTCTCCACCTTCCAGAAGGCAGGCGAGATAGTAGAGCGCCGCGTCCGGGTCGCTGCCGCGTATGGATTTGATCATGGCCGAGGCCAGTTCATAGTGGCTGTCGCCGTCCTTGTCGTGCCGGGCCACGATATCGGGCATGACTTTCTGCACCCCTTCGAGGGTACGCTGGCTTTCCGGCAAAGAGGAAACATACTCCACCAGATTGAGCAGGCTGCGTGCGTCGCCGTTGGAAAGGGCGCAGAGAAATTCCAGCACGTCGTCCGGGAACGAGGCTCCCGTTTTTTCCGTGCCCCGCCGCGCAAGAGAGAGCAGGTCGTCCCTGCCCAGAGGCTTCAACCGCAGCACATGGAGCCGGGAAAGAAGCTGCTTTGTCACGCTGAAGGAGGGGTTCTCCGTGGTGGTGGCGATCATGGTCATTTCCCCGCTTTCCAGGATGGGCAGGAAAAAGTCTTGCTGGGCCTTGGAAAAACGGTGCAGCTCGTCAAGCACCAGAATATCCACCCCGGAGAGCTGGCGGCGCATCTGCTGTATGCCTGCTTCCGGCGCGGAAAGACGCAGCATCTTTCTGCCCGTGGATCGGGCCAGGATGAGCGCGAGGGTGGATTTGCCGCAGCCCGGAGGGCCGAAAAGCAGAAGGCTCGGCAGGTGCGGGCCGCTGAGCAGGGCCTTTATCTGCGCGCGCAGATGGCTCTGCCCTACGAAATGTTCAAGCTCGGCGGGGCGCAGGCTTTCCGGCAGGGGGCGCGTCATGATGCTTCTCCCGGATGCTGGAGTTTCCACCAGTGCAGGCCCAGAGCCATGACGGCCGCAGTTTCCCAGCGAAGAATCCTTTCTCCCATGCTGAGGGCCTGAAATCCGGCTTCTCTGAGCCTGTCGGCCTCCTCCGGGGTGAATCCTCCCTCCGGGCCTATGACACAGAGCGTCCTTCCCGGCAGGCCGAGGAAGTCACCCGACATGAAGGATTGTCCAGGCAGGCCGCTTTCCAGAAGTACCTGGCAGTGGTCGAATTCCCGGGAAGCGCGTATAAGTTCCTCCACACCTCCGGGAAGAGTGCGGAGTTCCGGCAGCCACGGGTTCCGGCACTGCTTGGCCCCCGCTACCAGAGAGGCATGCCAGGACTCCTTGGCATCCGTGGGCACGGGGAACTGGCTGCGCCTGGCCTGCCAGAACCACAGCCCTGCGGCCTCAAGCTCCACCGATTTTTCCAGAATCCAGCCCCGGCGGGCTTCTTTTCCCCAGCCTACGGCGAGCACTACGCCGGACTTCGGCCTGGGGTGGCGTTTTTCCTCCACAATGTCCAGCCGGGCCGACTGCCTGCCTATAGCGGTGATGCGGCAGAGGGCTTCCCTGCCTTCGCCGTCGAGCACAAGTACTTCGTCACCGGGATGCAGGCGAAGCACCCGGCCCATGTGATGCGCTTCCGCGCCGGAAAGTTCGAGCCGCCCGCTCCATTCATGGGGAGGGAGGTAAAACGTATGCATGGCTGTCTCCTGAAATAACCATTCGTCTTTTTTC
Organism: Mailhella massiliensis; assembly: GCF_020741395.1. GTDB lineage: Bacteria > Desulfobacterota > Desulfovibrionia > Desulfovibrionales > Desulfovibrionaceae > Mailhella > Mailhella massiliensis_A. The sequence goes on along the minus strand of NZ_DYZA01000249.1, from coordinate 10,257 downwards.
AGCATAGCTGTTGAGCGGCGTTTTGAAAAGTCCGGCGGGCCGTCTTTTCTTTGGCCGGGACGTCGACACAACCATACTTTCCCGAGCGTGGAGGGGAGAAAGGGGGGGGCGGCATGGAAAATCAAACCAGAGCTTTAAATTTTTTCCGACTGCGGCCGGAGTACAGGAAAGAAGGGCATGCCGCGGCATTTCGCGGAACGGCGGGGCCATACGACGAGGGGAACTGTGCGGAACGGCCTGTTTTCCGAGGCATCGCGGACGGGTATGAGTCGAGGGCATGCCTTGCGTTTCGGCATGCCCTATGCACCGGCCTATGAAGCGGATTTTCCTCTATGGCGTCACATCACCTTGATCAGCATGGCAATGCCCACACAGAGTCCGAACACCCCGAAGGCCCGTTTGAGCATGTCTGCGGGCAGCTTCGACCAGTGGGCGAGTTTTGCTCCGACCACGGCCATGAGCATGCTCGGGATCATCAACCCGACGGTGCCGGGAAGGTACACATAGCCGAGGGAGTAGTCAGGGAGCCCTTCCGCCGACCATCCGAGGAGGATATAGCTGACGGTTGCGGTAAGGGTGATGGGCAGGCTGAGCGCGGCGGCGGTACTCACACAGTCGCACCAGGCATAACCGGCCCATGTCAGAAAGATGATGAGCTGAAGGGAACCGGCAACGCCGGTCAGGCTGGAAAGTATGCCGATAGCGATGCTTACCGGAAAATAAAACGCCTGTGCTCCGGTATGCGGCCTGGGCTTGAAGCCGATAATCATCTGAACGGCCATGACGACGATCATGATACCGAAGATGAGTTCCAGCGACTGCCCTTGAATCCTGTGGGCGAGAAACGCTCCGGTCACGGAACCGACGACGATGCCGGAGACCATTTTTTCAGACGTCCCAAGCCGCACATGGGCGATGAAGATTGCGAGGGAGGTGACGAGAATGGTGGAGAGAGCCGTCCCTGCGGCGAGGTGCCGAACCAGGTTTTCCGATACGCCGATGACGGAAAAGCATGTTGAGCAAAGGAACGATGATGATGCCGCAGGTCAGGCCGGAGAGAAGCCCCACCACGGCGCCGCCGACTCGTTGTCATAAAGGACTCGGATACAATTTTGTCTTTTTACGGCAGGATATCAAGAAAACGCGGATCTGCCGGAGTGAAGGCGCCGAGGCATGTTTTTCAACATTGCAGGCCGTTGGGGAAAAGACCTAGCCGAAGAAGTGGAGCCAGAGCAGGGAAAGGGGCATGGAGCATAAAAAGGCGGGCAGCATGCTCAGGATGGGGAACTGCATGATACCGCAGGTGCGCAGGCCCGTGGCCAGCATGATGAAGCCGCCGACGCCGGAGAAGTTGTCCAGAAGAAAAGGGGTTGCATACTGCCCGACGAATTCCGCCGAAATAAGGATGAGGCCTTGCACAAGGAACTGGGGTACGCAGAGGATTCCGATGATGGCCCCGGTGTTGGCTGCAATGAAAAGCGCGGTGGGGAAGTCCAGCAGGGCCTTGATGATGAGGAGGGAAGGGTCGCCCGTGAGACCTTCTTGCATGGAGCCGAAGAACCCCAGTCCGCTGGCGGCGAAGACTACGAGGAAAATGGAAAACTGTTCCCGCATGTATTCCAGAGATGTGCGCTGTTTTTTCCTATCCTACTGAACAATGCGGAAATTTTATGGGCAAGAAGCATAATGAGATATTCCAGGCGCAGCATTTCCCCGATAAGCGTTCCGAGAAGCAGGGCGCAGACTACGGGCGGCAGGGCCTGCGTCTTGCCGATCATGAAAATACCCATGCCGATGTTGATGCAGCCGAAAACGAGCATGAGATGTTTGCGGAATGTTTCGCCGAGAAGCTTTCCGATGGAGCTTCCGATGAGGGCTCCGAAAAGAATACACAGGGAATTGACGATGGGACCGATCATGTTTTCTCCTTTTTTACATGAAAACCGATGATTGCGTAAGGCACAGGTATTTGAGGGGGCCGCTGCGTTTTCCGGCGGATGAGGACGCGGTCGGGATGGATCTGCGGGAGCGGGTTCCGTAAAAAGCGACGCGTTCCGCCTTTTTCCCTCCGGAAGAAAGGGACTTCGCTGAAGGATATTCGGAAAGAAAACAAATCGTTTTTTTTCGGCGTGATGCAGGCCGCGCCCGAAGAAGGGCGGAACAGCCTGGAACTACGCTACGGCCCGCCGGAAGGAAGCGGGAACGCCTCGGAGAAGAAGGGAACATCCCGGAGCGTTCAGACAGGGCGAAGCGCAGGCTAAGCTTGTGAAGCGCCCACCGTCAATAACTTGCGTTTTACCGGGAAGATGATGATAATATTTTTGGTACTTTGTGAAATTATGGATATTCAGTATCTGAACAACTCACGATAAGGTAGCGGACCCGCTTTTCGTAATTGGCGGGGATATATCCTGAACTGGGGAGGGAAGATTATGCAGTCGGGCCTTGCGGGTTACATTATCAAACAGCGGCGCCGTGCAGGGCAGGGAGGAGTTCAGCCATGACGTTACCCTCCTGTCGTTTTCCCCGTCTTCCGTTCGGGCCGTATCTCCCCAACCGATGAAAAATCTCCCGAAAGGTCTCCCCTGTAATGCAATCCACGGGGAAAAGGCCAATAATTTTTTTTCATAAAAAACATTTAAAATAACATGTTGTAATAAAATGCAGCAAAATGGAACTTTCCACCCTTCAAGTTTTGCTGGAAGGAAAAGCTTGCCCCTGCCGCAGGCCGATGCTACTATACATGCATCCCTCTTTTCCCGCTAACTTTGTTTTCGCCATGATCGTCAAAAATCCTGTTGAATCCATACTTGCGCTGGCCGCCAGCGTTTTTGATGCCTATTCCGTCGTGTTGTTTGAGGCTCCCCGCACAGGGCAGGGCGCTCAGATCATGGCCGCCTACAGTCAGGGCGACCATATCGATCAGAACGCCGTGATTTACCCCGGTAAGGGGCTTGCGGGCTGGATACTGCGCAACCGCTCTCCCATCGTGGTCGGTTCCATCGACGAGAATCAGGCATATCTCGGCTACTACAAGGAAGACTGGGAGCCTGAAATCTGCTCTTTTCTGGGGTGCCCCCTGCCCGATGGAGGTATTCTCTGCATCGACAGCTTCCAGCGCCATGCCTTTTCTCCGGAAAAGCAGAAGCTCATTGCGGTTTTTGCGGACATGCTCTCTCAGGTGCAGGGCATGGAGGGGAAGGCCGAATCCGGTGAATCCGAGCGTTACCTCCATGCGCTGGATCAGCTTGTCGAGCTCCGCCGTAATTATCCGGGCTGGAAGAGCTATCTCGGTATGATTTTTCCCGTGCTTCTGGAAGCCACGGGGTTCACTTATGCCGCCTTTGCCTCCCGTGTGGAGGGAAGTTCCACCTACATTATGGAAGGAGAATATCCTCCGATGCTTCTTGACGGGCAGAAAAGCGGCGAATTCTCCATCCATAATGATATCATAGGCTGGGTGTTCCGCAACGAGGAAGCCGTGTACAGCGACGGTTTTTCCGGCCCTGCACCCGTGTTCGGCAAGCGTGAGGGTATTCCCGCCTTCAGCAGCACGGTATGCATCCCCGTCAGCGTCAACAAAAGCACCTGCGGCGTGCTCTGCCTTGCCATGGAAGAGGCGAGAAGCATTTCCGACGAGCTGAAGGCTTTTCTCCGCCTTGCTGCAGACGACCTTGCCCGTCTTCTGGAAGTGCTTTCCCTGCGCTACCGCATACGCATGGCGGAAAAGGCCCCGGGCAACAAGTAGGAGCGTATATGGATACCATGGAACTGTCCGGCCCCGTGCGGGACCTGCTTTCGGTTCTGGACGGAAGCGACGGGATTTTTCTTTCCGCCTGGGATCGTCCCCGTGCCGTAAGGCATAAGGGAAAGCGCGACCTGGTGACCGATACCGACCTCGCCATTGAGGAGTATCTCAAGCAGAATCTGTGCGATATTGTTCCCGGAGCCTCTTTCATGGCGGAAGAGAGTGCAAAACAGTCCCTGCCCTCGGGAACATGCTGGATCATTGATCCTGTAGACGGGACGACGAATTTTGCCCATCACTTCGGCGATACGGCGACCTCCGTGGCCCTGTGGGAAAACGGGCAGGTCGTGTTCGGGGCTGTTTCCGCACCCGTGCGGGGGGAGCGTTATGTCGCCGAACGCAACAGGGGCGCGTGGCTTAACGGCAGCCCCATCCATGTGAGCAGCGTCTCTTCCTGTGGAGATGCGCTTGTCGCCACCGGCTTTCCCTATTCTGTGCATGAGGATATGGACGAGGTGCTCAGGGATTTGCGCATCCTGCTCGACTCCACCGTCGGCGTGCGGCGCTGCGGTTCTGCGGCGCTCGATATGTGTTTTGTGGCCTGCGGCAGTTTCGAAGCCTATTTTGAAGGCTGGATCAAACCGTGGGACATTGCGGCGGGTTGGCTGCTTGTGGAGGAAGCCGGCGGCAGGGTGTCGGGCAGAAGCGGCGCCCCCTACCTCTTCCATACCCCCATTCTGGCCAGCAACGGCGCCGTGCATGAGGATATGGTGAAGGCGCTTCTTCTGGAAAACACGCACTGAGAAAAGGAGAGGGCTAGAGGTGCGATGCACTGAACGCCATGTTTTTCATGCTGGTGGGGCACGTCCGGGCTCGGGGATTTTTCCTGCCGGAGTGAGGGGCGCCGTCCTGTGTTTTCCCCGGCGTGCGCAGCGTATTGTCGGAAAAGAAAGTCCCGTCCAGCCTGTGTGGTGCTTGTGCCGGCCTTCCCCGGCGGGGCCGGACATAAAAAAGAGGTTCAGGCATTGACCGATACCCGCATGGAAGAAATCCGCCCTCTTGAGCTGGAGGATATGCCGGAAACTGCGGCTCTGGAAAAGCGTTGTTTTTCCTCTTCATGGACGGTGCAGCAGTTTGTTGAGGCATGGCGGCAGGACTGGTTTGCCGGTTACGGTCTTTTCCGGGAAGGCAGGCTTCTCGGCTATATCACGCTTTGCGTTCTGGCCGGAGAGCTGGAAGTCTTGAACATCGCTCTGAGCCCGGAAGAACGAGGCAGGGGGCTTTCGTTTCCGCTTATGGCCCATGCCTTGCGCGATACGCAGGAAGGCGGCCACAGGCGGGCAAAAGGGCTGCCTCCCGAAGGCTGGGAAACGGCCTTTCTGGAAGTGCGCGTGGGCAACAGGCCTGCCCGGGCGCTGTATGCAAGGCTCGGCTTTCAGGAGTCGGGGCGTCGCAGGCACTATTATGCCGATGGGGAAGATGCCCTTATCATGACGCTGGACGCGACCGGGTTCCGCCTTTCTTTGGCGGGGGAGAAGAAAGCATAAGAAGAAAAGACAGGGAAATCTCCGACCGGGAGCGAATCATCCAGATGGGGAAGGCCGGGTGACGCTCTACTTCCATGGGGCAAAGGAAGGGCGCAAGCATGAGCTTCTCAGAAAGAATCCCCGCGTGGCTTTTTGCATGGAAGTCACGCACGGCCTGGCCACGGGGCCCTAGGTGGGGGCATGTGAATGTACCATGGACTTTGAGAGCGTCTGCGGCGAGGGCGTCATGGAATATGCCGCGGAAGAGGAAAAAATCCCTGTGCTCCGTGCCATTTAATGAAGGGGAGCGTTATCATTTCCATGAGGAAGTGGTGCCCGCCTTGGCTATCCCCAAGCTCACCGTACAAAAGATGGCGGGAAAAGAACGCCGGATAAGCGGCGCTGAAGCATCGGAAGCGGGGGGCTTCCGCTGAGAGTATGAGCGGGGCCTGCGCATTGGTGCGGAACAAGGCCTCGGAGATTAAAAAGGAGTTTTCCCCTTTTTGTATTTCTTTTTCCTGACAGAAGATTAAAGGAGCCGGACGGGAAGCTCTGCTGCGTCCGCCTGACGGGGCAGGAAAAGGGAAAGCACTCCTCTTTGCAGGGTGGGTTCCACAGGGGCGGAAAGCGCTCCGTTCATGGCAATATCGAGGCAGAATTCCACGTTGCCGAATTCCAAGGCAAGTACGTCTCTTTCCTCGGAGGGAATGGGGCAGCGGGAGCTGGCCGTGATGTGGAGCGTATTCCCTTCAAGGGAACAGTGCAGATCTTTTTCCTCCACACCGGGCATATTGGCCCGGATATGGACGCCTTTTTCCGTATCTACAATATCGGTTGCGGGCCGCACCTGGGGGTAGAGCGTCTTTTTTGCCATGGAGCTATCCTTTTTTCCGAAGTTCTATGTGCAGTATGCCTTTTCCCATGTCCAGACGGGCCTGAGAGTGAACGGCGCATCCCAGCGGGATTCTGCGCCGGAAGTGTCCGCTGTAGCGTTCTTCCCGGACATAACGGCCGGAGCCGCGCCCTATGGTTCCTTCCAGAAGCAGGTCGTTTTCCTCCACGGAGATGCGTATGTCGCCGAGCTCAAGGCCGGGCACAAGCGCCTGTACCAGGACACGGTCGGCACACAGGTAAACATTGACAGGAGGGAAGGGTTCCTGTTCCCGCCTGTCGTAGACCATGGCCGTGGTATAGAATATATGCCGGAATACCGATCCGTTGGCGAGAAAAAAGTCTTTCATGGATTCACCTTGTCACTGTTGTTCCCGTCTTGCCCGTCCGTCGCCCATGATCCATATTCCGGCGGGAATGGCAGCCTCCTGAAAAAGAAAGGGGATATGGTCACGGATGGGATAGACCATGCGGCATGCCGGACAGGCGACGCTTGTGTCGATATCCAGGACGAAGAGAGGGTTTAGGCATGTGGGGCAGAGAGATATCTGAAGCTGCGAGTCGGGCATGGCCGGTTCTCCCACGGAGGATTGACGTTTTACATGTGCGCGTGTTCGGCCCTTCGAGGAAAGGGGCCCTTTTCGTCGCCGCAGCCCCGAAGCGGAGCTTGCGGAAGGGCGCTTTTCAAAGCGTCACAGGTGCAGCGTAACGTATCGGTGTGTTCCGTCAATGCCATGATTGACAGAAAGCCGGAGCGTGATAGTTTCGGAGTATGAGCATGACTTTTATTGATCTTCATACCCACAGTACCGCTTCCGATGGGACGGACAGCCCCACGGAGCTTGTCCGCAAGGCGGCGCAGGCTCATCTGGGGGTGCTTGCGCTTACGGATCACGATACTCTTTCCGGGCTGGATGAAGCGGAAGAAGAAGCCGGGAAGCAGAATATAATTTTTGTTCGCGGCTGCGAGATCAGCACGGTCACGCCGTGGGGGGAAGCGCATTTTCTCGGCCTGTGGATTCCCAGAAGCTCAGAGAAGACGGCGCAGCTGGAAGCGGCGCTGGAAAAGGTGAGGGCACAGCGGAAGGAGCGCAATCTCCGCATTGCGGAAAAGCTGCAGGCCCTGGGTTTTGATGTTTCCTATGAGGCTGCCGAAGCGCTGGCCGGAGGTGCGGTGACAGGCCGCCCGCATTTTGCCGCGCTGCTCTGTGCCATGGGCGTGGTGAAGGACAGGAGGGAAGCCTTCCGAAAATATCTGGGAAGGGACGGCCTTGCCTATGAGCCGCGCAGGCTCATGAGCCCGAAGGAGGCCGTTTCCCTGCTGAAGGGCGCAGGCGCCGTGGTTTCCATGGCCCACCCCCGGCTGCTCCGTGCGCCTGTGGAAGGGCTGGAGCACCTTCTTGTCGGATTGAAGGAGCAGGGGCTGGACGCTGTCGAGGCCTATCACAGCGAACATGATGCGGGTGATGTGCGCATCTGCGTGGAGCTTGCGGCGCGTTGCAATCTGCAGTTGAGCGGCGGTTCCGACTACCACGGCCTTGCCAAGCCGAATATCGATCTCGGCAAGGGCAGGGGCGGGCTGCGCGTCAGCCTCGGCGTGTATGAAAGACTCATGAAATATCGTGGGGCATAGCAGGGAAGAGCAGCTTTTGCACTACGGTGCTTGCGCGGCCTTGGCTCCGCGTTTTTTGACGTATTTTTTTCGGAAACGAACATTCCGAGATCTGCGCAACGCCGTTTATGCAGCGCGTCGCGCGCAAAGCCCCGCATGCGTGGAGGACGAATACGCGTCCCTTCCGTCCAGGGAAAATATCTTCCCCCGCTTTTCGAAAACAGAACACTGTGCATGATGCCGTTCTGCAAAGAGGCGAAAGTGCACGCCATGCGTCCCCTTCTTTCCTGCTTTCCGGGAAGGAAATACGGGCGGAGCAGGCCGGAAGGGGGCGCAGGCGGCCTGGAAAAAGTCAGTCTTCCCACGCCTTGCCGAGGTCTTCGGCAATGACGGCGGGCTGTATGGCTTCGGCCTTCGCCTCTTCCAGCGTGGCTTCCCCGCTCAGGACAAGGATGAAGTCGATGCCCGCGTTTTCTGCAAGCTTCTTGTCGGTGCTGAGTCTGTCGCCCGCCATGACCATATCTTCCTTGCGATACCTTTTCAGAAGGGGTTGCAGCACGGCCGGATCCGGTTTGCCGAAAATATGCTGAGGCTCGCGCCCCGTGGCCACTTTGTACAGGGCAAGCATGCTGCCCACGTCCGGCAGGGGGCCTTCCGGGGAGGGACAGACCTTGTCCGGATGCGTGGCGAGGAAAAGCACTTCCGGGTGATTTTCCAGCAGCAGGGCGGAGCGGGAAAGCTTTTCGTAGGTCAGTTCCGTATCATAGGCCAGAATAACGGCCTGCGCTCCTTCCTCCTGCTGCCTGAGTTCGGGCATGCGCTGGGAAAGGTCGCGACAGAAATCGCGGTTGCCTACAATATAAGCTGTATGGATGCCCTGTTCCTTGAGAAAGTCCACCAGCGGCGTAGTAGGGGAAAGGATGAGGTCGAGCGTGGCGGGGATGCCCATACCGTTCAGCTTTTTTACATAGGTATCAGGCGCCTTTGAGGTATTATTGCTCAGGAAGTGAAAGTCGAGCCTGTTCCAATTTTTTCTTATGAATTCCACAGCTCCCGGGATGGGAATATTGCCGAGATACACGGTGCCGTCCATATCCAGAACTACGCAGCGCTTTTCGGATATTTTCATGATTATTCCTCTTCAGAGAATGTATTGATGCCTGGAACACGATATCCCTTTTTCAGAGTCTCCCGCAAGGGAAAAGAGGCCTTTGAAGAGATTTTTCAACTTATTGCACTCATTGATTTTTTTTACACCGCTTGACGAGGTTGGATTAAGAGGATAAATCAGAAATAATTTTCGTATTATGGTAATTTGTCTTTGAGCTTTTTTCGTAAATGAAAATTTTTCTCAGGCAAAAGGGCAAGGGAGGCTGTGTGAAACACACGACTGTAGTCATCATCGGCGGCGGCGCTACTGGCATAGGTATCCTGCGAGATCTCAGTATGCGCGGAGTCAAGGCTGTGCTGCTGGAACAGGGCGGCATAGCTTCTGGTGCGAGTTCCCGCTTCCACGGCCTGCTGCACAGCGGCGGGCGTTATGCGGTGAAGGACAACGAAGCGGCCAAGGAATGTATCGAAGAAAACATGATTCTTCGTCGTATCGGCCGTGAATGCGTGGAAGAGTCCGAAGGCTTTTTCGTTCTCAGCCAGCAGGACGATCCTGATTATGAAAAGCCCTGGGTGGAAGCCTGCGCCAAAGCGGGCATCAAGGCGGAGCCTGTGGACGTCAAGGAAGCACTCCGTCTGGAACCCAGCCTTGATCCGAACATCAAGGCCGTTTACCGCGTACCGGATTCCAGTGTGGACGGTTTCCGTCTGGTCTGGCACAACGCCATGTCCGCAAGGCGTTACGGCGGCGAGATGCTGACCCATCATGAAGTCATCGGCATTGATCAGGAAGGCGGCAAGGTGAAGGGGGTCCGGGCGCGCAATCTCGTGAGCGGCGAGGAAATCCGCATTTCCTGCGATATCGTGGTCAATGCTGCGGGTTCCTGGGCGGCCAAGATAGTCGAGCTGGTGGGTCTTGAAGTGGGCGTGCAGCCCGACCGGGGCACGCTGGTGGCCTTCAACCATCGCTTCACGTCGCGTGTCATCAACCGCCTGCATGTGAGTTCCGACGGCGATATTTTCGTGCCTCACGGATCCATCACCATTCTCGGCACGACTTCGTTTCATGCCGATCGCCCCGACGCGCATGAAGCTCCCACCGAAGACGTGCTCAAGCTTCTCGATATCGGCGAAGTGCTCATTCCCAGCCTCCGCAACTACCGCATCCTGCGTGCGTTTGCAGGCACGAGGCCTCTGTATGTGGCCAAGGGCAGCGCGGCCGGGCGTGCCGCAAGCCGCGGCTTCCATATTTCCGATCACAGCGAGGAAGGGCTGGAAGGCATGTTCTCCATCTTCGGCGGCAAGTTCACCACTTATCGCCTGATGGCTGAAAAAATGTGCGACCTTGTGTGCGAAAAGCTCGGCGTGCA
>NZ_DYZA01000248.1 GCF_020741395.1 Mailhella massiliensis | reverse complement strand
GTCGACGGTATCGGGGCTGGAGTAGAGATCAAGGTCGCAGGGGGGCGTTTCGAGCACGCGCCGTGCCGTCATGTAGTGTCTGGTCCAGTAGGCGGCGTTGAGATTTTCGATGCGCACGCGGGAACCTGCCGAAGGGCTGTGGATGAATTTGTCGTCGCCTATATAGATGGCGGAGTGCCGTCCGTTAGGCGTGTTGCCGATGCGGAAGATGAGTATGTCTCCGGGCAGAAGGTCGTTTCTGGCCACTTCCTGTCCTGCCCGGGACTGACGCACCGTGTCGCGCGGGACGCTGACCCCGTACTTCGCGAAAACCCAGTATACGAAACCTGAGCAGTCGAATCCGGACTTGGGCGAGGCGCCGCCTCTTCTGTAGCGTATGCCCAGATGCTGCCGGGCGATATCGGCCACGTCTTCGCCGAGGCTCATGACGGTGGGGCAGAGCTCGGCGCGGTACAGAATGTCCTTGCCGTCGGGCAGAAGGAGCTTGTCCACCGAAGCGGAGGAAACGGACGACGCTGTTTCGGGCGTGGAATCCGGTATGGGAAGATGCTCGCTGCCTGCCTTGGGCTGGCAGGCGCACAGCGCGAGGGTCGGCAAGCAGGTGCAGAGAAAAAGGACAAATGTGCGTAGACGTGGGAGCATGGGGATCCTTTGCGTGCCGCAGAAACGGAACGTCTGAAAAAAGATATGGGCGGCGGCGAAGAAGGCCCCGTCAGGGGAATATTTTCTCAAGGTTGCCCCGGAAGCAGGCCAATGTCAAGCCGTGGGATGAACGGCCATGATGGGGCGGAAGAAAGAAAAAGGCCATGATTTTCAGAAAATCCGTGAAGAGAGAAGGCCATATCCGCTGCATTGCCTGAGCAGGGGGGATAGTTTTATTTTTCTTCTTTTGGAGGGGGAGGGTGCCCGTACCCGACCCGTTATTTGAACCAGCCTTTTTTGAAAAAGAACAGCAGCAGGGAAACGGTAATGAGCACCATGAGCCCGACGACGGCGAAGTAGCCGTATTCCCAGTCCAGCTCCGGCATGAAGCGGAAGTTCATGCCGTAAATGCCCGCGATGACGCTGAGCGGCATGCACAGTGAGGTAAGTACCGTGAGTACGCGCAGCCGGTAGTCTGTTTTTCTCTGGGCGTGGAGCAGGCAGTCGTTGTGCAGGTCGCGCAGGCGGTTTTCCAGCTGATCCTGGCTGTGAGCCACATGGCTCTGGCTTTCCACAATATCCCGGAGTTCCGCCTTGAGGTGGCCGAAGGGCAGCTGCTGTGCCTGCACGCTCTGCAACGCGCTCATGCAGTAACGCTGATCCTCAAACTGAAGGGAAAGGCGGGAAACGCGTCGGCGTAAGGCGATGAGTTCATCCTGCCGGATATTGTCGGGTTCATCGTCGAGCCGGTCGGCCAGATTTTCCACCGCTGAGCGAGCGGCCATGTACTGGAGCGTACTGATATCGGCGCAGGCCTCCATGGTGAAAAGCAGAAGTCCCTGGCTGGAGGCTTCGAGGGGCTGACTGCCGTTTTCCAGTCGCTGGAGTACCCGGTCGAACAGCGGCGACTGCTCGGGCCCTATGCTGATGAAAGCATCCTTCATGCACAGCAGCATGACATAGGAGGCCTGTTCGGCGCTCCAGCCTGAGCGCTGGGGGAAGCGGAGAAAGACCCCGCTTCTGGAAACTTCCACAGAAGGAAAGCGCATCGGAAGCGTGCAGAGCGTGACGATTTCCTCATCCGCTCCTATGTCACGCAGAAAGGCGGACAGGTGGGAAAGTTCCCGTTCCGATTCCTTCAGGCGGATATCATGCCATGAGAGCGTATGCTCTCCGGGTGTTTGCCCGAGCCATACGCCGTCGGGAATACTCAGATGATAGTGTCGTATGTCCATGAGGGAAAGCTAGCACGAAAGCGGGGAGCGGAAAAGAAGCGGAGGATGAGAACGCGGGGCAAAGGCGGCTGGGGCTCAACTTACGGCATCGGCATGCGGGAGCGGTCAGGGCGGCAGATATGCGCCTGACAAAGCGAAGCTACAGCAGGAATTTTTTTACCTTGACGAGGGTTGAGGCATGTTTTTCCGGTATGGGAAGGCGCTTTCCCTGCACGAAGGCTGCGAGGGCGTTGTCGATGCCCGCGACGGAACAGCAGGCCTTTCCTATGCATATCCAGCTGCCGTCCTCGGCAATGGAGTAATCGCTGATGTTAATGGTGATATCCTGCTGCATGCCGTGGATGGAAAAATTCACCATGAGGCTCAGATCCTCGCGGCAGACGATGCTGTTGATGTGAAGAAAATCCGACAGTCGGGCGTTGGCAAGCGTCATGGCTTTCTCACTGTTCAAAAACGCACGGGCAAGGGCCTTTCCCGGCGATTTCAGAAGGTTGTCGAAAAATCCCATCATGGCCTCCTTAAAAAGGCCCCGCGGTTACGGGAAACAGGGCTGAAAACGCGCCGCGGGTTCCGGCCGTCGTTTTTTCCGGAAGGAAAAACGGCCGTACGGGCTGTGCTTCGTCGACGCTCTCCGCCTCATCGCGGGCCTACGGACATTGCGGCCTCAATGTCCGTAGAAAGCAGGGACACGGCCCGACAGGGCCGGGGCGTTTTCTGGTGCGGGCATTTTTCCCGAACATACTCTTTCTCCCGGCTTCCGACTGAGGCTGCCGGGAGAGGAGCGGCTCGTCAGAGTCCGGCCGTTGTCAGCCATGCGGCAAAATCGGCGCGGGCTCGGTCGGACATTTCCGCCTTGCGGGCTTTTTTCTTGGTTCGTTCGGCAAGTTCGGGCATGAGCCCGAAGTGTATGTTGGAAGGCGTGAACTGGCGGGATGGCGTGCGCAGGTGATTCATGAGGGCTCCGAGGGCCGTGGTCTGCGGGGGAAGGGAAAGCTCCCTGCCTTTGGCGCGGGCGGCAAGCAGAAGGCCCAGCCACAGGCCGCAGGCGGCGGATTCCACATAGCCTTCCACGCCGGTAATCTGCCCGGTAAGGTACACGTCGGGTCGCACCTTCAGAGAAAGGTCGTTGTTCAGACATTCCGGAGCGTTCACATAGGTGTTGCGGTGTACGCTGCCGAAGCGCAGGAATTCCGCGTGGGCAAGTCCGGGGACGAGGCGGAACACCCTGTCCTGCGCGCCGTAGGTCATTTTCGTCTGGCAGCCTACAAGGTTGAAGGAGGAGCGCTCCGCGTTTTCCGCCCTGAGCTGGAGCAGGGCATAGGGGCGGCGGCCTGTGCGCGGATCGGTGAAGCCCACGGGCTTGAGAGGCCCGAAGGTGAGGGTGCGTTCCCCTCTGTCGGCCAGGGCCTCGATGGGCATGCAGCCCTCAAAATGTATTTCCTTTTCAAATTCGTGGGCGGGTACGCGCTCCGCTTCGCGCAGGGCCTCATAGAAGGCCGTATATTCCGCGCGCGTCATGGGGCAGTTCACATAGTCGCCGTTGTCCTCAGCGGAAGGATCGACCATGGTTTCCATGGGCTTTTCCAGAAAGGGAGCATCGTCGGAATAGGGGGGCGGAGCGTCGTTGCCGTAGCGGGAGCCTCGGAAGGCTATGGTCATGTCCACGGAATCGGCCCGCACGATGGGGGCTATGGCGTCGTAGAAATACAGGCGGCTGGGGCCTCCATCCGAAGAAATGAGACCCGCGAGGGAGGCGGCGAGGTTTTCCGAAATGAGCGGCCCGGCGGCCACAATGACGGTTTTTCCCTCAAGTTCCGGCGCGTCGAGAGAGGGAATCTGCCGCCGTACCAGGGTGATGAGGGGCTCTTCCTCCACAAGGCGGGTCAGCTCTTGGCTGAACAGCGTTCTGTCCACGGCGAGGGCCTTGCCGGCCGGCACGGAGCAATGTTCCGCAACGGCCATGGTTACGCTGGAGAGGCGGCGCATTTCCTCTTTGAGAAGTCCCACTCCGGAGCCCTGCGCATCGTTGGAACGGAAGGAATTGGAACATACGAGCTCGCCGAGCAAGGGGGTTGTGTGGGCGGGGGAAAAGGCTTCCGGCTTTTGTTCATAGAGCGTGCAGGGGAGATTCGCACGCGCGAGCGCAAGGGCACATTCGCATCCTGCAAGGCCGCCGCCTATGATGACGAAAGCGGGCGTTGACATATCCATGGAGACTCCGTGAAGAGGGCGACGCATCGCCGTTAAAAGGGGCGCGTAGGCGCGGATCAACCTTACTGGAAGACGGCAGGGAAGTCACTCTTTTATGCTCACGGCGGAAAAGTCCCCTTTTCACCAGAAAAATAGCGGTATGCGCTTGACAGGGCATGGCGGCACTTTTTATGAGTTTATAGAAGAATTCATCGAAATTCCTCCCCGGCCGGAAAGGCCTTCCTCAGCGCGGGAGCGATGAATCTTTTTTTATGACTCCTCCTCCGGGAGGATGCACGGCTCCCGTCTGTCGGCGAATATGCCCGGATGGGATATGCTGCGGACTTGAAATGTTGAGCCGATGCAAAAGGGCCCCTTTTGCATCCATGAGAAATTCAAACCCCAGTGGAGATTCGTATGTCCATAGCTTTGGAGAACCAACGCACCTATGCACTTGTCGGCACGGGTGGCAGCGGTAAGACTTCTCTTGCAGAAATGCTGCTTTTTCAGGCCGGTATCATCAATCGTCTTGGCGCCATAGAAGAAGGTACCACGGCTCTGGACTACGAACCGGAAGAAATCAAGCGCCGCGGCTCCATACAGCCCGGTTTCGCTACCTTCGACTGGAAGGGATACCGTCACAACCTTGTGGATATCCCCGGTGACTCCAACTTCTCCGCCGACATGGAATGGATCCTCGCCGCCGTGGACAGCGCCGTTATCGTGGTGGACGCTGTGGACGGCGTGCGCCCGCAGATGCGCCGCATGTGGAAGAGCGTGAAGGCCGCCGGTCTTCCCGCCGTTGCCGTCATCACCAAGATGGACCGCGAACGCGCCGACTTCGATGCGGCCCTGAACAGCCTGACCACACATCTGGGCGTGCGTCCCGTGGTGTTCTACATTCCGATTCTGGAGAAGGGCGAATTCGTGGGCCTCGTGGACGTGTTCGCCAGCAAGGCGTACCGCTTCCTGGAAAACGGCGATACAGAAGAAATCGCCATTCCTGAGGAACTGGAAGACGAAGTGCTTCTTCTGCGCGACACTTCCGTGGAGAACATCGCCTCTTCCGATGAAGAGCTCATGAACCGCTACCTGGAAGAAGGCTCTCTTACCGACGAGGATATTACTCTCGGCCTGCGCAAGGGCGTGCTTTCCGGTGAAATCGTGGCCGTGCTTCCCTCCTCCGCCATGAAGAACAGGGGCGGCCGCCGCCTGCTCAACCAGATCAACAACCTGCTCGCCTCCCCGCTGGACCGCCCGGCCGTGCTCGGCTCCGACGCTTCCGAACGCGACGCCGACCCGGAAGCCCCCGCCGCCTGCCTGGTATTCCGCTCCCTGAACGACGCCTTCTCCGGCCAGGTGAACATGATCCGGGTCATTTCCGGTACCATTTCCTCCGACTCCACGTTGAAGAACATGCGCACCGGCGAAATGGAACGCCTGGGCTCCCTGTTCTATGTCAACGGCAAGACGCAGACCGCCTGCAAGGATACCCTCGGCCCCGGCGCTATCGTGGGCGTGACCAAGCTGAAAGGCACCCGCACCGGCGACACGCTGTGCGACGAAAAGGCTCCTTTTGAAGTGGAACTGCCCAAGCTGCCGCCTCAGCTCATCACTTTCGCCCTCGCTCCCAAGCAGAAGGGCGATGAAGACAAGGTCTTCGCCGCCGTGCAGAAGCTCCTTGACGAAGACGTGACCCTGAAGCTCAGCCGCGATGAGGAGACTTCCGATATTCTGCTCGCCGGTATGGGCCAGCTGCACATTGAGATTTCCGTGGAAAAGGCCCGCCGCCGCTCCAAGGTGGAGATCGAGCTCAAGACGCCCCGCGTGCCCTACCGCGAAACCGTTCGCGGCAAGGTGCAGGTGCAGGGCCGTCATAAGAAGCAGTCCGGCGGCCGCGGCCAGTTCGGCGACTGCTGGATTGAGATGGAAGGCGCGCCCAGAGGCGCAGGCTACACCTTTGAAGACGGCATCGTGGGCGGCGTGATTCCCCGCCAGTATATTCCTGCAATCGACAAGGGCATCCAGGAAAGCGCGGCCCGCGGCTATCTCGCCGGCTGTCCGGTGGTGGACTTCAAGGTGCGCGTGTACGACGGTTCCTATCACACCGTGGACTCTTCCGAAATGGCCTTCAAAATGGCCGGTTCCATCGCCTTCAAGGCCGCCATGGCCCAGCTCAAGGTAGTGCTGCTCGAACCCATCGTGCAGATGACTGTGACTATTCCCGATGAATACATGGGCGACGTCATAGGCGACCTTTCCTCCCGCCGCGGCAAGGTGCTCGGTTCCGACTCCCAGGGCGGCATCACGGAACTCAAGGTCAACGTGCCCATGAGCGAAGTGCTCCGCTACGCCCCCGACCTGCGCAGCATGACCGGCGGCCAGGGCGTGTTCACCATGGAATTCGACCACTATGAGGAAGCTCCTCAGCCTGTGGTCGACAAGGTCGTGGCCGCCCATCAGGCCGCCAAGGGCAACGAATAACGCCTGAAGGCCTTTTCTGAATAAAAAAGCGCGGCGTTTCCCTAGTGCGGGGAAGCGCCGCGCTTTTCTATTTAAATGTCACGCATCCTCCGGGATGCCGGAACGGAGCGGAAGAAAAGGGAGGCCTCGTTTTTTTTGCCTATTCGGCCGGGCAAGGAGCCGGCAAGTCGGACGGGATAAGTCCGGGAACGGGGAAGGTCTTCGGTGCCCGGTTCAGCATAGCTTCCGACCGCTCCATGGGCGTGCGCCGGTTCTTGGCGCGAAGGAGGTAACGAGGCGGGGGAAGCCGTATGGGAAGGGCGAGTTTCCATACCCCGGGGCATGACGCCGGAGTACGGCACGGGGAAAAGGCCTGGCGCACTTTTTACGGCATGCGCCGCATGTGCGGAGGGAAGGACGGCCGAAAGGAGCGCTTTTTACTCCGGGGTCAGTGCATCTCCCCCGTCATGGCCAGAATATGCCTGAAATGTTCTTCCGTCACGGGCTGTACGGAAAGGCGGCTGCCGCGCCTCAGAAGTTCCATGCCTTCGAGCGCATCCTCCCGGCGCAGTTCTTCCAGCGTGAGGGGGTTCTCCAGGCGGCGGACGAGTTTGACGTCCACCATGTACCAGCGGGGATCTTCCGGCGTGGCCTTTTCGTCGAAGTGCCGGTTTTTCGGGTCCTGTGCGGTGTGGTCGGGATAGGCTTCGCGCACCACTTCCACGACGGCCACGATTTCCGGCTTCTTTCCGCTGTGGTAGAAAAAGCCGAGGTCGCCTTTTTGCATGGAGCGCATGAGGTTGCGAGCCTGATAGTTGCGCACGCCGTCCCACGAGGTGGTGGCGTCCGGTGAGAAGATGAGGTCGTCCAAAGAAAAACAGCCG
>NZ_DYZA01000247.1 GCF_020741395.1 Mailhella massiliensis | reverse complement strand
TCCAAGGATCTACCGCCGCGAAAACGCCTTGAAACACAAATAATTTTATAATAGTTGTAGAATAAACATGTTGTCTTTTCCGAAGTACCCGCGCTGCGCGGCTCAGCCGCGTAAATCCAACACAAAAAAACTGTGCCTCCTGCGCAACCGCCCTGTTTTACAAGCCTCGGATGCCGGGGCAGAAAAACGAGTCCTCCCCTCTACCGAATGAAAGCCCCAAGAAAGGCTCTGTTCCCTTGTAGGTAATACTCTACAGCCTGCCTCGAAAAAAAACTCTCTCCGCGTTCAGGAATGTTTTCCGGCAGGAACACCTCCCTGCCCTGTATGCAGATGAGGCCTTCCCACAAGGGGATGGAAGTCCCCCCGGATATCGTCATACTCCAGAAGCTCTCCGCTTTGCAGGTCGAAATACCAGCCGTGCAGAAAAAGCCTCCCCTCTTCCACGGCACTTTTCACCCAGGGAAAAGAAAGGAGGTTCCTGAGCGACAAACGTACGTTCCACAGCTCGCAGGCCCTGGCCCGGTCGGCCGCACAGGCGCCGGGCATGTCCTCATCCGCCTTTTCCAGGGCATGCCTTGCCACATCCACCCACGGGCCTATGAATTCATCGTCCCCAGATTCGTCGGTTCCCGTAACAAGGGCCTTGATGCCGCCGCAGCAGGCGTGCCCCATGATAATGATATCCTTCACCTCAAGATGCTTGACCGCATATTCCAGCGCTGCGCTCACACCGTGCCTTCCCCCGTCGGGAGCGTAGGGAGGAACAAGATTGGCCACATTGCGGACCACAAAAAGATCCCCCGGACGGCAGTCGGTAAGAAGCACGGGATCCACACGGGAATCACAGCAGGCAATGACGAGCGCCAGCGGGTTCTGGCCGTTTCTGAGTTCCTGAAAAAGAGGCTCCTCAGGATGGTACCAGCGATGCTGAAAACGGCGGAAACCGGAAGTGAGACGAAAAACCAGCGGATGCTGGCGGCCTGCCTTGTGCACGCGTGTTATATGAAAGGACATATCAGCCTCGAAAACAAAAAATCCAGAAAATGCAGCGGCATTGTAGCGCTGACGCCTTTCACGGGCAAGAGCGTATCCGCCTCTTGACAGTCGGGCGTACTTTGTATATCTGGAAAGAACGCAAAGGGGAGTAACTGGGATCGTGAGTCCCGGGCAATGTCAACAGCATGGAGCGCCCGCTTCTGGCATTGCCGTCAGCCCGTCTGATGAGTGAGACCTTCGCGGCAATAAAATATTGCCGGAAGGTCTTTTTCGTATCTTCCGGCAGAAATGGAAAACTCTGGAGGATACACATGTTCGGACACTCTCTCGTGGAAGTGGGCGTCTTTTCCGTACTGGTCATTGCCTGCATGTGGCTTGACCTTCGTTCCCATAACGACGACAAGCCCGTCACCGCCCGCAACGCGGCCATCTGGACCACAATCTGGATCACTCTCGCGTTTGCCTTCGCCGGATATATCGGCTGGAACGAAGGCCCCGCGCAGATGCAGCTCTTCATCGCCGGTTATCTCCTTGAGGAATCCCTTTCCGTGGATAACCTCTTCGTCATGATGGCCATTTTCACTTCCTTCGGCATCAAAGACGCCTATCAGCACCGCGTGCTGTTCTACGGCATTCTCGGCGCGGTGATCATGCGCCTGCTCTTCGTCGCCGCAGGCAGCTCCCTCATCAAGCTCTTCGGCCCCTACGCCCTGGCCGGCTTCGGCGTTTTCGTGCTCTGGACGGCGTGGAAAATGTTCCAGGCTCTCGGTAAGAAGCATGATGAAGATATCGACTACTCCCAGCACTGGGCCGTGCGCTGGACACAGAAGTTCATCCCCGTGTACACGCACCTGCACGGCCACGACTTCTTCGTGCGCACCGATGAAAACGGCACTCCTGTGGAAGCTCCCAAGAAGCATGTGGAAGGCGGCGCCGTGAAACTGGCCGAAAAGCCCGTCGGCAAGGTGATCTGGAGAGCCACGCCCCTTTTCCTCTGCCTCGTCGTCATCGAAATCTCCGATATCATGTTCGCCTTCGATTCCGTTCCCGCCGTGCTCGCCATCACGCCCGACCCCTTCATCGTGTACACCAGCAATATCTTCGCCATACTCGGCCTGCGGTCCATGTTCTTCCTGCTCGCCGCGGCCAAGCGTTACCTGCGCCACCTGGAAAAGTCCGTCATAGCAATCCTGGCCTTCATCGGCATCAAGATGCTTCTTGACGTGACCGGCGTCATCCATCTGCCCGCCATGATCTCTCTGAGCGTGGTGGTCGGATTCCTCACCCTCGGTATCCTGGCTTCCTTCCTGCCGGAAAAGAAGGCGTAACGCGGCATACGCACCTTTTTTGCGGCGGCCTCCGGGCCGCCGCTTTTTTATGCCCGTCATACCGACGCCCTGTAAGAAAGAGAGAGGAGTGCTTTCTGAATGACGGAACGCTTTCAGGATGCCCCCAAAAAGCAAAGAGGAAGACTCTTCCTGTACCTGAGACGACCTTCATCCTTCAAGGCTTCTCCAAAGCAGGAAAAGCCCGTGTACCGTACACCGCAGCTTCCGCCCCCCTTGTTCCCCGCCCGACCTTTCGCCACAGGCGCGGAAAAAGCACGGGAGGCCCTCCGTCATAACATGCCGGGCAGGACTTCAAAAAGAATCCCGCCCATCCCATTTTCTGCGGACAACACGGTCCTGAGACATGGCAAAAATACCCGGGTATGCCCATACCTCAGCAACGGTGCCGCTCCATGCCGGACAGCTTTCCAAGGCGTATCGACAGCCCGGCGAGCAATCCTTCCAAGGCGAAGCCCGGTTTTCCCGTTCCCTACTCCCGCACCTCTCTGACGCAAAAGCCGTCCGTAACGCCGTGCCCGTGCATCCCCTCCGGAATTCAGCTCCATTCACGCATTCCCTTCCTGGAAAAACAGCCTCTCCCACTCTGCGCTTGTTTTCCGCCCGGCCTCATCGGTCCGCAAGGCCTGTTTCTTTTTCCAACCTTGTTCCCGCATCCCTAAGATTTCCCTGTCTCCCAGGTGGCCTGCATTTTTGTATGGAAAAAATATGACATCGTAATCCCTCACCGATGCGACGCAGCACCTTTTCCCTTTCGAGATTCCTGCCCTGGATTTTCTCGGGGAAACTTCTTCGGAACTCGCGGACTTAAAGTCAGGACCACCCGTAAAACGGGTGGCTTGTTCAGCCCTGTAAGGGCTTGTTACTTGCTCGCGCCTT
>NZ_DYZA01000246.1 GCF_020741395.1 Mailhella massiliensis | reverse complement strand
CAATGTGGAAGGCCATTTCCACGGAACTGGCAATGTAGGCCTCCGCCTCGCCCCCCACCAGGCGGTTCAGAGCATTGGTGATGGAATCGGCCTGTACCACGGTGCAGCCCATATCCAGCATCTTGGGCATATAGGCGTCGCCGCGCTGGAGAATGACTCTGTGCCCGGCAAGGTCGCGCTCCATGGTGAACTGATGTTCCTGCCCCGCCACCAGAATGGCGCGGTTCAGGGCAAGGGGCGTGACCAGCACGTCGGAAAAATCGTTCTTCAAATTCACGGGCAGAAGGCCCACCATGGCGTCGATTTCCCCGCGCTGAAGCTTCTGTTCCAGCTTGCGGGCATTGCTCTGCACGAAAACAATGTCCATACCAAGTTCCCCGGCTATCTTCACGCTGAGATCCACGGCAAGACCGAGAAGCCCGTCACGGCTCTCGTTCAGGAAGGAAAGAGGGGCGGAATGGGGCGGCACTCCTATGACGAGGCGGCGTGCTCTGTCCGGCATGCCGGAATCGGCCGGACTTGCCGGAGGTGGAACGACACAAAAAAAAACGAAAAGCAGCAAAAATATGGGCAGGCGACGCATGGCAGACTCCTCATCATGATAAAACACCATGCGTCCCTTTGCCGCAAGAAAAAAAAGCGTGCGGCTTTCCGCACACAAAACCCCGCCATGTGCGGAAATTCTCACGCTCAAACGGACGAGAGGAGTGTATCCCCCTTGATATCACTACAAAAATCATTATGGCACGTTCTTTGCTAAAGCATATTCAAACACTTCTTGCTTTCAACCTTACATGAGGAAGATACATGAACCGTCGTCAATTTCTTCTGGGACTGTCCGCCGCGGCGGCAGCTTCGGCCGCGCCTTCCTTAAGCTGGGCCTTCCCTTCCGTGTTCCCTCACGGCACCACCATTTACAAGCCGGAAAAATGCTGGAACGGCTACACCGTGTTCGGCGTGGAAACGGCCGGGCAGGGCTGCGTGCTCATCGACATGAACGGCAACGTCGTGCATGAATGGAAAAACGTGAACGAACTTGAACACCCCACCAAGCTGCTCAAAGGCGGCTATGTCATGGGCGCTACAAGGCAGAAGCCGGAAATGAAGGGCCGCACCTACGGTGATCCCATGTCCGCCGACCTCTCCATCTGCGACTTCGACGGCAACATCGTGCGCAACATCCCCCTTGCGGGCATGCATCACGACTTTCAGGTGGAAGGCAGCCCCACGGGCTACCACAGCCCGGACATGCCCGTGGAATACAAGCCGGAAGGCAGAATTCTCGTGCTTTCCCACCTCTTCACCGAAAACCCGGCCATCACGAAGAAAAAGCCCCTGGACGACGACTATCTCTTCGAGATGGACAAGGACAACAACATCCTCTGGGACTGGAAGGCCTTTGAGCACTTCGACGAGCTGAAGCTCCCCGAAGACCTCAAGAAAACCATGTACAAGTTCCCCACCTGGCAGATGACCCGCACCCCGGGCGTGAAGGCGGCGGACTGGATGCACATGAACTCCGCCTCCGCCCTCGGCCCCAACCGCTGGTATGACGAAGACCCGGTGAAATACGCGGCCTTCCACCCGGACAACATCATCTGCTCCTGCCGCCAGCTCAACACCTGCTTCATCATCGACAAAGCCACCAAAAAAATCGTGTGGCAGATAGGCCCCACCTTCTACCCCGACGACAAGTGGGAGTTCGGCGGCAAGGAATACAAGCGCGCCCTGTACAAACTCGGCCAGATCGTGGGCCAGCACCACTGTCACATGATTCCCAAGGGCCTGCCCGGGGCGGGCAACATCCTCGTGTACGACAACGGCGGCTTCGCCGGTTACGGCGAAAGAAACCCCACCTCCCCCATGGGCTGGAGCAACGCAAGGCGCGACTATTCCCGCGTCATCGAGTTCGACCCCGTCACGCTCAAGAAGGTATGGGAACATTCCGCCGCCACCATGGGCCTGCGCGAAACCTACAAGTTCTACAGCGACTATGTGAGTTCCGCCCAGCGCCTGCCCAACGGCAACACCCTCATCACCAACGGCGCCGTGGGACAGTTCCAGGAAGTCACGCCCGAACATGAAATCGTGTGGGAATACATAAGCCCCTGGTACAACCCCAACGGCAGGTTCAATCTGGTGTACCGCGCCTACCGCGTGCCCTACGACTATGTGCCCCAGCTCAGAAAGCCGCAGGAATTCGCCGTGACTCCGCCGGAAAACACCACCTTCACCATTCCCGCCAGCAAGACGCCCTACAAGGCGGGAGCCTGACTTTCTCCTGCGGTAAAGGCCGGCTCTCCTGCCCGGCCCTGAACAAGTCCCGGCCCCTCCCTGTATTCTCCTGAAGGGAAGGGCCGGGAAAACCGGAACAGATGGAATACCTCCATCGAAACGCTCTCACGGAGCTTTTATGAAATCGTCTCTCGCATCTCTTTTTCTCGGCGTCTTTCTCTGCGCCGCCTCTCCGGCCTTGGCCGAAGACGTGGAACTCGGTCCCGACGCCTTCGACCTGAACAAGGCCACGGCAGAGCAGCTCATGGACATTCCCGACGCCAACATCACCCCGGAAATGGCCGAGGCCATAGTGGACATGGCCAAAAACAAGCCCTTTGAACTGCCTGAGGACTTTCTGAAGGTTCCGGGGCTGGACAACCACACGCTCCAGGCCATCAACCCCATTGAGCACGGCGGCACCCTGTGGTACGATCCAGACGCCGAATTGACGCTCGCCCCTTCAAAGTGCTGATTTTACCGGAGATTTTTATACATGACCCGTATTGCCGTACCGCTGCTTGCAGTCTGCCTGACGGCCGCACCTGCGTATGCCGGGTCTTTCAGCTTCAACAGGGCCGGCGCGGAAAAAATGGTGCGCGACTGCGCGGAGGAAGGAGTGAATCTTCCCATGGAGGTCGCGCAGGCCATTGTGAAGGCGCGCAAAAGCATGCGCTTCACCACCTCCGGCGACCTTACCGACATTCCCGGCATGACGGAAGAGCTCATCAAGGAACTCGACCCCATCGAGGAAGAAAACGACCTCGTTTTCAACCCCAACGCCCTGCCCGGCATGAAGTCGTATTGAGTGCTCTTTATCCCTGAGCATCTTCACCATAATCCATCATACGTTCATCTCTCGGGAAAACCATTCCTTTTCTCTGCTTTTAAATAAGTAGGGTTTTCCATATTTCATATTAATTTATGTCAAACTATTTTTCCTTTATCGTTATAGGAGGAATTTTATGAGGATTTTATTCTTTTCATTTTTATTTTTGCTTGCGTCTTCAACGCAAGCATTAGCTGAACAAAATTTATCTGTTGTAATATCAG
>NZ_DYZA01000245.1 GCF_020741395.1 Mailhella massiliensis | reverse complement strand
TTTTATGTAATCATTGGGGGGGAGGAGCGGAATGTGCTTGAACCGTGCTTTGCTCAGGGTGGAATACAGATTATAGACCATGCTCACGTCTTTTAAAATGACGCGGAGTCCGCCTATGTCCTGCATGGTCTCCAGGCCCATACGCGGGTAGCGCTTCAGCTTCTGGACGATGGAAGGCAGTCTTTTCAACCGCTGCGCTATAATGGGGTCGTCATAGTCCGATTTCTTCACCTTACCGCGGAGGTATGCCTGAAATGTATTGATGGGGTAGGAGTGCAGCGCCCTCCACCGGGAGAGGGTGGCAAGGGCCAGATCCATTTCTTCAGGGGAACTTTTTTCTTTTCTGAGAATACTGCCTGCTTTATGGACCGAACTTTTGCTGGGGACTTCCACGGGGGTGACGTCATTCATGTCTTTCTCCTGCTTTCCTCCGTCCGTTACGCATTGAGTGGCGGGGCATGCCTCGGAGGCACGTTCTGGGCGACGCCCTTGCAACGATGCGGCATGTCTGCCGGGCGAGGCTGTTCTTTTCCGAATTTTCCCTGAGGTTTTCTCCATCGGGAAGCTTTCCAAAAGTCGAAGACCGTGGCCGTCGGGCTGTTGTCGCCTTTTTTCGGAGGGCATCTCTCGTCAGGCGGGCTGTTTCCGCCTTCTTTGCAGTAGAAGGAATTTTGCCTGCCGTGGCAAGAGATTTTAATGGAAAATTTCTTATAGATATGTCAAGAAGATATGCTGCGGCACAGGCCCTCGGGACATTTGGGGGCGTGCGGCAGGGGAGGGCGGGCGCAGGGGAAAAGGCCGGCGCGGGGGGAGGCTGCTTCGGCAGGCGGGGGTATCGCTTCCCTGCCCAGGATGCTTCGGCGGCGCAGGGGAGCGCGGGCGCAGGGAAAATTCCGGGGCTCCCGTGCCTCGGGCCCGGCAGGGAGGAGCTGAGGGGCAGGAGGAGGGCGCGGGGAGGCAGAGAGGATGCCCCCTGCGGCCCCAAGGGGGAGCCGCGCAGAAAAAGAGGCGGCGCATGGCACGAAGGCTGAAAGCTGCGCGCCGGGGCCGGGCGGATTGCCTTCCTTATGCAGAAGGGGCCGGGCTTTTCCGGCTCAGTCTTCGCCCTTCATGCCGAACATGGCCCTGCACAGGGCCTTGCCGCTTTGGGTGGAAAACACGCGTTCCAGGGCCGCGCGCACAGCGGCGGGGCTTTCGGCGTCGTCATACAGGTTCACCAGAAAATCCGCCTCCACGAGGATGCGGTAGTCCGCGCCGTCCATGTTGCTGTAGGTATGGTGATGGCCCACAAGGTAACAGACGCGCTCCACCACGTCGGGGGGCAGGGAAAGCCCTTCCAGGAGCTTCTTCGCTTCCGCCGGGCCTTCCTTTTCCTGGAGGGAGCCGGGGCAGCGGCCGTATGTTTCCTCCGCCTTTCGGATGCCGATATCGTGCACCAGCGCAGCAACCTCAAGGGTGAACTGCGTCTTCTCATCCAGCCCCTCCGCGTGCCCCAGAAGGCGGGAGAAGGCGTGCACCCCGGCAAAATGCCGTATGCGCCGCGCGTCGCCGGAAAAATACTCCGTTACGGCAAAAAAGATGCGGTCAATGTCGTTCATGAAACATTCCCTGAAGGTTGGAAAATTTCCCCTCAGGGGGAAAAGCCGGGAACCTGGCGGAACCTTTCCCCCTTTTCCTCGGGAGGGCCCGCCCCGGCGCGGCCCGCGGCGCACAGGGCCGCACGGCGTCCGAAAAGCCCCGCACAGGAAGGGGGAAGGCAGCCTTCCCGGGCGCGGAAACGGCTCCTGCCCGGGCCTGCCTTTTCCCGCCGGGCGTCCCCCCCTGCGGGAGGGCCTGCCGGAAGGGGCGGGCCGTTTTCCGGGGCCCGCAGGCGCTTTTGCCGGTGTACGTCGGGGAAAAAGGGCGCGTCAATGCCTGTAGTCACGGCGCGTTCCCCTTGCCCGCGGCAACATCATTCTTATGTTTATGTTCTGCGGCAGAGCAGTCCGCGCGTAAAGGGCGGGAGGGCGCGGGCATCCTGCCCGGGGAATGATTCCCCGAGGGCCCGCCGCTTCCGCGCTGCGCTTTTCTGTACCCCCGCAGGCCCGGCCTCCCGGCACGGGCGGCGCAATGTTCCCGGGGAGTGCCCTTCCGCGCGGCATGGCCGGGAACCTGCCGGAGAGCGGCGGGCCCTGGGAGAGGGCGGAGCGCAGGCTTTCTCATCCCGGCGGCGCAGGCCTTTGCCGCGTCCTGCCGCTTCGGGAAAAGGCAGGCGCACGGGCCGCTTCCCAAAGGCTTCGGAGCGCTGCCGCCAAGGGCCCGGGAGCCGGAAGGGGCGCTTTTACCGGAAGAGGGCAGGGCATGCGCTTGTTGCCCGCAGAGAGACACGACAAAAACATCAGGAGAAACCATGCTCAGAAGGATCATCCATATCAATGAGGAAGCGTGCACCGGCTGCGGCCTGTGCGCCGCGGCCTGCCACGAAGGGGCTATCGCCATGGTGGACGGCAAGGCACGCCTGGTGCGCGACGATTACTGCGACGGCCTCGGCGACTGCCTGCCCGCCTGCCCGGCCGGGGCGCTTTCCTTCGATTTCCGCGAAGCGGACGCCTACGATGAAGAAGCGGTGAAGGCGCATCTTGAAGGGCAGGGCCGCGCGCTTCCCGCCGAAGGGGCCGGGGAGATGAGGAGCGAACTGCGCTTCTGGCCGGTGCAGATCAAGCTTGCGCCGGTGAACGCACCCTATTTTCAGGAGGCCGACCTGCTCATCGCGGCGGACTGCACGGCCTACGCCTTTGCCGACTTCCACCGCCGCTTTATACGCGGCCGCGCGGCGCTCATCGGCTGCCCCAAGCTCGACGGCGTGGACTATGCGGAAAAACTCGGGGAGATTCTGAAGCGCAACACTGTGCGCAGCATCACCGTCACGCGCATGGACGTGCCCTGCTGCGGCGGCATGGAAAGCGCGGTGCGCCGCGCCGTGGCCTCGTGCGGGCGCGACATTCCCTGTGAAGTGCTGACCATAGGCAGAAACGGCGAAATCCTGCCCGAGGCCCCGCTTCTGCGTACCCTGTAGCCGTTTTCCTGCGCGCGAAGGGCAGCCCGCGCGCCGGGCCCCGCCCGGAGGACGTTTCCCCGCCCCGCAGGCCGGAAGGGCGTGGACGCCCGGCAAGCCGCACAGCGTCGGAGGCGCTTCCCCTTTCCCGGGGAGGCGCTTTTTTTTGCGCTCTTTTCCCGGCCGCAGGGCGCTTTTTGCGCCGGGGCGCGGCGGCCGCCCCATGGCCTGAGGGAAGGCGCGGGGCGGATATCCCGCTTCCCCGGGGGAGCCGTGCGCCCCATGCAGCCTTCGCACATGCGTCTTTCCCTGTGCCGGGAGCTGTGCGGAAGGGCCTGCTTTTTTCATGAAAAGCGCTTCTTTCCCCTTCCCGCCCCGTTTGCGGCAAGGGCGCGGGGCGTTTTTCCCTCCGGCGCCGGAGGGGCTATCACAACTATTTGAAAAAATCAAATTTTAGGATTTTCCTGCCTTCTTTCCGGGGCGGCGCGCTTCCTCCGGCCTGCCCCGGCGCGCCCCGTCGCGCGGCCGTGAAGCTCCCCGCGCGCGGGCCATGCCTAAAGTAAGTAATGACGTATCTCCATGATCAACGCGAAGCTCCCCGCGGGGGGGGGGAATAGCTAATTGATTCCATTCTAATTCGCGTTTTAAAGCTCCCCGCGGGGGGCGGAATCCTGCTTTTTCCGGGGCGCGGCCGTGCACGCCTCTTTTTCCCCCAGGCCTTTCTTGCGGCAAGGGCGCGGGGGCGGAGCCCCTCCGATACGGCAGGCCGACGCGCTTTTTCTGCGGAAAAGGCCCTCCGTGCCCCGGCCTTCTTCCCCCTTGCCGCGCAGGCGGGGAAAAGCTCGGAAACATACCAGCCCCCTTCCCTTGCCAGATATGACGAAAGAAGAGCGGTGCGCCTGTAACCTGTCGAAAAGGTGTACTTTTTGGACACCAGTAATTGTGTCAGTCGTTTGCTCGTCCTATATCAGGGAAGCTCCGAAAATTCCAGTAAAAAAATAATACTCTCCTGCCCGAAAAACGGCCTGTCCAAAAAGTACACCTTTTCGACACACGGGGCGGAAGAGAACATGTCGGAAAACATACGGAACGGCATCGGCGGGCAGGTTGCCGGCGGTTCGCTTTTGTTCGGGGATTTCGTCCAAAAGCGCTATCTGCCCTTTGTGCGCGAAAACAAGCGCAGCTGGAAGACGGACGAACGCTATCTTTCCGCGCATGTTCTGCCCTATCTTTCCGCGCTCCCCCTTGCGGAGGTGAACGCCGAGGCCCTTGAGAACTGGCTCGACACGCTGGAAATCACAGGGCTTTCCCCTTCTTCCTGCTACCGCATCTTCTGGCTGGTCAAGTACATCCTGAACTGCGCCGTACGCTGGCATGTGCTGCCCGACGACAGCGCCTTCAAGAACGCCGTCTGTACGAGAAAGCAGAAGCGCCGCCCGGAAACGCTTTCTTCAAAGGAGGCTCTCGCGCTCATCCGCCTGCTCGAAGAATATTCCGACAGGCCCAGCGCCCGGGCCATTCATCTGCTCCTGCTTACCGGGGCAGGCAAATCAGAGATTCTGAACGCCCGATGGGAAGATGTGGACCTGAAGCGGGGCACCCTCCTCACCACCAGGACCTATACGGGCCGAAGCCGTCTCATCCCCCTCAGCAACGAAGCCGTGAAACTCATAAGGCGCCTTCCCCGCCGGGAGCATGTCCCCTGGCTTTTCTCTTCCCCTTCGGGCAAGCGCCTTGTTTCCCTTTTTTATACCTGGGATCTGCTGCGCCGGAAAATAGGCAGGCCGGAACTGCGCCTCGCGGATCTGCGCCATTCCTTCGCGGGCTTCCTCATCAATATGGGCATACAGCGGAGCGAGCTTGTCGCCATCATGGGGCACTACATGCCGGGCACGCTGGAAATCGTCAAACAACATCACCATACGGAATCACTATGAATATTCAGCCGGTCATTCTCTGCGGCGGGTCGGGCACAAGGCTGTGGCCCGCCTCCCGCGCCAAGTATCCCAAGCAGTTCATGATCCTTGGCAACGGCGATACGCTTTTCAAGGAAACCCTGCGCCGCACCGACACGCTCCGGGATACGGAAGCGCCCATCGTGGTGAGCAACGACGCCTACCGCTTCTACGCCGGGGCCTCCATGCGCGAGGAGGGCAGGGCGGGTTCCATCATCCTTGAGCCCATGAGCCGCAACACGGCGCCCGCCATAGCCCTGGCGGCCTTCGCAGCCCTGGAGGAGCGCGATTCGCTGCTGCTCGTGCTGCCTTCCGACCACAGGTTCGCGCACCCGGAGAAATTCTGTGAAGCCGTGGAGCTGGCCCGCCCCTCCGCAGAGGCGGGCATGCTCGTCACCTTCGGTATACAGCCTTCCGGCCCGGAAACGGGCTACGGCTACATCAGGCGCGGCGGGGAAAGGGAAAAGGGCGTGTTCAGGGTGGAGAGCTTCCTGGAAAAACCCTCCCTCGAAAGGGCGTCCGCCATGCTCGCCGAAGGCGGCTATGACTGGAATTCCGGCATATTCTTCTTCAAGGCGTCCGTATACCTGGAAGAACTCGGGCGTTTCGCCCCTGATATCCGGCAGGCCGTTCAGGAGGCGTGGAAAGAGCGCGTGAGCGACCTCGGCTTCGTCCGCCCCGGGGCGTCCTTCTGCCTCAGCCCCTCCGATTCCATCGACTATGCCGTGATGGAACGCACGGAAAAGGCCGTGGTCGTGCCCGTGGACTGCGGCTGGAGCGACCTCGGTTCCTGGGAAGCCTTTTATGAGGTTTCGCCCAAGGATGAAAAAGGCAACGCCTGCGAGGGCGACGTGATCACGGAAAACGCGCGGAACTGCTACCTGCGCAGCTCCGGCAGGCTCATCGCCGCGCTGGACGTGCACGACCTCGCTGTGGTGGAAACGCGCGACGCCATTCTCGTCACCGACCGCCGCAAGTCGCAGGACGTGAAGCATGTGGTGGAAAAGCTGAAGCTGGAAAAGCGCCCGGAATACGACATTCATCTCAAAGTGTACCGCCCCTGGGGCAGTTATGAGACTCTGGTGCTTTCCGACCGCTTCCAGGTCAAGCGCATCGTGGTGGACCCGGGCGAGGAAAATTCCCTTCAGCTCCACTATCACAGGGCGGAGCACTGGATCGTGGTGAGCGGTACGGCGGAAGTGACCATAGGCGACACGGTGCGCCTGCTCACGGAAAATGAATCCATCTATGTGCCGCTCGGCACGAAACACCGCATCAAGAATCCCGGCACCATTCCGCTGGTATTCATCGAGGTACAGTCCGGCGCCTATCTCGGGGAAGACGATATCGTACGCCTTCAGGACGATTACGGCCGCGCCGGGGAGGTGAAGGCATGAACCTTTCCGGCTTCAAGGCCTACGACGTGCGGGGCCGCTATCCTTCCACGCTGGACGAAGAGCTGGCCCGGAACATCGGCTTTGCCTTTGTGCGCGAATTCGGGGCAAAGCGCGTGGTCGTCGGGCACGACGCGCGCCTTTCCGGCCCGGCCCTGTACGGCGCGCTCGCCGAGGGCCTGCGGGCCGCGGGCGCAGACGTGACGGGCGTGGGCATGTGCGGCACGGAGGAAATCTACTTCGCCGCCTTTGCCGGAGATTTCGACGGCGGCATCATGGTCACGGGCAGCCACAATCCGGCGGATGAGAACGGCTTCAAGATGGTGCGCCGCGGGGCCGTGCCCGTGAGTGGGGATTCCGGGCTCTTCGCCATACGGGGCCGTATCGCCGCAGGGCAGGACATTCCCGCCGCTCTCGCCGGGGGCTTTTCCGAGGCGAGCTTCCGCGGGGCCTATCTGGAACACCTTCTCGGCTATGTGAGGCCGGAAACGCTGAAGCGTTTCCGCATCGTGGCCGACCCGGGCAACGGCTGCGCCGGGCTTGTGGTGAAAGAGCTCGCCAAGCGCCTGCCTCTGGACATCCGCATCATTCATGCAGAACCGGACGGGACTTTCCCCCACGGCGTGCCGAACCCCCTTCTGCCGGAAAACCGCGCCCTCACGGCGCAGGCAGTGCGGGAGCTGAAGGCCGACTTCGGCCTCGCCTGGGACGGCGATTTCGACCGCTGCTTCTTCTACGACGCGGAAGGCCGCTTCATCGAGGGCTACTACCTTGTGGGCATGATCGCGGAAGCGCTTCTCGCCTCCCATCCCGGGGCGAAGATCATCCACGACCCGCGCCTTGTCTGGAACACGCGGGAGGTGGTGAAAAAGGCGGGCGGCATACCCGTGGAATCCAAAACCGGGCATGCCTTCATCAAGGAGAGAATGCGCGCGGAAGACGCCCTCTACGGCGGCGAGATGAGCGCGCACCATTATTTCCGCAATTTCGCCTACTGCGATTCGGGCATGATCCCGTGGCTGCTCGTGGCGCAGTTGCTGAGCGATTCCGGCAAAAGCCTGGCCGAATGTGTGGACGACAGGATGCGCGCCTTCCCGTGCAGCGGCGAGATCAATTCCCGCGTGGACGACATGGCCGCCGTCATCTCCCGCGTGGAGGCAAAGTACGCCCCCCTTCCCGGCGCGGAAGCCACCCATATCGACGGACTCTCCGTGGCCTTCCCCGAATGGCGCTTCAACCTGCGCGGCTCCAACACCGAGCCCATCCTGCGCCTCAACGTGGAAAGCCGGGGCAACGCCGCCCTCATGGAAGAGAAAACCGAAGAACTGTTGAAGGAAATCCGGGGATAAGCCCGATAAAACATAAAGGAAGGACTCATGAAAACCGCTCTCATCACCGGCGTTACCGGCCAGGACGGATCCTATCTCGCCGAATTTCTGCTGGAAAAAGGATACGACGTGCACGGCATCGTGCGCCGCTCCGCCACGGAAAAGCGCGACCGCATCGACCACCTGGAAGGCAACCCCCGTTTTCACCTGCACTACGGCGATCTTTCCGACTCCATGAGCCTTGTGCGCATCGTCGGCCTGGTGAAGCCCGATGAACTCTACAATCTTGCCGCGCAGAGCCATGTGCAGGTGAGCTTTGAGGTGCCGGAATACACGGCCGACGTGGTGGCCACGGGCGTTCTGCGCGTGCTTGAGGCCGTGCGCCTCTGCGGCCTGGAAAAGACCTGCCGCGTCTACCAGGCCTCCACCTCCGAACTCTACGGCAAGGTGGAGGAATGCCCGCAGAGCGAGACCACGCCCTTCCATCCCTATTCCCCCTATGCCGTGGCCAAGCAGTACGGCTTCTGGATCACCAAGGAATACCGCGAAGCCTACGGCATGTACGCCTGCTCCGGCATCCTGTTCAACCATGAATCGGAAAGGCGCGGCGAAACCTTCGTCACGCGCAAGATCACCCTTGCCGCCGCACGCATCGCCCAGGGCAAACAGGACAAGCTGTACCTCGGCAACCTTTCCGCCCTGCGCGACTGGGGCTATGCCAAGGACTATGTGGAATGCATGTGGCTCATCCTGCAGCAGGATGAACCGGAAGACTTCGTCATCGCCACGGGCGATCAGCACTCCGTGCGCGAATTCTGCACCCTTGCCTTCCGCGAGGCGGGCATCGAACTGGAATTCCGCGGCGAAGGCGAGGCGGAACAGGGCATCGACAAGAAGACCGGCCGCGTGCTCGTGGAAGTCTCGCCCAAATTCTACCGCCCGACGGACGTGGTGAACCTCTGGGGCAACCCCACCAAAGCCAGGACCAAACTGGGCTGGAACCCCACGAAGACCTCGTTTGAAGAGCTGGTAAAGCTCATGGTTCGGCACGACATGGAACTCGTGAAAAACGAAAAGTAATACGATGGCGGCGGAGGTTACCTCCCCCGCCGCTTTCCTGCCCGGGATACGTTGATACCATGAAAAAATACCTCATTACCGGCATCGGCGGCTTTGTGGGCCGCTACTTCTGGGAATACCTGCTGGAACACGAGCCGGAAGCCCAGGTACTCGGACTCGACATGATGCAGGTTGCGCCGTGGACACATCCGTCCTTCCGGTATTCCCAGCTCAACCTGATGGACGCCCCTGCTCTGCGTGGCATCATTGCGACCTATCAGCCCGACTATATCGTACATCTGGCCTCCATCAGCTCCGTGGGGCAGAGCTGGAAGGCTCCAGCCGCCTGCTTCACCAATAATACCACCATATTCCTTAATCTTGTGGAGGCCGTGCGCGCAGAATGCCCCTCCGCCCGGCTGCTTTCCATCGGCTCTTCCGAGGAATACGGCAACTACCCCCCGGAAGCCATGCCCCTGCGGGAAGAATACGAGCTTCGCCCCTGCAATCCCTACGCCGTGGCCCGGGTGGCGCAGGAAATGCTCTCCAGACTCTACGCCGAAAGCTACGGCCTGAACATCATGATGACGCGCTCCTTCAATCATATCGGGCCGCGCCAGAAGGATGTATTTGTCGTGCCCTCCTTCGTGAAACAGCTGGTCGAAATAAAGAAGAACGGCGGCAAAGGCACCATGCGCGTGGGCAATATCGACATCATACGCGATTTTCTCGACGTGCGCGACGTGGTGGATGCCTACTACCGCATTCTCACACAGGGAACACCGGGCGAAGTGTACAATGTGTGTTCGGGACAGGGAATAAGACTTGGAGATATCATCGCCAAGGTGGCA
>NZ_DYZA01000244.1 GCF_020741395.1 Mailhella massiliensis | reverse complement strand
CTCGATGCGGGCGAGCTCGCCGTCTTCCAGGAAGACCACTTCCCGGGTATAGGGCAGAAAAGCCGGGATATCCGAGGCCACGAAACATTCCCCCACGCCCACGCCCATGAGAAGCGGCGCGCTCATGCGCGCGGCATAGACGACGCCCGGCTCCTCCTGGGCCATCATGACTACGGCATAGGCGCCGTGCGCGCGGCAAAGGGCGCGGGCAAAGGCCTCGCGCAGGGAGGGAGCACGCTTTCTTTCCTCACCGATGAGGTGGGCCAGCACTTCCGTGTCCGTATCCGAAAGGAAGCTGTGCCCCAGGGCGGCAAGCTCGTCCTTGAGTTCCTGAAAATTCTCGATGATGCCGTTATGAATAATGGCTATGCTCTTATCCTGCGAAAGATGAGGATGGGCGTTCTTTTCCACGGGCAGGCCGTGGGTGGCCCAGCGGGTATGGCCCATGCCTGCGGTAGCCAGCATGTAGGCGTTCTCTTCCAGCTTCTCTTCCAGCGCCGAAAGCTTGCCCGCCGCCTTCACCACCTGAAGGCGGCCCGCCTGCATGAAGGCCACGCCCGAAGAATCGTAACCCCGGTATTCCAGGCGATGCAAACCTTCCAACAGCAGGGGAACGGCGGGACGATGCCCGCTGTAGCCAATGATTCCGCACATGTAAGAACTCCTGTTTCAGGGGACGTATAGGGCCTTTATACAGAGGGAAGGGCCGGGGGGCAAGTACCCGGGAAACTGTGGAGGAAAGCCCTGCCCGGCCCTCAGGCACGCACGGGGTAAAAAAAGCCCGCCTTCCCGAAAGAAGGCGGGCCTTCATACCAGGGATAAGCGCTACTTTGAAGCCGGGGCGGCGGGAGCCTCGGGCGCAGGGGCGGCGGGAGCCTCGGGCGCGGCTTCAGGTGCGGCTGCCTCTTCGGCAGGAGCGGCTTCTTCCGCCTTTGTGGCGTTGGCAGGTTCCGGCAGGGCAGGCATGTCGAGAGAAGGCAGCTCACCGAAATCGGCGGTACCCGCGTCCAGAATGGCTTTCACCTTGTCCGTCACGTCCACTTCGGGGCTGTAGGAAGGCAGGACTTCCTCAGTAAAGAGGCCGAGCAGGCCGTTGTCCGTGCGGCACTGGTCGAAGGCCTTCTTCATTTCCGTCTGGAGCACGTTCATCACATGTTCCTGATCCTGCTTGATCACGTTCTGCAAAAAGTACACGCGGCTCTGCAAATCCTTTTCGAGCTTCTGCACTTCGGCCTCGTTCTTGTCCGCCCGGGCCTTTTCCAGCTTGGCCTGAAGGTCGGTGAACACGGCCATGGCCTTGTCCTCCAGCTCGCCCACACGGGCGACGCCCTGCTTGCCGAGCCGGCTTTCCTGATAGATTTTCGCCACCTGCACCACGCCGAACTGAGGCGCGGGCTTCTGCGGCTGCGCTTCTTCGTTGCAGCCGCCGAGAAGGGCAAGCATGGATACAAGGGCAAGAGCGGAAACAAGGTTCCTGTTCATCATTTTCTCCTGTAGTGAAATGTCCGCCGCAAACGCGACGGAATCGCAGGAAAAGAAATACGCTTTTTGGCTCTTCTCGGCAATGGGGAGCGGGAGGGAAAAATTTTTTCCGCCCCGCGGCCCGGAGCGGGACTTGACAAGGGCGGCGGGCCGGAGCATCTCCACAGAAAAAATCCACCAAGGCGCGGCCCGGGGGGCCTTCGCCGCATACCCACAAGGCAGGAGAACATGGCAGACCCGAAATCCGAAGCGGCCATTGAAAAACTGCGGGCAGACATGGACGCCCTCGACGACGAGATCCTCGCGCTGGTGCGCCGGCGCTTCAACCTGAGCCGCCGCATCATGACGGATCAGCACCGCTACGGCATGCCCGT
The DNA here is from genome assembly GCF_020741395.1 of Mailhella massiliensis. Taxonomy (GTDB): domain Bacteria; phylum Desulfobacterota; class Desulfovibrionia; order Desulfovibrionales; family Desulfovibrionaceae; genus Mailhella; species Mailhella massiliensis_A. Next base: position 20,202 of record NZ_DYZA01000244.1, on the reverse strand, counting down.
GGAGGTGTTCAGCCACGACCGCGAACAGCAGACCATAGACCGGCTGAAAAAGCTCAACGACGAATCCGACTGCCCCATGCGCGGGGCGCATATCGGCAATATCTGGCAGATGATCTTTTCCTGCACCCGCGTGGGCTGGTAAGCCGGAAAGCGTGCCGAAAGCCGGGCCTTCGGGCGAGAAAAAGCGCGGGGAGTATTCCCTGCGCTTTTTTCCTGCCCGGACAGAGCGTTGCCGAACTCACGCGAGGGCCCGGCATGCCCTCCGTCGCCGGGGGATCTCAAAAAAACGCCGCGCCCGGGCGCGGAAGGAAGCCCGGGAAAAATCCGCCCTTTGCAACAAAGGGGAAGCGGGCTGAGCAACGCCTTGCCCCTGCAAAGGCGGAACCGCGCATGGAGCGGGGGCAAGACCGGCGACGCTGACGAAGCGCTGGGCGAATTTCTGCCCTGCGCCAGCGAAGGCAGAATCACGCAGCGGCCGGAATCTCCCCCAAAAAATCTTCCCCTTCCTTTATTCCTGTTTTCCGGCAAGGCCGGAAAACAGGCGGCCTGCGTGAGCGAAGGGCACGCTCACACGGACTCTGCGGCAGAAGGCGGCCTTTCCCCGCCCTTTCGGCCCATAGCGGCAAAAAAAGAGGCGCCGCGCACGGAAGCTCCCGAAACTTCAGCGATACGAAGGACAGGCCCGGCCCGCCCTCAGTGCCACGCCCTGCCTGATGAGGGGGCCCGGGGGGAATCATTCCCCCCGGCGGGGTGCGGGGCGGCGCCCCGCGTGCCTTTCCTGCCTTTCCCGCCTTTCCTCTACGCCTCCGGGGCAAGGAGGGCGCTGATGCTTTCGCCGATATCGCGGCGGATCCAGAAGGAGCGGCCGGAGAGTTCGCGGGGGATGCAGGGGGTATCGAGGTTGAGGGCGGCGTAGGTGGCGAGGGGGTTCTTTCTGGCCATTTCCCAGAAGGGGTATTTGATGATGCCCGGGGTATTGTAGCCCACGCCGAGTTCGAGCAGGAGGAGCCTGCAATCCCGGTGCTCACGGACAAAGGCGCGGTAGCGCTCATTGGCGGCGAACCAGCCTTCATCTTCCACGAAGGTATCGTCGCAGCGCAGGTTCATGCTCATGGGTGCGCCGCAGCGCGGGCAGCGGGGCACGAGTTCCGAAGGGATGCGCATGTTTTTCTGGGCCTTCAGCATGGCGAGGACGGCTTCCTTATTCTCATAGGTGCTTTCATGGCAGGGCACGGAGCACTGCCAGAGGCCGTAGTCGCCCTGCATATAGAAGAGGCGCTGCTTCTCGAAGCCTGCGAGGCGGAACTGATGGTCCACGTTGGAGGTGAGCACGAAGCAGTCCCTGCCCTGCACCAGGGAAAGAAGCTGCTCATAGAGCGGCAGGGGGCCGGGCTCGTAGCGGTTGTGCCAGACGTGGCGGCTCCACCAGGCCCAGCGCTCTTCCGGGGTGGGGAAAGGGTAGAAGCCGCCGGAGTACATGTCCGTGATGCCGTAGGCCCGAATGAAATCGGGAAAAAGTCGGCGGAAACGCTCGCCCGAGTAGGTGAGGCCCGCAGCGGCGGAAAGCCCCGCCCCTGCGCCGATGAGCACGGCGTCCGCCTCATGCAGGGCCTTTTTCAGGCCGGAGATATCATCCGAGCAGGCGCTGATATATCGCGGCGTCGCTGTCTTTGAACACATTGAAAATCACCTTTTCCATCCATGGATAGCGGTCGATGCAGGAGCGCACGGTCTCCACGGCGATTTCCGCCGCACGCCCGGGCGGGAAGCGGAATTCCCCGGTGGAGATGCAGCAGAAGGCCATGCTCCGCACACGGTACTTCTCCGCACACCTGAAGCAGGCCTCGTAGGCGGCGGCAAGAAGCCTTTCATGCCCCGGCGTAAGGGGGCCGCGCACCTCCGGCCCCACGGCGTGGACGACGAAATCGCAGGGCAGGTTGAAGGCCGGGGTGATGCGCGCGCCGCCGGTCTGCTCCAGCCTGCCGCCCATCATGGAAGCGCAGAAAAGCCTGAGCTGCACCCCGGCAAAGGTGTGTATCGCATTGTCGATGCAGCCGTGGTTGGGGCAGAAGCAGCCCAGCATGCGCCGGTTGGCCGCATTGACTACGGCCCCGCACTCCAAGGTGGTGATATCCCCCTGCCGGATGCAGAGGCGGCCCTCCACAGGCTCGATATCCCGCGCGCTCGTGACGCCCCGGGAGGCGATTTCCTCCCTGAGGTACGCATCCTGTACCTCCAGAAACTCCGGCGACGCGGCCAAAGGCCCGCGCACGTTGAAAAGCGCGCGCAGAAGGCGCTTCTGTTCCCCCTCCTCTTCAGGAAGGAAAAAACGCTCGTGCCGCTCCTTCAAAAGCTCGCCGATGAGATACGCCCTTCTCTCCGCCTGTGTCATAACTCTTCTCCCCCTTCCGGCGACCTGCCGCCCGGCGCGCCGCGCCTCAGCCCTGCGGCAGGCCCTTGTGCCGCACCGCCCCGGCGGGACAGTGCACCCAGCAGTCGCCGCATTCGTCGCAGCGCGAACCGTCAATGACAAAGCGCTCCCCCTCGCGGCGTACGACCTTGAAGGTGCAGACCTTTTCGCACACTCCGCAGCCTATGCAGGATGCGCTTATGGCAAGCCCGGCAGGCTCCACGGGGTGGCCTCCGAAGGAGAAGCGCTCCCGCTCCAGCTTGTGGTCCCGATGCTTCATATCGAAATCGTAATCATAAATCTCTCCCCATGCCCGGTACAGCACAAAGGCCGTCATGGCGGGATAACGCTCCTGATCCTCGATGCAGTAGGCAAAGGCCGGGTCGCGCTTCGCCTTTATCTCCTCCATGCTTACCTCGCGCACGTCGCCGGTCACGCGGATGAAATAGCCCGGCTCCATTTCCAGCGTGCCTTCTTCCGTCTGCCTTATCTCGGGCGAAGCCGACAGCGCGCATACCGACACCCTGCCGCCCTCCTTGAGCTGACGGTAAAAGGGCTTGGTCGTCATAGTCATGAAGTACAGGCCCTCTTCGTCGCAGGCAAGAAAATGCGCCACGCGCGTTTCCGGCCCTTCGCCGCCCACCGTGGCGAAGACGCAGCTGCCAATCCTGTCGAAATGCTCAAATATCTCTCTGATATCCATACTTCCCTCCTGCCGCAGGCGGAAAATCCCGGCCGCTCCTTCAGGAGTCCGCGCCCGGAAAGCGCCCGCAACTTTGTTCGATATCGAAATATACCGCAAAAAAAGCCGCTGTCAAGCCGCGCGCGGCCTGCGCCTCCTCCCGGAAAGGAGCGGATCCCCTGCGAGCGGGCCCCGAGGTCCGCCGCAGAAGGCAAGGATTTGCTCCCGGGGCTTCCCCGGGCTGACCGGCAGCACCTCTTGCGGGGTACCCTGCACAAGGGGAAAACCTTCCTGACACTCGGATGCGAAGCAGTGAATATGGGGATCCCGGAGCCGGTATCCCTGCCGCCGCGCGCAAGGACCGCTCCCCGCACCGGTGAAGGACGCCCCTGCCCCGCTCCACCGGCAACATCGTTCCCCGGCGCTCGGGAAGGGCAAAAGCCGGAGGCGCATTTCATACGCCCTCTTCTCCCGCACCGGGCGCGACAAAAAAAGATGCCCCGCCCCCGGGAAACTCGCCCTCCGGGCCGCCATGCAGAACAAAATCCCGCTCATACCCCCGCGCGGGAAACTGCCGCAGCCTGTTCCCCTCCCCGGAAAAAACGTCCTGTTTTCAGGTACCGGCAGGCCCCGCCGGGAAGGCGGCAACGGTAAACCCGCACCCTGCGCAAGCTGCGTGATGGAAAATCCCCCGCCCGGAAGGCAGCAACCGGCCCTCCGCCCCTGCCCGAAAGCGGCGCACGGCGCCTTCCCAAGGGCCCCCGCAGGGGGCAGTCTCGCGGGGCGCATCCGCAAAAGAAAAAGCCGGGGCATCCCGGCTTGTCGATACGATCCCGGTCAGGCGCTTTTTTCTGCGCCCGCCTCCTCTTTTACAGCCTTCTTCGCTTCGCAGCCCCCTTTCTCCCCGGCCGGGGCGCTTTTTTCCGCCGCAGCCGCCTGCCCGGGGGGCGTCCCGGCCTCCGGCGCGCTCTGCCCGTCCGCAGCCTGCGGGGCCCCGCCGTCCTTTTTCCTCTCAGCCTCCGCACCGCCTTCCCCCTTCCGGGCCGCAGCAAGGCGGCCGCGCCTCTTTTCCGCAGCCGCGTAGATAAGGCCGAAAGCATATTCCTCAAGCCTGTTCTTCTCTTCCGCAGGCAGGGAGGCAAGGGCCGCTTCCGCCCGGGCCATGGTCCTGTGGCCCCCGCCGCTGCCCATGTCCGCAAACACGCAGGACGCCACGGCCCCGAGATCCATGTTGCCGTAGCCGCCCCGGAAAACCACTATGACGCGGCCCGCGGAGACGCCGCACACCGCCACCCAGCGCAGCCCGTGCACCTTGAGGAAGAAATCCGCCACCACCACGAGTATGTCGGAGCTGTCCACCTTGCCGAGCCACACATAACTGCCCCGGCCGCAGGGGCGCAGAGTTTCCAGCGCGCGGGTGAAGTACGGCAGCCACTCGGGCAGGTATTCGCTGCGCAGGATGCGGTTCATGATGTTCGCATCGCCGAAGCGGCTCAGGTAGTGGTAGGCCCGCATGTCCACTTCCATGGCGTTGCGGCCGAAGGTGCCCGTGTCCGTGCGTATGCCGTACTGCAGCGCCGTGGCCAGAAGGCGCGCCGGGCGTATGCCTGCGGAATAGAGGTATTCCGTCATGATGGTGCTCACCGAGCCGTAGCCGGGGCGTATGTCCTGAAAAGGCGCGGAACAAGGCTCCGTGGGCAGGGGGTGATGGTCTATGACTACGGAAAATTCTATGCCCGCAAAGGCCGGGTTGTGGTGGGACTGCGAATCCACCAGGGCGAAGCGCTGCACCTTCTTCTTCATGGAAGGCCGCCACTTCACCACAGGAATGTGCAGATAGCGGATCATGGCCAGGTTGTCCGGCCTCGTGATCTCGTTGATGCGGGCTATAGTCACGCTCTTCACCTTTGCGCGGATGATGCGCTGAAGCGCCATGGCGCTGGCGAGGGCGTCCGGGTCGGCGGTAATGAGTATGGCCCAGGACTCTTCCTTGACGAGCAGGGACTGAAGAAGCGCAAGCTGCGCGGAAAGCACGCGGAAATAGGCCATTTCTTCTCTCCTGAAAAAAACGGCGCGGGCGGCTCCGGCATGGGGAAATTCCCGGCGCTGCGGCCAACGCCCCTTCCCCGCCGGGGAGGATCCTACGACCTGCGGTTGCGCACGAAATCCAGGGCCTCGCGGAAAAGCTTCTGCTCAAAGCGCTGGGGCAGTCCTTCGAGGCTGCGCTCCGCCCTGTCGAGGTATTCGCCCGCCAGGGCGCGCGCTTCCGCGTCGAAGCCCAGGCGCCGTATGTCGGAAGAAACGCGGGCCCGGTCCTCCGGCGTGAAGGAGCCTTCGCGGAATTTCGCGCAGAACGCCTCCCTGTCGCACCGAGGCAGAAAATCCAGGTACTTCATGATGGGCGGGGTGAACTTGCCCTCCGTAAGGTCGCCGCCGGTGGGCTTGCCCGTCACGGCTTCATCCGCGAAATCCAGCGCGTCGTCCACCATCTGGAAGGCGATGCCGAGGTTCAGGCCGTATTCGGATATGGCCTCCACCTGCTCCTGCGAAGCCCCGGCATAGAGCGCGCCCAGGCGGCAGGAGCCCTTGATGAGCCAGCCCGTCTTGCCGGAAACGATATCGAGGTATTCCCCCATGCTGTGGGTAAGGGAATGTTGGAGCGCGATTTCATGGGCTTCCCCCGAAGCCGTCATGAGCACGGACTCCGACACGCATGCAAGAAGCTCGGGCCTGCCGAAGGAGGCCGTCTTGTGGCTCGCCGCAGCAAGGAGCGCGTCCCCGGCGAGTATGGCGCGGGGCACGTCGTAGCGCAGGTGGGCGGCCTGCCTGCCCCGGCGAGAATCCGCCCCGTCGAGCACGTCGTCGTGCAGGAGCGTGGCCACATGGATCATTTCGGGGATCACGGCAAGCCCGTAGAGCTCGGGGCCCTCCGCGCCGAAAAGGCGGGCCGAGGCCAGGGTCATGAGGGGACGCAGGCGCTTGCCGCCCGCAAGCAAGACATGGGCGGCAATCTCGCGCAGGGGCCCGGGCATGGAGGCCAATTCCTTTTCCAGCGCGGCGTTCACCTTGGCCTGCTCATATTTAAGTACGGACATGAATGTTATCATAAACAAAAACCTCTGCCCGGAGGGGCTTCTCGGAAACTCTCCCCTCCTTTTTGAACGCATTTTTCATTCTGCGCAAGCATTTTCGTTCTTTCCCGCCCTGCATGAGCAGTCCCCGCGCCTTCCCCTCCGCCCTTTTTCCTCCGCGCTGAAGAGCTTATGCCTCTCCCCCCGGCGGAAGAAACGGGGCAACATTCCCCGGCGTCCGCGCCCTTCGGCCCTCCCGCCTTTTTCCCGCGAACAAAAATCCCTTTACAAGTCGGCCGATACCTAGGATACTGCCGCGATGAATTTCCAACTTTCCCTGTTCCTCGCCGCTTTGGGCCTGGCCTGCTTCCTGGAAGCCCTGCCCTGGCTCATCTCGCCTGAGAAAACGCGCGAGACGCTGCGTCTGCTCCTCTCCCTTTCCGACGGGCAGCTGCGCACGGGCGGTATCCTTCTGCTGGCCTTCGGCCTGCTTGTCTGCGCCGCGGGCCGCGCCCTCCGTGGAGACTGACATGCCCCATACTTCCATAGACGCCCTCATCCTCGCCGCCGGCAAGGGCACAAGGATGCTTTCCCCCCGGCCGAAAGTCCTTCAGACGCTGCTCGGGGAAAGCATGCTCGCCCTGGTGACGGCCGCGCTCCATGCCCTGCCCGACACAGGCCGCATCCTCACCCTCACCGGCAACGGGGCCGACCTTGTAGACGCCGAAGCCGCCCGCACCGCCGCAAGACTCGGCCGCGAGGCCTTCTGCGTGCGGCAGGAAAGGCAGCTCGGCACGGGGCACGCCCTCATGACGGCCATGCCGCACCTCGAAGGAGAGGGCTGCGTGCTCGTGGTCAACGGCGACACGCCCCTTGTCACGGCCGCCGTGCTGGAGCGCTTTTTGAAGGAAGCCCTCGGCGCGGACGTGGCCTTTTTAAGCGTGAAGCTCGACGATCCCGCCTCCTACGGCCGCGTGGTGCGCAGGGAAGGCCGGGTGCAGGCCATTGTGGAAGCCAGGGACTTCGACCCGGCCCTCTACGGCCCGAAGGAAGAGGCCCGCGAGGTCAATACCGGCATCTACCTCTTTTCCCTGCCCGCCGTGCGCCGCCTTCTGCCTTCCCTTTCCTGCGAGAACGCGGGCGGGGAATACTATATCACCGACCTCGTGTCCCTGGGCCTTCAGGCAGGCATGGACGTGCGCGGCGTCTGCGCCGAACTTGCGGGCTGCGACGCGGCCTCGCTGCTCGGCGTGAACACCCCTGCGGAGCTTGCCGCGGCGGAAGAAATCCTTGCCGCGCGCAGAGCGGAAGAACTGCTCGCCGCAGGCGTCCTCCTTCATTCGCCGAAGCTTGCGCGCATAAGCCCCTTCTCCACCGTGGAGGGCGGCGCGGAAATCTTCGGCCCCTGCGAAATCTACGGCGACTGCCGCATTGAAAAGGGCGCGCTCATCCGTTCCCACGGCGTCCTGCGCGACGCGCGCATCGAAGGCGGCGTGGAAGTGAAGGAATTCTGCCACATAGAAGGTGCAGAAGTGAAAAGAGGCGCCGTAATCGGCCCGTGGGCGCGGCTTCGCCCGCAGACACTGGTGGAGGAAGGCGCCCATGTGGGCAACTTCGTGGAGCTTAAAAAAACGCGCCTCGGCAAAGGCTCCAAGGCCAACCATCTCACCTATCTCGGCGATACCGAAGTGGGAGGCGGCGTCAATTTCGGTGCGGGTACCATCACCTGCAATTACGACGGGGTGAACAAGCACCGCACCCTCATAGGCGAAGGCTGCTTCATCGGCAGCAATACCTCCCTGGTGGCGCCGGTGAACATCGGAGACCATGCGCTCGTGGGCGCAGGCTCCGTCATCGTGGAGGACGTGCCCGCCGGAAAACTCGCCCTCGGCCGGGGCAGGCAGGTGGTCAAGGACAGGAAGAAATAACTTCCCGCCCTGAAAAACTTGACTCTTTTCCCCGGAATATCCATTCTGTGCAGCGCAGCGGCGCTCTGCCGCCCCAAGGAGAAATGCCATGTCCTGTCGTATATTGAAGATCAAATCCCCCGCCGACCCTGAAGCAGCGGCCTTTTTCCGGCGCCTTGCCGAACGCGGCAACCCTTCCGACGGCTCGGGCGAGAACGTGGAAAGCCAGGTGCGCGCAATCCTTGCCGACGTGCGCGAACGTGGCGACGCCGCGCTTCTTGAGCGTACCCGCGCCTTCGACGCGCCGGAAATGACCATGCCCTTCGCCGTACCGCAGGAGGAAATGGCCCGCGCCGCAGCCTCCATCTCCGGCGCGGAGCGCAGCGTCATCGTGGAGGCGGCCTCCCACATACGCGCCTTCCACGAAGCGCAGAAGGACAAGTCGTGGTTCATCACCCGGGAAGACGGCTCCATACTCGGCCAGAAGGTGGATCCCGTGGACCGCGCCGGCCTCTATGTGCCCGGCGGCAAGGGCGGCAACACGCCGCTCATCTCCTCCATGCTCATGGGCGCCATACCCGCCCAGGTGGCGGGTGTGAAGGAAATAGCCGTAGTCACGCCGCCCCGGGCCGACGGCACGCTGAACCCCTACATGCTGGCCGCCGCCTATCTTCTGGATATCAACGAGGTCTACCGCGTGGGCGGGCCCTGGTCCATCGCCGCGCTGGCCTACGGCACGAAGGAAATCCGCCCCGTGGACGTCATTGCCGGGCCGGGCAACATCTTCGTCACCACGGCCAAGAAGCTGGTGCAGGGCAAGGTGGGCATAGACATGATCGCCGGGCCGAGCGAAATCCTGGTGCTGGCCGATGAAAGCGCCAATGCCGAATGGGTGGCCGCCGACATGCTCTCCCAGGCCGAGCACGACAAGCTGGCCTCGGCCGTGCTCGTGACGACAAGCTCCCTTCTGGCCGACCGCGTAGCCTCAGCGCTGGAGCGCCGCGCGGCGGAACTGCCCCGCGCGGACATAGCCCGCGCATCCCTCAACGACTGGAGCGCCGTCATTCAGGTGCCCGATCTTTCCGTGGGCGTGGCCGTGGCCAACCTCATCGCGCCCGAACACATGGAAGTGTGCACCGCCTCCCCGTGGACGCTTCTGCCCGCCATACGCCATGCCGGGGCCGTGTTCCTCGGCCCGTATTCCCCCGAGCCCGTAGGCGACTACTACGCGGGGCCCAATCACGTCCTGCCCACCCTGGGTACGGCGCGCCATTCCTCGGCCCTCAGCGTGCAGACCTTCTGCAAGAAGACCAGCGTGATCGCCGCCTCGCGCGAGTTCACCGGCTGCCACGCCTCTTCCATCGCCCTGCTCGCCCGGCTGGAAGGCCTGGAAGCCCACGCCCGCTCCGTGGAGCTTCGCAGCTGATCCCGCCGCAACCCTTATCCTGCTTTCGAGGTTTCATTCCATGCAATCCCTGCCCTACCCCGTCGTCACCACCACCAGCCTGCCCGGTTTCCGCATGTGCGGCCGCGGCAAGGTGCGCGACATTTATGATATCGACGAAAAGACGCTGCTCATCGTCACCACCGACCGCATGTCCGCCTTCGATGTCATCCTCGGCGAACCCATCCCGTGGAAGGGCGTCATCCTGAACCAGCTTACCTTGTTCTGGATGGAAAAATTCTCCCACCTCATCCCCAACCACATTGTGGAATCGGATGTGGACAAATACCCCGCCGCCCTGCGCCCCTTCCGCGACCAGCTCGCCGGGCGCTCCGTGCTGGCGAAAAAGGCCGAACCCATCAAGGCCGAGTGCATCGTGCGCGGCTATATCGCCGGTTCGGGCTGGAAGTCCTACCAGAAGGACCGCACCCTCTGCAACGTGAAACTGCCTGAAGGGCTGCTTGAAGACGCAAAGCTCCCCGAGATCCTGTTCACACCCTCCACCAAGGGCGAAGTCGGCTCCCACGACGAGAATATCAGCCTGGAAAAAATGCGTGAAATCGTGGGCCGCGAACATGCCGACAAGGCTGCCGAAACTGCCCTCGCCATATACCGCGAAGCCTCGGAGTACGCGGCCGGGCGCGGCATCATCATTGCGGACACCAAGTTTGAATTCGGCATGGTGGACGGGGTGCTCACCCTCATCGACGAGGTCCTCACCCCCGATTCCTCCCGCTTCTGGCCCGCCGAAGGCTACGAACCCGGCCACAGCCAGCCGAGCTTCGACAAGCAGTACCTGCGCGACTGGCTGGAAACCCAGGACTGGGACAAGACCCCCCCGGCTCCCGCGCTCCCGGAAAAAGTACGCGACACCACCGCCGCCAAATATCAGGAAGCCTTCCGCCTGCTCACGGGCCGCTCCCTGTAACCTCCCCCCGTCAACTATCATTAAAGGAGAGGAATATGATTCTTGAAGGAAAAAAGGCCGTCATCTTCGGTGTAGCCAACAAGCACAGCATCGCCTACGGCATCTCCTCCGCCTTCCATCGTGAAGGGGCAAAGCTCGCGTTCAGCTACCTGAACGACGCCCTGAAAAAACGCGTCGACCCCATTGCCGCCGAGCTTTCCGGCGATTTCACCTTCCCCTGCGACGTGTCGAGCGATGAGGATATCGCCCGCTCCGCAGAACTCGTGAAGGAACAGTGGGGCAGCGTGGACGTGCTCATCCATTCCGTGGCCTTCGCCTCCAGGGACGACCTGAAGGGCCGCTACCTCGACACCTCGCGCGACGGCTTCAAGCTCGCCCTCGATATCTCCGCCTATTCGCTGGTGGCCCTGTGCAAGGCCTTCGAGCCCCTGCTCAATCCCGGCGCGTCCGTCATCTGCATGACCTACTACGGCTCGGAAAAGATGATCCCCAACTACAACGTCATGGGCGTGGCCAAGGCCGCGCTGGAAGCTTCCGTGCGCTACCTCGCCACGGACTTCGGCCCGGCCAACGTGCGCGTCAACGCCATAAGCGCGGGCCCCATCCGCACCCTGGCCTCCTCCGGCATTTCCGACTTCCATCAGATCGGCGCCATGTTCGAGCAGCGCGCCCCCCTGCACCGCCTCGTCACCATCGACGAAGTGGGCAATGCCGCCGCCTTCCTGGCTTCCGACCTCGCCTCGGGCGTGACCGGCGAAATCCTCTATGTGGACAACGGCTTCCAGAGCACGGCGCTCTGAGCCTGGCCCTCCCGGCACAAACGGGCGCTTTGCCGGGAAGCGGAGAAAAACGGAGGCCGGGAGCCCTTGCCCGGGCTCTCCGCCCCTTTTCCCCCGAACCCGAACCCCGGAAGGAGCTTTCATGGACACGGCGGAAACCCTCATCACGCTGATCCTGCTCGTCGTCGCGCTTTTTGCGGGCAGGGGGCTGTACAAAGGTTCCTCTCCCTCGTCCTGATTCCGGCTGGACCCCATGCAGACGCGTGACGCCTGCACGAAAAAGCCGGAAAAAAATGGAGATAAAAAGGAGGAAGGGCCGCCCTCCTGCCCCCTGAGGCGCTGATTGCGTCTTGCCCTCCCCCGCAAGCTGGCTTATGATAACGGCTCCGGACGGTTCCGCGTCCGGAGCCTCTTTTTCGGAACGGCAGGCGCGCCCCCGGGCACGCCCGCTTCGCTGCGCCGTCTCTACCCCGCCGCAAAGGATACCTGCCATGAACCGTCTTCGCCTCGCATTTCTTCTGGCCCTGTGTTTCGCGATTCTCTCCTCCGGCTGCGCCCTGCTGGAAAAGCAGCGCCTGCCCTATTACGCGCAGGATGAAGCCACGCTCTGGGTGAACGGCATCGCGGGGCTGAGCGGCGCGGAGCAGGGCCTGCGGGCCGAAGCGGTGCTCAAGAACCCCGCCTCCTCCCCGGCGCTGAAGAGCCGCGCCCTGTCCATCGCCGCGAGCCGCCCGGGCAGGCAGGGCTTTGCCGCCCGCAAGGAGCTCTCCGCCGTCTACGCCGCCTGCGCCCCCGAGCAGCGCGCCACATGGGAAACCATGTACTGGATAGACCTCGACGGCATGGACTCCGATTCGCTCATCGCCCTCGCCTCCAAAATTTCCCCCGAGCAGGAAATGCGCTTCCCCTGGAACCTCGCCATGCTCAAGGCCGCAAGGCGCAACCTCATCCCGGAAAGCGCGGCCGTCATAGCCCGCCTGTCGAACCCCATGATGTACGCCGCGCCCGCCATGCTCGGCATAGCTCCGCTGCCCCCCGGGCAGAGGACAGTTTCCGTGGCCCTCGTCATTCCGCAGACCGGTTCCGCCTCGGCTCTCGGCAAGCAGGTGGCGGAAGGTGCCCTCGCTGCGGCCGAGGCCCTGCGCCTTTCCGGCAAGGTGGTGGAACTTCGCATCATCGACTCCGGGCAGACGGGCTGGCAGCAGGCCGTGCAGGCCCTGCCCGCTCAGTTCACCGTGGTGGGCGGGCCGCTTCTGCCCGGCCGCTACAAGGCCCTGAAGGCCGCCGCCGCGGGCCGCGCCGTCTTCTCCTTCACCGCCTCCCTTCCTGCCGGGGAAGAAGGCGTGCAGGCCTGGCGCTTCTTCGCCAGCCAGGAAGACCAGGTGGACACTCTGCTCGACGCGGCCGAAAAACTCGGTATATCCTCCTTCGGCGTCTTCAGCCCCGGCGATTCCTACGGAAAGCGCATGGGCGGCCTGTTCATGCAGAAAGCCTCCGCGCGCGGGCTTGCCGTGACCGGCGGCACCTACACTGCGGGCAAGATGAGCGCCTGGCCCAAGGAGGCCGGAGCCTTCGTGAAAACCCGCGTGGGCGCACAGCGCGGCAGCATCCCCGTGGCCACGGCGGATTTCAAGGCCATATTCCTGCCCGACAGCTGGAAGAACATGGATATGCTCGTCTCCAGCCTGCACTACAACGGCGCGCAGGACAGGCTCATGATGGGTACCTCCCTCTGGGAGCAGAGCCTCGGCCACGGCAGCCGCAGCAATCCCGCCACCTTCGCCCTCACCGTTTTCCCGGGTTCGTGGGACGATGATTCCCCCGCCCCCGGCGCGGCGGCCTTCAAGAACGCCATGGCCGCGAAAAACGCCAGGCCCGACGACTGGGCCGCCCTGGGCTTCGACTTCGTCTCCCTGGCCGCAGCCCTGAACCTTCAGCCCGGCTGGGATGCCAAAAGCCTGAACCGCACCCTCTCCGCAAAGCCGGAGGTGGACTGGGCGGGCGCGCCCATGGTCTGGGACGGCTCCGGCAAGGCCTCCCGCAAGCTCTTCCTGTTCCAGCCCGCAGCCTCGGGGCACGCCCCGGCCGACATGCGCGCGCTGAAGGAAAGGCTGGAATCCGGCAACCTTTCCACCCCCGCCCCGGCAGCGCCCGCCGCACCGCAGCGGCCCCTGAGCTTCGACCAGCTCGTCAATTCCCTCAGCAAGGACTAACACCCCATGTCACTCGACAAGAACGATTTTCTGCATCTGTGCCGCCTTTCCCGGCTGGCCCCGGATCCTTCCGTCCAGGAAGAAATGGCGGCCCAGTGTTCCCGCATCCTCGCCTATATGGACAAGCTCGCCGAAGTGGACACCACGGGCGTGGAGCCTCTTTACTCCCCGGTGATCCACGAAAGCGCATTCAGGGACGATATCGCCGTGCGCCGCGACTGCCGGGCCGATATCCTGGCCGGAGCTCCCGCCACCGACGGGGCCTTCTTCATTGTTCCCCGCATTGTGGAGGGAAAATAAATGCCTGAACTTTTTGAACTCTCCCTCCTTGAAGCGCAGAAGCTCCTGCAAAAGGGCGAGGTGAGCGCGGAAAGCCTCGTCGCCTCCTGCATCTCCCGCATCAACGCCACGGAACCTTCCCTCGGCGCGCTGCTCGCCCGGCGCGACGAAGAGGCCCTGGAAGAAGCCCGCGCCATGGATAAGATGCGCCCGGCCGACTTTTCCGACAAGCCTCTCTGGGGCATACCCGTCACCGTGAAGGACGCCCTCACCCTGAAGGGCCTGCCCACCACCGCCGCTTCGAAGATCCTCGAAGGCTTCATCCCCCCCTACGATGCCATGGTGGTGCAGAAGCTGAAGGACGCAGGGGCCGTCATCCTTGCCAAGAACAACATGGATGAATTCGCCATGGGCTCCACCACGGAACACTCCGCCTACAGGGCCACGGCCAACCCCTGGGACCTTTCCCGCGTGCCCGGCGGCTCCAGCGGCGGCTCCGCAGCCAGCGTGGCCGCCTGCCAGTGCTTCGCCTCCTTGGGGTCCGACACCGGCGGCTCCATACGCCAGCCCGCCTCGCTGTGCGGCTGCGTGGGCATCAAGCCCACCTACGGCCGGGTATCCCGCTACGGGCTTCTGGCCTACGCCTCCTCCTTCGACCAGGTGGGCCCGCTTGCCCGCACCGTGGAAGACGCGGCGCTCATGCTCCAGGTCATTGCCGGGCACGACGGGCGCGACAGCACAAGCTCCCCCGTGCCCGTGCCCGATTACGCCGCCGCCATGGCCGCGCAGGAAGACCTTTCCGGCCTCACCCTGGGCCTGCCCCGCGAGTTCTTCGGGCATGAGGGACTGGACAAGGGCGTGTCCGAAGCGTGCGAAAAGGCCGTGGAAGCGGCCCGCGGCCTCGGCGCAAAGGTGGCGGAGGTCTCCCTGCCGCATACCGAATACGCCATAGCGAGCTATTACATCCTCGCCGCCGCCGAAGCGAGCTCCAACCTCGCCCGCTACGACGGCGTGCGCTACGGCCACCGCACCGCCGCGCCCAGGAACCTCGAAGACATGTACACAAGCTCCCGCACCGAGGGCTTCGGGCCGGAAGTGCAGCGCCGCATCCTGCTCGGCTCCTATGTGCTCTCCGCCGGCTACTACGACGCCTACTACCGCAAGGCCGCCCAGGTGCGCCGCCTCATCCGGCAGGACTACCTCGACGCGCTGGAAAAATGCGACATGCTCCTCGCCCCCGTCTCCCCCGTGCCCGCGTGGCAGCTGGGCCACATGTCCGAAGATCCGCTCCAGATGTACTTCATGGATATCTTCACCCTTTCCCTCAACCTCGCGGGCCTGCCCGGGCTCTCCATCCCCGTGGGCCTGAGCGAAGGCCTCCCCGTGGGCATGCAGCTTCTGGGCCGCGCCTTCGACGAAGGCCGCCTCTTCCTCGCGGGCGACAAACTCACCCGCGCCCTCGGTACCCATAACCTCCGCGCCCCGCTGTAAAGGCGGAAAAGGCAGAGGGGGGAATAATTCCCCCCGCACCCCCGTTTCTGCCGTCAGGCTCCGCCTGCCGACAGGACGAAAAAAACACGACAGACCACGCTCCGCAGCCGTGCAGGGCGTGGTTTTCTTTCCTGAAAGACAGAAAATGCAGCGGGGGGAATGATTCCCCGATGAATCGGGACAAGCCCCCCCGCTTCTGCCGTCAGGCTCCGAAAGACGAAAAAGAACGGAGAAGGGGCCGCAAAAAACAAGGGAGAAAAAACGACAATGCCCTTTCCCGAAGCTCTCCCGGGAAACATGCGCATCCCCTTCGTTTAACTCATCAAGAAATCTCTTCCTTACGCACATGGTTTCCGGCCCTTGCCGGAAACCATGTCGGCAGCCGCAGGCGGGCGCGGCAGCGCACGCCTGCACTGACGCGGGGCAGGAGACGGAGAAAGACGAACCTGCCCCGCCCGGAAGATTCGAGAAGAACAGGACAGAAGCGAGATGAAGGAGAACCTTTGCGCTCTTCTTCCGCGCGGCCCTGCCCGATGCGGGGGCCCGGGGGAGGGCACCTCCCCCGGCGGGGTCCGGGGCGGCGCCCCGGCTGCCTTTCCTGCCTTTCCCGCCTTTTCTGCCTCCCATGGGAGCACTTGACAGGGGAGGAGGTTTTCACGAAAAGTCTTGTAGATTTCACGGGCGAAGTCGTTATGTTTTCGCTCTTTTGCTCCCGGCAGGGAGACGGCGGGGAAGGCAGCCATGCGCGGAAAAGCGACTTCCCCGGCCGCAACCACGCTTCCCGCGCCGTGCCATGAACAGTTTCCAGCCCTATGCGGCCATGCCTTTTTATCCCGGCCCCGTTTCCATCCATCCCCGCGTCGCCCGGGCGCTTTCCCGCGACTATGCGCCTCCGCGCATGGGCACGGAATATCTTGAACTTTACAAGTCGGTGCGCAGCCGCCTTCAGAAGGTGCTCGGCACGAAGGAAGACGTGCTTCTCGGCACGGGCGAAGGGATGCTCGTGCTGTGGGGCGCGCTGAAAAGCCTGCTCAAGGAAGGCGACACGGTACTCTCTGTGGGCACGGGGGTATTCGGGGACGGCTTTGCCGACATGGCGAAGGCTTTAGGCTGCAGGGCCGTGCTTGTTTCGGAGCCTTACGATTGCACCATCAGCGCTTCCACGCTGGAGCGGGTGAAGGACGCCGTGCGCGAGCATCGCCCCGTGCTCATGACGGCCGTGCACTGTGAGACGCCCTCGGGCACGCTGAACCCGCTTGAAGAGCTCGGTGCGCTGAAGGAAGACATGGGCGTGCCCTTTTTCGTGGTGGACGCGGTGGCGAGCGCGGGCGGCGCGCCCGTGCATGCCGATGCATGGCATGCCGACTGCGTGCTCGGCGGCTCGCAGAAGTGCCTTTCCTGCCCGCCGGACATGAGCTTCATGAGCGTGAGCGCCGCGGCATGGGAGCGCGTGCGCGAGGTGAACTACACCGGCTACGACGCGGTGAAGCCCTTCGACAACGCCGTTGAAGACGCCATGCGCTTCCCCTACACGCCCAACTGGTGGGGCGTGGCCGCGCTGGACGCCTCGCTTTCCGCGCTGGAAGAGGAAGGTCTCGAAAACGTGTTCGCCCGGCATGAAGCCGTGGCCCGCGCCTGCCGCGAAGGGGCGAAGGCCCTCGGCCTTACGCTCTGGCCCGCCGAAGACGCCGTGCCCTCCCCCACGGTGACGGCCCTGCGCGTGCCCGAAGGGCATGCATGGCCCGAATGGCGCGCCGCCCTTGCCGAAAGGGGGCTCTATGTGGGCGGAAGCCTCGGCCCTCTGGCAGGCAAGGTATTCCGCATGGGGCACATGGGCACGCAGGCGGACAGGGAAGCCATGCAGAGTGCCCTTGCCGTGATGAAGGACGTGCTCGCCCGGTAGCCTTTCCCGCAACCCTCAGAAAAAAATAACGCAACTCTCCCGCACAGCGCGGGGCAACATATAAGGATATGCCATGAGCTACACCAAGGAAGACGTGCGGCGCTACCACAGCCTGCCGCGCCCCGGCAAAATAGAAGTCATGACCAGCAAGAAAGCCGTCTCGCAGGACGACCTCACCCTGGCCTACAGCCCCGGCGTGGCCGACGCCTGCCGCGATATCAAGGCCGACCCCTCCATGGCCGAAAAGCTCACCGGGCGCGGCAACCTCGTGGCCGTGGTGACCAACGGCACGGCCGTGCTCGGCCTCGGCAACATCGGGCCCCTGGCGGGCAAGCCCGTCATGGAAGGCAAGAGCATGCTCTTCAAGCTCTTTGCCGACGTGGACGCCTTCGACATAGAGCTCGACTGCACCGACCCCGAGCGCCTCATCGACATTGTGAAGGCCCTGGAACCCACCTTCGGCGGCATCAACCTCGAAGACATTCGCGGCCCGGAATGTTTCCACATTGAGACCGAGCTGCAGAAGGCCATGAATATCCCCGTGTTCCACGACGACCAGCACGGCACCGCCGTGATCACCGGCGCGGCGCTCATGAACGCCTCGCGCATCACGGGGCGCGCCGTAGAGGACATGAAGGCGGTCGTCATGGGTGCGGGGGCTGCGGGCATGGCCTGCGCGCGCTTCTACGCCGCCATGGGCGTGAAGGCGGAAAACATCTCCATGTTCGACATAAAGGGCCTCATCCACAAGGGGCGCACCGACCTTTCCGACGTGCAGATGACCTTTGCCCAGGAAGAACCCGCGCCCGGCTCCTCCATCGACGACACGCTCTACGCCGCCCTGAAGGGCGCAAACCTCTTCCTCGGCCTCTCCGGCCCGGGCACGCTCAAGGCCGACATGCTGAAGGGCATGGCCGAAAGCCCCGTCATTTTCGCCTGCGCCAACCCCGTGCCGGAAATCGGCTATGAGGAGGCCAAGGCCGTGCGGCCCGACGCAATCATGGGCACCGGCCGCTCCGACTATCCCAATCAGGTCAACAACGTCTCCGGCTTCCCCTTCATCTTCCGCGGAGCGCTGGACGTGCGCGCCGGCAAGATCAATGAAGCGATGAAAATCGCCGCCGCCCGCGCCCTGGCCGACCTCGCCCTGGAGCCCGTGCCCGACGACGTGCGCGCCGCCTACCACGGCCGCAATTTCTCCTTCGGGCCGGAATACATCATCCCCATGCCCCTCGACCCGCGCATCATCGAATGGGTCGCCCCCGCCGTGGCCATGGCCGCCCTTGAGAGCGGCGTCGCCCGAGGCAGCATCGCCGATATCGGCGGCAGCGTGGAGGCCTACCGCGAGATCCTGCGCAAGCGCATGGCCGCCGCCCGGGCCCGCAGCCTCGCCCACTGCGAAAGCTACATGAAGTAAAGGCAGGCGGGGCCCTCCCCGTTCCGTTCCGGGGGAGAACATCTCCCCCGGATCCTCAATGCTGCCGTCCGACGGAGCGGCGTCTCCGTGCACAGAAAAAATATTCCCCCTCCCTCTTTCTCCCCCCGCACTTTTCCCTCCCTGCCTTATGAAAAGGCCTTGAAAATCCTGCCTCCGGCATGGGTTTTCAGGGCCTTTCTTCTTTTGAACTCTTTCTTCTGATCGGGAAAAAGCCCTGTTGCTTCGCCCGGTTGAACGACGCCCGAAAGGCTGCCTGCCCTGTACGCTCAGAACGCTTTTCCTGCCTGCTGAAGCAAGGCGCGCAGCTTTCTTCAGAAAAAACCGACCATGGTTCCACGCTTCCCGACGGCTTTCCCTTCTCCCTTCCCGCTCCTTCGGGCTTTGTTAAAAAAAAATCAAAAAACCATTATATGCATATTTTTTTATCATTCGCATGAAGTATTCTGTGTGCATTGATAGGAAATTCTATCATAACCATTTGTTTTATTAAAATTTAAGGAGCTTTGCCATGGTCATTGACTTTCGTGTACGCCCTCCGCTGAAAGGTTTTGAAAAAATGTCCATTCTCGGCCCTCAGAAAGGATTTGAACTCTTCCCGTTCAACTACGAAGACACGGAAGAAGTCGAATCCGCCCGCCAAATGTCCATGCCTCTGTTCTTCAAGGAAATGGAAGAAGCAGGCATAGACATGGGCGTGGTCCTGCCCCGCAATACGGCCATAGGCTGGGGCGGCGTCAGCAATGAGGAAGTGGCTGCGGGCGCGGCCGAATATCCGGACAAGCTCATCGGCTTCGGCGCCGTGGACGTTTCGGGCGGCATACGGCAGGCCGTGGAGGAAGTGGAGCACGCCGTGGCGGAGCTCGGCCTGAAAGGCATTGTGGTCGAACCCGGCTGCATGAGCCCTGCACTCTACCCCGACAGCAACAAACTGTATCCTGTTTACGACCGCTGCGAGGAACTCGGCGTGCCTGTCGTCGTTTCGCAGAGCATGCTGCTCGGCCCGGACATGTCCTACGCCCAGCCCGAATGTGTGCAGAGAGCAGCCAAGGATTTCCCCTCCTGCAAATTCATCATAGCCCATGCCGGTTACCCCTGGGTGGAGGCTGCCGCCGCCGTGGCCTGCGTGACGGAGAACGTCTACCTCATCCCTGACCTTTACATGAACATGGAAAGGGTACCGGGCAGCGACATGTTTGCCCGCGGCATACACTTCACCCACGGGAAGCGCTTTCTGTTCGGCTCCGCCTACCCTGTGCGCGGCATGAAGCAGAGTATGAAGGAAATACAGCGCTTCCAGCTTCCCGAAGATCTCTACAGAAAATTCACATGGGAGAATGCGGCTGAACTTTTAGGACTGTAATGCCCGGCGGGAGGGGGTACTCCCCTCCCTGCCCCTCCCGATAAAAACGCATGGGGGCATCATGAAACATTTCTTCTCCTTCCTGGATTCACTGACGGAAAACCTCGGCATTGCTTTCCTCGGGGCCATGACCGCAATCATCCTCCTGCAGGTTTTTTTCCGCTACTGCCTCAATCATTCCCTGGCATGGCCCGAAGAGGCCGCCCGCTACTGCTTTCTCTGGGCAACCTATCTGGGCATAAGCATCGCCATGAAAAACGACTCGCACCTCAAAATAGACCTCCTCGAACTCTACCT
>NZ_DYZA01000243.1 GCF_020741395.1 Mailhella massiliensis | reverse complement strand
TTCGCAGGCAGTCCACACGCAGGGATATGCTCTCCGGGGAGCCTTGGCAAAGGCTTTTCCTTTTCCGCCGCAGGCAGGGCCCTATTCCTCGGTTTTTTCTTTCTCTTCCCTTTCCAGCGCGGCCCGTACCCGGGCGGCTACGGCCCTGTCCCGGATGAAGGGCAGGGCTTCCTTCGAATGTCTGGCCGCTTCCAGGCAGAGCGCCTCGGTCTGATTTCTTACATAGCGCAAGGGGCTGCCGCTCCAGCGATGCCGCGTGACGGCGAGCATGGCCGTTTCTTCCGATGGAGAGAGGAGGTATTGCAGGGCGTCGCCGCTTTCCAGGACTGCGGCACGCTGTACTTCTTCTGAGGGGGAGAGGATGAAGCGCAGCGCCTCCGCGTTCTGCGTGACGGCGGCGAGGCGGATATCTTCCGTGGGCTTGTCTACATACTGCAAAGCCATGCCGTCCTGACGGACGGCCTCAAGGCAGAGGGCATGGTCCTGCTCGCGGACATAGCGCAGGTTCAGGCCGTTGGCCTGCAAGGCCTGAAAGCAGAGCTGCCGGGTCTGGGGCAGGCGTATCCACCGCAGGGTAGATTCCCAGCCCCCGCTTGCCAGGGCCTGCCGGCAGAGAGCCTCATTCTGTCTGTGGACATAGCAGAGGCTGTCGCCGTCATTTTCCAGGGCAGCCATGGAGATTTCCTCGTCCTGCCCGGCAACGAACTGCAGGGCATTCCCCCATTCTTTCACCCCTTCCATGAGAATTTTTCGCGAAGGCCGGGCTATCCAGCGCAGGCTGTAGGCGCTTGTCCGCAGGGCGGCGAGCTGGAGTTCTTCATCCTGTTCCGGCAGGAAGCGTATGGACGTGCCTCCCTGCTCCATGGCGGCCATACAGATTTCTCGGGTCTTATTCCGTACATAACAGAGTGCGTCGTCATCATTATGCACGGCAGCAAGACATATTTCCTCCGTCTGCCTATGCACATAGCGCAAGGCCGCGCCGTTTGTCCTCACGGCGGCCATGCAAAGCTCTTCCGTCTGTATGCGCACAAAGCGCAGGGCAAGGCCGTTTTCCTGTACGGCGGCAAGACACACGGCATTGGTCTGGCAGCGCACATGGCGCAGGGCTTCGCCTTTTTGGCGTACGGCGGCAAGGCATACCCTTTCCGTCTGCTGCTGTGCATCGAGCATCTCCAGAGCGTCGGGATCGGCCATGACGGCGCGCAGGCATTCTTCTTCCGTTGGATGGGCGATGCGGGCCAGAGCCAGGCGTGCGGAGGCCTCCCTGTCCAGAAAAAGATCGGGCGATGCGCCTTCGGGAATAAAAGAGGTGCCCAGAGGGGAAAAGGCCGCGAGCCGGAGAAGCTCCGGCGTGATGTTGCGCACATAAGCCAGCGCGTCCGGGTTCTGCTTCAGCGCAAGCTCGCATATCGTGTCGTCCTGCTCCTTCACGAAGCGCAGGGCAAGGCCGTTCTGCATGACGGCCGCACGGCAGAGGGCTGGCGTCTGTTCACGCACAAATTCCAGCGCCTCTCCGTTTTCCAGAACTGCGGCGAGGCACACGGCATTCGTCTGGCAACGCACATGGCGCAGGGCAAGACCGTTTTCCTGTACGGCGGCAAGGCAGAGCTCCTCATCCTGCTCAGGCACAAGGGCAAGCAGGCCGGGTTCACTCCACAGGAGGGCAAGCACTTCATTCCGGCAGGGTTCTTCTTCTGCCGCAGGGCAAAGCTGATGCTGTGTTTGAGGCATGTATGTTCTCCCTCGTCTTCCGCCGGGAACATCCCTGGCGGGAAAGTTTTTCTTCGCTTTCAGAAGAAAGCGTAGCAGGAAGCGGGGAGGGGGAAAGAAAAAAAGCGGGCGGCATCTACTGCTGTGTGGACGGCCGGGGAAAAGGACGCCATGAAGGCGGAGGGGCGGACAGGCCGTTCCTTCCTGGGGGCCGCCGGAGCGCGTGCGGGCCTTTTCAGAAAAAGGAAGGGGGAGCCTCGCCGCATGCCGGATGAGGAGCTACTGTTCCTCCGCCAGTTCCACGCTGAGCACTTCGGCCTCATTTCCCCATTGTTTCGCCCAGTACAGCACTTCCTGCGGGTCGGAAACACGCACGGAAAAGAGCAGCTCATGTTCGGAGCGGCGTATCTGCTGGCTGGAATGCCATGTTTTTTCCAGGACGTAACGCATGGCTCCACCGGTGAAACGCAGGCTGACATTGTAGAGCCTGTCGCCGAATACGCCGGAAAAGGCATTTTTCTGCTTTTCTTCAAAGCCGCAGTCGTCCATAGGATCCCAGGAGCAGAATACGCCCGTGGGGCGGACCTCGTCGATGCGGTTCAGGCGGAAGATTTTCCAGGCAGGGGGCGTTTCATCCACCGTCCTTGCATAAAGATAGATGGCGCGTTTGCGGATATAGATACGGCGGGGGTCTATTTCCCTCCAGCTTTTGGTCCAGTCCGCAGCCCTGGTGTACAGTATGCGGACGCGCTGGCCCCGGCTCACGGCATCCTGCAAGGAGGACAGTACTTCCGGCCTGACGCCGAACGTGCCCATGGTGACGCAGGAGTCGAAACTTTTCTGTAGCTGTTCTCGAAAGGGGGAGTCCAGGCCCCCGGCAAGCTTCCGGCCGGTCTCCATGGCAAGGGCGGCCAGGGTGCCGTCACCTTCCGCGGCAAGATGCTCCAGCGCGAACATAAGCAGAAGGCGGTCGCTGAAAGTGAGGCCCGTAATGGGGGTGAGCCTGTCTTCCAGAACACGGAAGCCCCGTTTTTTCTGGAAATCAAAGCGGAAGCCCGCAGCAGCCAGGGCCGCTTTATCCTTATAATACTGGCTTCGGCTGATGCCGAATTTCTGCCGCAGGCTTTCCTGCGTCTGAAGCGGTTCCCGGCGTATTTCCTGCGCGATGCGCAGAAGCCGTGTGATCCTGGGCGAATCGTCTTCTTTTATGGTGTGCGCGCTGTCCATGCTGTTCTCCTGCAATGGGTTGGATTATTCGCAAAAGCAGGAAAAAAGCAATGGCCGTGTAGAGTAAGGGCGTTTTTTTAAGGAAATCGGCTAGTCACAGGCCCCCTTCTTCCGATATCTGCGGAGGCTGTCAGGCGCAGAAAAGCGGCCATGGAGTGTCCATGGCCGCTTTTTGCCTGTCGCGGTATCTCACAGGCTGCCCCGGAGCGCGGGCGTCGCATGCGGGTTTACGGTATGGGCCCGCGTCAGAACAGTATGGAGGGCAGCCACAGGGCTATCTGCGGGAATGCTGCAAGCAGAAAGACCAGGAACATCATGGCCAGGAAGAAGGGGACCACTCTTCGGAAAATGCTGGCCATGGGTACGTCGGTCGCCACACTGCTCAGGGCGAAGACGTTGATGCCCACAGGCGGGGTGATCTGTCCGGCCTCCATGAGGATGACGACCACCACACCGAACCATACAGGGTCAAAGCCGAGTTCTATGATGGTGGGATAGATAGCCGGGAGCGTGAGCAGAATCATGGGTATGACGTTCATGAGGCAGCCCATGATGATATAGAAGATGACTATGGCCGTGAGAAGGACGTATTTGTTGGCATGGAGGTTGACCACGGCGTCGGCCAGGTCGTAGGGCAGGGCTGTAGCGGCGAGGAAGGTGCCCAGGATGCTTACACCGATGAGTATCAGAAGAAGCCGTCCCGTCACCTCGGCTGTGGAGTCAAGGGCGTTTTTGAAGTCCTGCCAGCTCAGGCGGCGGCGACACACGGCGTAAAGAAGCGTACCCGCAGCGCCTACGGCGCCGCCTTCATTGGGGCTGAACCAGCCGAGGAGTATGCCGCCGAGAATGAGGAAGATAAGGGCGACCATGGCGAAAATGCCCCGGATGGAACGGATTTTTTCCCTGAATGTGGTGGCTTCTCCCCGGGGAGAGAGTTCCGGCTTGCGATAGGCGATGAAAAGCAGTACGGCAATGAACATGATGGTCAGGAGAATACCGGGAATAATGCCCGCCACAAAGAGCTTCCCTATGGAGACTTCGGTAACGAGCGCGTAGAAAATAAAGCCCGTGCTCGGAGGGATGAGTATGCCCAGGGTTCCGCCTGCGGCGAGGGTGGCACAGGCAAGGCCGGGGTCGTACTTCTTCTTGCGCATTTCAGGAAGGGCTACGGAAGCCATGGTCACGGCGGTGGCCATGGAATCGCCGGAAACGGCGGCGAAGCCCGCACATCCGCTTACGGTGGCAATGCCGAGTCCGCCGGGCTGGCGGCCGAGCCATACGTTGGCGGCGTTGAACAGATCCTGGCTTATGCCGCTGTACATGGCCAGTTCTCCCATGAGAATGAACATGGGTACTACGGTATAGGTGTAGTTGGAGGCTACGTTGTAGGGGTTCACGCCAAGCATGGAGAAGGAAGCTTTGAACGTGGGGTAGATGACCAGCATACCGATATATCCCATCAGCGCCATGGCCAGGCCTATGGGCATGCCCAGAAGTATGCTTGCCATGAGAATGAGCATGCCGAGGGACCCGAGAAGCATGTAATTGTCGGCAAGTTCCGTGCCCCGGACCAGGAAGGGGAGGGAAAGCAGAAGGATACTGAGCGCTATGCCGCAGAGGAAGGAAACATACATCTTCCGGGACAGCATGTCCGCAGCGACGGAGATGAAATTTGCAAGCAGGGCCAGAGAAAAGATGAGGCAGCCGAGAGCGCCGTAGAAGATGAAGGGCGCAAGCGGGATTCCCAGCATGCCGCTCAGCTCGTTGGTGCCGGATTTGGTCACGCCGTTCTGGAACACGCACCATGTGACGAGGCAGAGCAGAAGGAAGGGACACAGCGTAGAAACCGTTTCCAGCATTTCCCGTATACTTGGGGAAAAATGATCGGTAAGCAGGGTGACCCTGATATGGGAGCGGTCGTCCTGAATGTAGCCCAAGCAGCTGAACACCAGAACGACCATGCAGAACTCGACAAGTTCCATGGCCCCTATAAGGGATTTGTCGAAAAGGAAACGGCTGAGCACGTCCAGGACGGTGGGGATGACCATGAGTCCCGCCGCCAGCGCGGAGAGCTTGTAGAATACGCCGTTGATGCTTTTGGAAAGCACGCTCAGGCGATGCGCAGCGTTTTCAATACCAGAACTCATGATCATCCTCCCTTGCTGGTGTTTTTGCTTTGAGAGTACGGGGTCGCATCCCGGCCCCGGGAAAAGGAACCCGAGGCCGATGGAATTTTGAAGGAAAGCTTACTGTGCCGTCTTCGCGGCAAGGGATGCCGTGACTTCCGCGCCTGTGCTGCGGACTTGCTTGAGCAGCGTTTCCGCGTCGCTTCTGGCAATGCCGAGCTCCACGACCTTATCTATCCAGGTCTGGTCAAGAGGCTCGCAGGCCTTGATCCAGCGAGCCTTTTCGGCTTCGTCCAGGGTATAGAATTTGGCTCCGGACTTGGTAAGCAGTTCCTTGCCGGAGATATCCCCGTTGTCCATGACCTGGGACATGCGGTATGCCCATTCCTCGCTGCAGCAGGTGCTTTCAATGGCCTTCTGTATGTCCGGGGGGAAGCTGTCCCACAGATCTTTGTTGATGCCCACGAAGCGGATATCCTTGCACAGGCTGATCAGCGTGATATGCTTGATGATATCGTTAATTTTGATGGAGCCTGAGGCCAGCAGGGAAAAGAGGGCGGAATCGGCGGAATTGCGCGAGAGCGTCATATAGATATCCGGCAGAGGAACGGTGATGGGGTTGGCCCCCAGAGCCTGCACGGCATCGGCAAAAGGCTTGCTCATACACGTCATGCGCAGGCCCTTCATATCCTCCAGCTTGGTGACGGGCTTTTCTTTAGGTTCAGGACTCATTAAATATAAAAGATGACAATGGCAGCGAGACAAATGGCCGAAAAGAACGTGTGGGCACAACGGTCATAACGCATGGCTATTCTGCGCCAATCCTTGAGTCGGCCGAACATGATT
>NZ_DYZA01000242.1 GCF_020741395.1 Mailhella massiliensis | reverse complement strand
GGGTTTCTCATGACAGAAGATTTTGAACATGAAGAAATCATACATGAAACAGATGTTCTCATTCTTGGTTCCGGTGCTGCTGGCTGTGGAGCCGCCATGGCAGCGGCTGAACAGGGTATGCGGACAATGATGGTGGATCGTGGATTACTGGAAAGTTCTGGTTCCCTTGGGGGAGGAAACGACCATTTTCTTGCTGTTATGCATACTGATGAAAAGACTGATTCGGAAAATGCCATTGTCAGAACTTTCTGTTCAGACGCCAGTGGATATCGTCCTTCACATATTCGTGAATGGGTATCAATCATGCCCCGGATGATACATCTTCTGGAAAAGCTTGGTATTGAGCTTATTCGCAATCCTGACGGTACCTATTATAGAACGACGGGGTTCGGGCACCCGGGCGCATGGTTCATCAATATTAAAAACGGCCAGTTCATCAAGCGGCGCCTTGGGCGTCATATCCGTCAGATGGGTGTGGATGTGGTTGATCATGTCATGATCACCAGGCTCATTTCGGACGGCGACAGGGTTACCGGTGCGATGGGCTTCCATGTGCTGGACGGGTCGTTTCATATTTTTAGGGCAAGGGCCGTTGTTCTGGCCTTCGGCTATTCCACGGGCAGAGTCAGCACGAACTCTACGGGCAATCCGTATAATATTCAGCACTATCCTTATAATACGGGCAGCCAGTATGTGCTGCCCTATCAGGCGGGCGCAGCTGTTCTCGGGCTGGATGTGCGGCAGGCGGCTTCGCTGTGCCCGAAAAGTTTCGGCTGTCCCGGCATGAACGGTATTGCCGGTTCAGGATCCAAGGCCATTAATGCCCATGGCGAAAAATACATGCACAAATACCATCCCATGGAGGAACAGGGGCCCCGCCATCTTCTTTCCATGGGAACTCATATCGAACTGACCGAAGGCAGCGGGCCGCCCTTCTACATGGACATGCGTCACCTTGAGCCTTCTCTGCGTCGCCACCTGCAATATAATCTCATGCCGGGGGATAAATCCACCTGGCTTGAATACTGCGCTCAGCGCGGCGTCGATTTTGAACATCACCCCATGGAAGTGGAGATTTCCGATCTGGACTTCAGCGGGCTGGTTCAGGCCGATGATGAATTTTCCTCAACCATGCCCGGGCTGTTTGTCGGCAGTATGTTCGGTTTCTTTTCCGGAGCCATTTGCTGCGGATTCGCGGCGGGAAGGCATGCGGCGCACTATGCCGCGCAGCATGCGGGGGAACCTTTCCCTGCCGGCGATGATCAAAAGCTGCGGGAAGAGAAAGCCCGTGTCTTTCGCCCTCTCCATAGGGAAAACGGCCTGTATTTCCGCAAATTTGAAGACGCCATCCGGCAGGTCATGTCGTACTATATGGGATTCGTGCGGAATGAAGAGGGCATAAGGCTTGCGGTGCGGCGCCTTGAATATATTGAAGAACATGCTGCCTCCATCAGGGCGGGCAACCTGCATGAACTTACTTCCGCCAATGAATCCCTGCACCTTCTGCAGGCATGCCTGCTGAATACCAAAGCGACGCTGGAACGTAAGGAAAGCGGGCGCTCCGCCTACAGGCGTTCCGATTATCCGGAACAGGACTCCTGGTATGACGACAAGATTCTGGTTACGCGGCAGAAGAACGGCCGGCCGGAATTTTCCTGGCTCACCTGGAACCCCGACCTGCCGGCGATATAGGCCGGTACTGTTCCGAGCGGCGGCAGCTGTTTCCTGCTTCATTTTTATGTTGTGAAGCCGCGTTGTTCAAGGCGTTCGCCATTGCATGGACATGGCGCGTCTGCAAATGTTCCGCGAACATTTATTCCCGAGGATAGATTCATGCCTCCCGTATTCAGCAAACCACTGATCCACCCCGTGTTACAAGGCAATGTTTTTTCCCGGCAGCATCGCACGTCTCCCTGCGAACTGCGCTGTCCTGCGGGCAACCCCATTCAGAAACTGCATGAATGTGTTGAAAAAGGCGAGTTTTCAGAGGCGCTGCGCTGGCTCAGGGCGCGCAATCCCTTCCCCGGAGTGACGGGGCGGGTTTGCCCCCACCCCTGTGAAGGCGTGTGCAACCGCGCCGAGTATGATGAGCCGATTGCCATTCATTCCCTGGAACGGCTTGCGGCCGACAGGGGCGGGCGGGGAGCCTTTCTCCCTGCGCCCGCCACGGGAAAGAGCGTGGGCATCATCGGGGGCGGCCCGGCGGGCCTGACCTGTGCGTGGTTCTGCGCGCTGTCTGGCCACAGTGTTACCGTTTATGAGGCTGCACCCGTGGCAGGCGGTATCCCCCGCCAGGGAATCCCGGACTTCCGCCTGCCCAAGGATGTGGTTGACCGCGAAGTCGCCGCCGTGATGGAGCTTGGCGTGCGTATCCACACCAACGTCAGGGTAGGGCAGGACATTTCCTGGAAGGAGCTGCGCTCAAGGCATCATGCGTGTGTGATTGCCGCCGGAGCCTGGAAGGAGCGCATCCTCAATATACCGGGAAAAGAATACCTGCGGCCTGCCCTGTCTTTTCTGAAGGAAGCTGAACTGTCCCGGGAACCCCTTGAAGGGAAAAAGGTGCTTATCCTCGGCGGCGGCGGCGTGGCGCTGGATTGCGCCTTTACGGCCCGGAGGCTGAAGGCGGAGAGCGTTGCCCTGTTGTGCCTGGAAAAGGAAGATGCCCTGCATGCCCCGGCAGAAGAAATCGAGCAGGCCCGCGAGGAGAGGATAGCGCTGCTGGGCAGCCGCCTTGCCCAGGGCATTGAAAAGGATGAGGAGGGATACCTTGTCGGCTCTGTGCCGGTGCGTTCCTTCTCTTTTTCAGAGAGCGGGGCTCTTGAGGTCGATGCCGAAGCAACTCCTCTTCCTCCCGTACGGGCGGATATCGTTATTGCCGCGAGCGGCCTTATGCCCGCCTTTACCTTCCTTGATGAGGATGCGCCGGAAAAGACGCCGCGCGGTTTCATTCAGGCCGGAGAGTATGGGGAAAGCTCGCAACCTGGCGTATTCGCTGCGGGGGACGCCGCAATCGGCCCTTCCACCGTTGCGGAAGCCATAGGCAGCGGGCGGCGCTGTGCGGTGGGAATCCACAGTTTCCTTATGGAAATGAAGGAGATACCGGACGCATTTATCGATGCCTGCGGCCAGGTGGCGTTTGCGGAGGCTTCTGCGCAGGCAAAAGCCGCTCATAAGGTGGTGTTTGGCGAAATTTATAATGTTGTTTACCACGAGCATGGCCCTCGTGTGAAAAGCCGGCAGGGGGGCACGTCTCTGCCCTTTGCCGAAATAGACGAGGGCTTTTCCGAGGAAGAAGGCGTCAGGGAAAGTGCCCGCTGCCTGCACTGCGGCCATTGCAGCCATTGCGGGAGCTGCGTGGAGGCCTGCCCCGGGCACATTCTCACCCTTACGGATGACGGCCCGGTGGTAAGCTACCCCGATGAATGCTGGCACTGCGGCTGCTGCCGCCTGGCATGCAGCACGGGGAGCATCTCTTACGAGTTTCCTCTTAATATGCTGGTGTGAGCTTCTTTTCCTTCTGACTGCGGAACAGCGTGAGGATTTCCTGGCTCAGGGTCACCGCCGCAGCTCCAAGGCGGCGGTGCCTTCGGGTCAGAAGGAAATATTGCAGGTCTTCAAGCAGGTGGGAAAGGGGATAGGCGACAAGGTGACGATGGTACTCGGGAAAGGTTTTGAGTGTCAGCTCATCCATAATGGCACATACCGATCCCTTGGCTATGTACTGAAGCACAAGCTGGTACTGGTTGAGCGTCATAGCCGTTTTTCCGGTCAGGCCTTTCAGCTGTTCGCTCGTCAGCCAGGGTGAATATACTTCCTTCTTGTCGTTTCCCATATACATGACAAACGGAAGATTCTGAAGTTCTTCGGGAAGAGGAGCGGGGGAAATCTGGAAGCGATGCTTTTTAGGGGCGACCAGTACGAAGGGCGTGGTACAGAGCAGGGTGGCGTTGAAGCGCTCCGGCTTTTGAGCAATGGCGATCAGGCCGAAATCGGCAACTCCGGTTTCAATATCGTCAAGAGCTTCAAGGGGGCGGCAGGCCCTCAGGGTGACATGGACTTTGGGGTTTTCCCTCATGAAGCGGCTGAGCAGGCTTGAGAACATGTCCTGCCCTATGATCGGCAGGGAACCGGAAATCCCCACCTTTCCGTTTAATTCGTCATAGGAGCCGGAGATACTTTTTTCCAGTTCGCCTATCAGCTCAAAGGCGGTGATTGTCCAGTCCAGTA
>NZ_DYZA01000241.1 GCF_020741395.1 Mailhella massiliensis | reverse complement strand
AATCAGGATACTATGACAGTTTCTTTATAATTTTGTGAATAGTGTCTCACAGGGCGCAAAGGAGAACGGCGCAGAGGGGAGAGCATCTTGCTTCGGTAAGAAACAGGACGGAAGCGAACGGAGAAAACAGGCTGGACAACATGTCCTTACAAGGGCGGGCGTATGACGGGTAGCGGGGCAAGGTGTCCGCCGGCAAAAAAGCAGGGACATGCTCGCAGCTGGAAAGGAGGAGGGCGCTTTTTTTCTGAGGAGGAAAGCGCCGCCCGGGGAAACGTCGGGCAGGAAAGAACGATGCAGGGGCGGAAAGCACGCATGGCTGCCCCGGAGAGTACGGAGCAGCCATGCGTGAGACGGGTCTGAGCGGCGTCAGATGTGCTGATAGGGCTTTTTGCCTTCCTCGTACTGGTCGACGCCGAAGCAGTCGGCCACCACAGTGACGGGGAAGTTTTCTACTTCCATGGCTGCCAGAGCTTCCGGCCCCAGTTCCGGCCAGGCCAGTACGGTATAGGAACGGATGCAGCGGGCAATGAGCGCTGCGGCCCCGCCCGTGGCGGCGAAGTAGACGCAGACGTTTTCCTTTATGGCGTTCATGACAGCCTGAGAACGGTTGCCCTTGCCAATCATGCCGGCAAGGCCGAGCTTCAACAGCCGGGGGGTGTAGGCGTCCATGCGGCCGGAGGTGGTGGGGCCGGCGGAACCTATGGGGGTGCCGGGTTTTGCGGGAGAGGGGCCCACATAATAGACGAGCTGGCCTTCAGGATCGAAAGGCAGGGGAAGGCCCGCATCGAGGGCTTCCGTCATGCGCTTGTGGGCGGCGTCTCGAGCCGCGTAAATGGTACCGCTGATAAAAGCGAGATCGCCCGCGTGCAGCTTCCGTATGTCGTCTTTGGAAAGAGGCGTGACCAGATGATGGGTGGAAGGCATGGCGTTTCCTCACAGAACGGCTTCCGCATGGCGCGCGGCATTGCAGTTGATGTTGACGGCCACGGGAAGGCAGGCGATATGCGTGGCGCAGAACTCCACGTTCACCTTGAAGGCGGTGACGCTTCCTCCAAGCCCGGCCGGGCCGGTGCCGAGTTTGTTCACCATATCCAGAAGCTCTTCTTCCAGCCTGGCATAGCGCGGATCGGGGTTGCGACTTTCCACATCGCGCGCGCAGGCCTTTTTGGCGCAAAGGCAGGCCAGCTCCATGTTGCCGCCTATTCCTACGCCTATGACCATGGGAGGGCAGGGGCTCGCGCCGGCATGGCGCACGGTTTCCAGCACGGCTTTTTTTACGCCTTCGATGCCGTCTGCGGGCACGAGCATATACAGA
Organism: Mailhella massiliensis; assembly: GCF_020741395.1. Classification (GTDB taxonomy): domain Bacteria; phylum Desulfobacterota; class Desulfovibrionia; order Desulfovibrionales; family Desulfovibrionaceae; genus Mailhella; species Mailhella massiliensis_A. The sequence goes on along the minus strand of NZ_DYZA01000241.1, from coordinate 9,142 downwards.
GCACCCTTGTTCTCGCTGCCCGCTCCCTTGGGGGCGAGGCGAAGGGTGATGCGATCCCCCCCTACAAGACGCGTATGGATGACGGCGGGAGTGTTGTCGCCGGTGTTTCTGCGCTCAAAAAGGGGCTCTTCCACGGAAGACTTGCGCAGATACCCTTCGGTATAGCCTTTGGCCACGCCCTGATTCACGGCGTCTTCAAAAAGTCCGCCCGTGATGTGCACCTCCTGCCCTATCTCGGCAAAGACCACGGCCAGCCCGGTATCTTGGCAGAGAGGGACGTGTTCCGTCTCCGCTATGCCTGCGTTTTCGATGAGCTGGTCGAGCACGTCGCGCCCTGTGGGCGAAAGCTCTTCTTCTCTGGCTCGGCGCATGGCGGCCAAGGTGGATTTCGGCAGGTTGCAGCAGGCTTCCACAGCCAGGCGCGCCACGGTGTCGCGTATGAGATCGGCGGAAATTTCTCGCATGATATCTCCCGGATGCGTGAATTCGCCCCAACATAGGACTTTTTTCCGGGAAAATAAAGCGGCGTTCCGTTTGGCAGGAACGATTTCCCAAGGCATGCTTTTCGCCATGAGGATGGTTTTGGAGTAAGATTTCCGCTTGTTCGGCTCTTCCCCGGGCGCCCGGCCATGCGGCCTTTATCGCGCATGGCCGGGGAGGGCGGGGCAGCTACATCTTCGTGATGACGGATTTTACGGAAACATGTTCCAGCTGGCCGATTTTCCCGGTCATGGCGGAAATGGCCTCATTGCTGCCGTCCACGGCAAGGGAGATGATGGATACTCCGCGATCGCGGTAGGGGATGCCCAGACGGCCGACGATGATATCGGCATACTGGTGCAGAATGGCGTTCAGGGCGGCGGAGGCTTCGATATCTTCCACAATGATGCCGACGATGCCGAGGCGGTTTTCTTCCATGGTCAGAATCCTTTGGCTGAGGGGAACCTTCGGGCGCGAAGGCGGCGGAGCGCACAGTGTTTGAAAAGCGCGGGATGATGCTTCCAGCAATGGAGCGGCCTGTCAAGATATGAGAAAGAAAAGCCCGGCGGTACCTGTCTGCAGGGGCGGACTTTCGGGAAGCGGACATAGGGAGTGCACCTTTCTCAGGTCAGGAGGAGGGAACGAAAAGGCTTCATTAAGGGAGCGTCATGGGCGGCGCATACTTGTTTCCTGCCTCTGAAAACGGGTGCAGGCCCCTCTTGCCTCCCTGCTGGGAAAGCGTATGATACCCCCATCCGACCGGCGGATTCATCTTCCGGGAGGAGCGCCGTCTCTGCGGCTTTTTTGTTACGGTATCCCGACTGCGAAGAGTGCCTTTGTGCGTTCCGGGCAGAAAGGTCTGTGCCGCCCGCCCCCTGTGTCTGGGGGTATCGTATTCCGGGCGCCTTTCCTTGCGGGAAGGCGCCTTTTCTTTCCCTTGGGCGCCTTGTCTGAACGGCAGTTTCTGCCATGGCCGGTTTTACCGGGGCGGCCTGTCCGCCGGGGGAATCTTTATGTACGATATCCGCTCTCTTGACGCCAACGAATTCATCGACCATGCCGAGATCATGTCCTCGCTGGAAGAGGGAAAAAAGGCGGCCCTAAACAGGGCCGTCGTGGAAAGTATTCTGGAAAAGGCGGCCTCCTACCAGGGGCTTACGCACAGGGAAGCCGCCGCCCTGCTCTATGTGGAGGATAAAGAGATTCTTGAGCGCATGTACGCGCTGGCCCGGAAGATCAAGGAACATATTTACGGCCGCCGCATCGTTATGTTCGCGCCTCTGTACCTTTCCGACTACTGCGTGAACAACTGCCGTTACTGCGGGTTCCACGCAAGCAACAGGACGGTGCGACGCAGGCTTTCCCAGGAGGAACTGCGCGAAGAGGTGCTCGCGCTGGAGAAGCTCGGGCATAAGCGACTTCTTCTGGAAGCCGGGGAAGACGATAAGAACTGCCCCATCGACTATATCTTGGAGTGCATGCGCACCATTTACGACACGAAGCTGCACAATGGTTCCATACGCCGCGTGAACGTGGACATTGCCGCCACTACGGCGGAAAACTATCGCAAGCTCAAGGAAGCCGGGCTGGGGACCTACATTCTTTTTCAGGAAACTTACCACAAGCCCACCTATGAATTCATGCACAAAGGCGGACCCAAGGCCGATTATGAATGGCATACCGAGGCCATGGATCGCGGCATGCTTCACGGCGGGCTGGACGATGTGGGCATAGGCGCGCTTTTCGGCCTGTACGACTGGCATTATGAGGTGATGGGCCTGCTTATGCATGCCGAGCATCTGGAAGCCGTGGCGGGCGTAGGGCCGCACACCATTTCCTTCCCGCGGCTTCTGCCTGCCGAAGGGGTGGACTATTCCGCCTACAAGCTGGTGAACGACAGCGATTTCAAGCACCTTATCGCCGTGACGCGCCTTGCCGTACCCTATACCGGCATGATTCTCACCACGCGGGAATCCGCCGAGTTCCGGCGTGAGCTTCTGGATATCGGCATGTCGCAGATGAGCGCCGGTTCCTGTGTGGGAGTAGGCGGCTATGCCCACCCCGGCCGTGAGGTCCCCGGCGAGGCCCCGCAGTTCCGTCTTGCCGATGAACGTAAGCCGGAAGACGTGCTCAAAGGCCTGGTGCGCGACGGATACCTGCCGAGCTTCTGTACGGCCTGCTATCGCTCCGGACGCACCGGCGACCGCTTCATGCCTCTTGCCAAAAGCGGGGAAATCAGCAACTGCTGCCAGCCCAACGCCTTGCTGACGTTCAAGGAATATCTGCTCGATTATGCCGACGGGGAGCTGAAGGCTCTCGGCGAACGCATGATAGAGACGGAAGTCGGGCAGATTGCTAGGGAGAGTATCAGAGTACGGACCTTGGATTACCTGAAAAGGCTGGAAGCAGGGGAAAGGGATCTGCGTTTTTAGAATTATCCGTCGGTGCTGCCGGGGCCTGCCCGTGTCCGTAGGCGGGCCCGCGCAGGGAGAGGAAAGGGCGAGTCACATTCCCGCGGGGCGGCAGTTTTCGGCATGTACTGTGGAATAAATGCCGTGAGTCCATAGCCTGCTCCGGATGAGGTCTTCAGGAAAAAGAGGAGAACCTCCGCCGTGAGCGAGGTTCTTTTGCGGTAAGGAGCTCGCATACTGTTCCATGGAGGGTATCTCCCCAGAAAAAGCCGGCTTCTCCGGAAAGGAGGGCCGGCTTTTCGGTACTAAGCTCAGGCAAGTTCATGCCGGGTAGGCAGTTCCCTTCCCGGAGGGGAGAAAATCTCAGGGGAAAAACAGTCTTCGGGAAAGGGCGATGGTATCTTCTCCTCTGCCGATCCATACGAATCGGTCGTCTCTCAAAGAAGTATCGCCGCGGTTCCAACGGTAGGCCACCAACGGGCCTCCGGAAACGGCGCTGAAGTCAAGGCAGGCCACCATCGGGGAATAGAGGCGTATGTCTTCACCGGGGCTGCGCCAGTAGTGTCCGAAGAAGGTAGGGTACTCCACAGGCAGGGCCTCCCAGGAACCCGGAGCGGGGCGGGCCTCTTCGGGGATGGAGGGAATATCGTCGCAGCCCATGAGCGCCATATCCCGGCAGGTTGCGCCCGTCCCCTGCCACCATTTGACGCGCATGCGGTCTCTTTTCCGGCCTTCCTTGTCCACCAGGGTTATCCCCTGCGGCAGGACGATTTCAGGTCCCTTGAGCAGCATTTCCACAGCCTGATATTCACAGTTGTTTTTGTTGCTTCCGGCACGCAGATAGCCCGCTTCGGTGAGGCGGGGGGCATCGTTGCGCCCGGTGAGCATGCTTTCTCCGCCGCATTCGTTGTTGAGCAGTGCGCACATGGCATCCTGAGCCCAGCATGCGTGCACCATGTGCAGACGGTTTCCGTCTCCACCGAGATCGCCGAGTTCCAGCCAGAGGGGAAGGCTGCGCATCCACTGCACCCACGGCAGGTATTCATCTCCAAGCTGTTCCAGCGTGTCGATATGCTGAACTTTATGCTTGTCCTCGTGGCCGCGGAGATATTCGCCGGGGCTGTCGGGATCGGGTATGTTCCAGCAGACGGCATTGAATTCATGGTTGCCCATGAGACATTCCGCCGAGCCCGCTTCCCGCATGTTGCGCACTATGGTCAGAGTTTTCAGGATCTGAGGCCCCCGGTCGATGTAGTCGCCGAGAAAGATGACCATGCGGTCGGGGTGCCTCCACGCTCCCCCGCTTTTTTCATATCCCAGGCGGGAAAGCAGAGCCTCCAGCTTGTCCGCACAGCCGTGTATATCACCTATCACGTCGTAACCATTCAGCATATTTTACTCCAGAAGGCGGCGGGCAGGGCCGGGAATCCCTGAAAAGGGCCTCTGCCCCTGAAAGTGAACTCAGTGTAACATAAGAAATATAGAGATAAAAGAGGAGTGGAGATATATTTATGGAGCGGTGTGCATGAAGTTTGTCTGTTCTTGCGGCGGAAGACTTTTCAGACTTTGTTACAGGTCTGGAGCGGGTGTTTTGCAGGGGACGGAGAAAAAAAGAGAAGCCCTTTCTTTCCCTTGTTACAGGAAAAGACGCGGCGGAATATGTGTCATGCAGGGGAGAATACGGCGGGCGGAAGAAGGCGCTGTGCTGCGTCGCCTTTTCGATAGAGGACGGGCAGGAAGGCCTGGCCGCCTTCAGAAGAGCCCGATATCGGGCCCGGTTCTGCGTCCTGTCAGGGCGGTAATTTCGGTACTGGGTATGCGTCAGGCTCCAGCCGTCCCCGTCTTTCCGGGGCAGATATTGCCGGGCTCAATCAAGGCCCAGACAGGCGTCCAGCTCTGAAAATATGGCTTCTTTGTCCATGTGCCTGCCGATGAAAACCAGCTTGATCATGCGGTCGCCGTAGCGTTCGTCCCAATTGCGGTCTAGTTCCGGATTGGCGCGGCGAGCCTCCCGGCGTTGCTGTTCCGGGGCCGTGGCCATCCAGCGTCCGAAGGGAGTGGCCACTGTCTGCCTTCCCGCCTGCTCGAACATATAGGACATGGAGGGGTTTTCCCGGAACCACACAAGCCCCTTGCAACGTATGACGTTTTCCGGCCAGCTCATTTCCACAAAGGCGCTGAATTTTTCCTGGTCGAAAGGGGCGCGGCGGAAGTACACGAAGGTGGAAATGCCGTATTCCTCGCCGTGGGAATGGCCTTCCGTATGTTCGTGATGATGTTCGTGCCTGTGGCCGCCGTGAGGGGCGCCGTGCTCCGCTTCCCCCTCGTGTCCGGCGTGGGCCTGGAGCGCGCGTATCCATCCGGCGGATCTGCCCGCACGGGCGAAGTTGAAACTGTGGGTATTGAGGATATCCTCAACCTGAACTTTCCCGTAATTGGTTTCCATGATGGAAGCTTCCGGCTGAAGCTGCCGGATGACGGCCCGGATTTCGTCAAGCTGCTCCCGGGACACTTCATCTGCCTTGTTGAGCACCACGGCGGTGCAGAATTCGATCTTCTGGATGAGCAGGCTTTCCACATCGTCGTCATCGTTTTTTCCCAGGAGCTTTTTCCCGCTTAAAAATTCGTCGGCCATGCGCATGGCGTCCACCACGGTGACGACGGCATCCAGCCTGCACACCGTGGGCATGACTTCGTTGCCCAGGGTAATGGCTTGGGCGATGGGCATGGGTTCGCAGATGCCGCTGGCTTCGATGAGAATGTAGTCGAAGCGGCAGGTGGCGATAAGGTCGAGAATTTGCTGGAGCAGATCTTCTTTAAGGGTACAGCAGATGCAGCCGTTGGACAGGGGGATGAGGCTGTCGTCCATCTCTACATTGCCGCCTTTTTCAATGAGTGCGGCGTCGATGTTCACTTCGCCTATATCGTTGACGATGACGGCGACTTTATAGCCTTCCTGATTGGAAAGAACATGGTTGAGCAGCGTGGTTTTGCCCGCGCCGAGGTAACCGGTGAGCAGCGTGATGGGAACGATGTTTCTGCGCATGGGAATGTATTTCCGGCATGGCCGGGCTGAAGGGAGCGGCATGCACCGCAAAAACGCTCGGCCGGGAACACCGGCCGAGCGAAGAGTTTATTTTTCCAGGCATGCGTCAAGCGCGGCACAGATAGCCGCCTTGTCCATGTGCTGGCCTATGAAGACCAGCTTCTGCATCCTGTCGCCGTAGGTTTCGTCCCATTCCTCGTCGAGCTGTTTGTCCACCCGGCGTTCGGCGGCCTGGCGCTTGGCAGGGGCGGCGGCTACCCATTCGCCGTAGGGCGAGGCAGTCATCTGGCGGCCCGCCTGTTCGTAGAGGTAGGCAGTGTCCGGCTCGTCGACGAACCAGATGAGGCCCTTGCAGCGTATGACGCTGGAAGGCCAGGCGTCGTTGACGAAATCTTCAAACTTCTTCTGGCTGAAGGGGGCGCGGCGGAAGTACACGAAGGTGGAAATGCCGTATTCTTCGCCGTGCTCGTGGCCGTCGTGATGATGGTGGTGATGCCCGTGCCCCTCCTCATGCTCATGATGTTCGTGGTGTTCATGGGCGTGATCGTGCACGCAGTGGCCGTGCTCATGGTCGCATGCGGAATGGTCTTCCTCATGCTCGTCTTCTTCTGGAGCGTCGGCTTCCAGAGCCTGTACCCAGCCTATGGAGGCGCAGGCACGGTCGAAATCAAAGCGGCCCGTATCGAGAATGGCCTTTACGTCCACCTTGCCGTAGTTGGTTTCTATGATGTTCGCCTCGGGCTGAAGCTTGCGGATTACGGTTCTGAGCAGACCGAGCTGATCGGGGGTAAGGCCGTCCACCTTGTTGAGCACGATGGTGGTGCAGAATTCTATCTGCTGTATCACGAGGCTCGCTATGTCCTCTTCTTCCAGGTCTTCCTCCACGAGCTTCTGCCCGCCCAGGAATTCATCCACCATGCGCTGAGCGTCCACCACGGTGACGATACCGTCCAGCCTGCATATCTTGGGCAGGGATTCATCGCCGAGGCAGAGCGTCTGAGCAATGGGGAGAGGCTCGCAGATGCCGCTGGCCTCGATGAGGATGTAGTCGAATCTGCCGGATTCGATGAGGTTAAGCACCTGCTCCAGAAGATCGCTTTTGAGCGAGCAGCAGATGCAGCCGTTGGAAAGGGGGACGAGGCTGTCGTCCACCTCAACGGTTCCTCCCCGGGCGATGAGGCTGGCGTCGATGTTCACTTCACCTATGTCGTTGACGATGACGGCAACCTTGTAGCCTTCCTGATTGGAAAGAACATGGTTGAGCAGCGTGGTTTTGCCCGCGCCGAGATAGCCGGACAGAACGGTGATGGGAACTATGCGTCTTTTTTTCATGTATGACCTTCCTGAAAGCGCGGATGCGCGTTGATGGCGGGATGCGGCGGAGTCGGAAAAAGACCGGCGCCGTACCGGAAGCGGCTTTTTCCCGGGCGGGCCGGAGAGCGCTCGCCCGGAGAAAGGATAGGGCAAAATCGAGCGGCGTCAACCTTGCTTTAAGGGAGTATACCGGAAACGACGGCTTCTCAGGGGAGGGCGGGGAGAAAGTCTCTTCCCTTACAAAAAAGTCCGGCCGGAGAAAAACGGCCGCGCCGCCTTGCCAGAGGCGTGAGATTTTCGTAAGACTCTGTTTTCCACAACGGGAGGATATCCATGCAGTTTGTCTTCATACCGGAGCGTGTGTGCTCCAAAATGTTCATGATAGAAGTGGATGAAAAAAGCCGCGTCATCACCAGGTTCGACTTCAAGGGCGGCTGCCCCGGCAACCTTCAGGGCATAGGCCGCCTCATGCGCGGCATGCATATCGACGAAGTCATCAGCCGTTTTGAAAACATGCCCATCTGCCCCACCTCGAAGGTATCCTCGTGCCCTGAACAGATCCGCCGGGCCATGCTGGACCTTCGCGCCAAGCTTGATACCGGCATGGTGCAGCCGCAGCCCCATTTCGGGCTGGAATCCTTTGCTTCCCTGAAAAACTAGGTGGAAATCTTGCGTTTGCACCGTCAGGCCCCTCCGGGGCCTTTTTTATGACGGAAGGAGAATGAAGGCGGTTTTTCTCGGGGATATGCCCAAAAACGCATTTCCCGCGCTTTGCCGCACCGCCTTTCGGGGGACGGAGGGTATTTCAGTCTTCTTCCCTTCCCAGGTAACGCTTCAGGGAAGGCATGGCGTTTTTCGCATCGTGATAGCCCAGCCAGTACCACTCTCCCAGCTTTTCCAGATTCTTTTCCATGCGGCCTATGTCCATGAAGCGCGAAGGGCTGATGACGAAGACTCGGCCTTTTCCGCTCAGAAGCGCGATATCGTCGCAGAGGCGGTTGTAGTCGGCATTGCTTTCTGCCAGGGAACAGGCCAGGGCTGGCCATGTTCTGCCGTAGACGAGGCGCGCAAGTCTGCTCCCGGCCGAAGGGTCGCGCCGGTAGTCGTCGGGCCGCGTTTTGATGACGACGATATTGTGAAAGTCGTTTTTCAGCGCCCAGTGTATGGGTATTTTGCAGGAACAGCCTCCGTCGAGGTAGGGATTCCCTCCCATGTTCACCATTTGGGAAATATACGGCATGGTGGAGGAAGCCCGCGTGGCCAGCATGATATCCGGGCAGACACCTTTTTCAAAGTATTCCGCCTTCCCGGTGCGGCAGTTGGTGGCCACGGCCACAAAGCGCCGCTCCGGACGCATGAAGCGTTCAAGATCCAGCGGGTCGAGTTTTTTGGAAAGTTCTCCGAACATGAAGTCGAAGCCGAAGGGGCTGCGGTTGCGTATAAAAGCGCGGAAGCCGAAATAGCGCGGGTCATGTCGGAAGCGCAGGGGGCTGCGCGCAGAGCGGCCTATCTGGCCGGATACATAGCTTATGCCGTTGAGCGCACCCGCCGAGACTCCGATGGTGCACTGAAGGTTGACCTCCTCTTCCATAAGCGCATCCATGACGCCCACACTGTAGGTGCCGCGCAGCGCGCCGCCTTCCAGTACGAGGCAGCCCTGCGTGATGACGGAGGATGCCTGTCCGCGAGGCAGGCGGTCGAGGCCGGAATATACTTTTCTGTTCATGATATTCTCCCTGGGAAAAACGCCGTGAACGGCGTCATATTGTCTTTTCCCGTGGAGGTGTATGCCAAAAACAGGCAGTAAGCTTTCCGCGGGCATATTTTTTATGGTATGGGAATATGTATGATTATGCTACAATATTATGGAACTGTCGAGAATATATTATGG
>NZ_DYZA01000240.1 GCF_020741395.1 Mailhella massiliensis | reverse complement strand
GAATGATTCCCCCCGAACCCCCTCATCGGGCAAGCTCACGCACGGGGTGTGCGCAAAAAGTTCTCCTTCAACTCGCTTCCGTTGCGGAATCCTTCTTGCAGGCGGAGGTCGCGGCAGGGCTCGGGCCGGTTCCTCCCGTAGCCCCGGCCGGAAGGCTCGCCCCCCGTCACAGCCTGCCCCTCGTCAGTGCAGGTGTGCGCTGCCGCGCCCACCTGCCGTGGCCGACCGTTGTCGGGCTTCGCCCGTCAACGGTGATAAAGGAAGGGATTGCAGGATTTTTTTGGGTGGAGGATTGCGCCGCGCCGTTGTTGCAGAAGAGGGGAGGGCAGGATGCGGGGGAATGTTCCGCCGCCGGTCGCGACTTCTTCCCGGGCTTCGTCCGTCAACGGTGATAAGGGAAGGAGGAAAAAATAAGGGAGCGTTGCCGGGCTCTTTCTCAACGCCGCTTTTCTCGGCGGAGGATTACCCTTTCTCAACGCTCCGGGCCGGTGGCGGCAAGCGTAACCGCTACCGTGTGCCCCGGGCAGAGCCGTTGATATTCACGCCGGACGCCCTCTCTTTTCTTGCAATCCCTTCCTTTGTCACTGTTTTCCGGCAACGGCCGGAAAACAGTCGGCCTGCGTGAGCGGGCACGAAGTGCACGCTCACACTGACTGAGGCAGCCGCAACACGGCAAGGCGAGCCTGCCCGGCGGCACGGGGGTCGGCCCTGCCGCGCCTTTTGCACGGAAAGGAGGATACCGGAAGCGAGTCAAGGCACTGCTTTTGCGCACAATCCGCGCGCGAGTTTGCCAAATGAGGGGGTTCGGGGGGAATCATTCCCCCCGGCGGGGCCCGGGGCAGCGCCCCGGCTGCCTTTCCTGCCTTTCCTGCCTTTCCTGCCTTTTTTGCCTTTGCGGTTTTGGGGGAGTGGGCTTGACAGAAGGGGCGGGGTAGCCGAAAAGGCGGTTGTAGGGTACACGGTGTGACGTGGAGTCCGGTCAACGCAGAAGGGATAGTGGATGAAGAGAAGACTTGTTGTTTTTCTGGCCTTTTCGTTTTGTGTTTTTGTGTTGTTTGGCGGATGCGGCCGCAAGGGAGCGCCGATACCCGACTATTCGGTGGACGAGTTTGCGTTTGGGGCATTGCGGGCTGAGGCTGCGGCGGACGGGAGCATCACGTTTCAGGGCACGGTGACGGGGGCGTCGCAGAACATGGAGTACATGGTTCTGGAGATGCAGGCAGTAGACGGCGAGCTTTGTGAGGGTTGTCCTTTTCTGGCGCAGGATCAGTATCGGGTGGACTCGCGGGATGCCTGGGAGAGTGAGGACGGTTCATCGTTCAGTTTTGTATACCGGCCCGCGTTCAAGGGGGAGATATACCGTTGGCGTATCATCGGCCGCAACGTGTATGCGGGGCTGCCCGAAGTGGCGAGTCCCATGCAGACGGTGTTTATGGACGGCGTTTCCGGCGCGTTGTCTGTGGCCGTACCCGGAGAGTGAGATGAGCGTGTTTCAGCGGGCCGCGCGTGCGGTATTGTTTCTTGTGGGGCTGATGATGTTCTGTGCGGAGGCGCAGGCGGCGGCGTATGCGGATTTCCGGGCCGACATTGAATACCGGCAGGAGGGGAAGGCGGTACGGCACTGCGGCACGGCCATGTCGTCCGGGTCTTTTGCGCGCATGGACATTGATCTCGGCCAGGCGGGTTCCTTTGCCCTCATGGTAGACACGCAGGAGCACATGCTGCGGGTGCTTTCCTTCCGCCTGAAGGCCTATGTGGAGATACCCGTTACCGGGGATGCGCGCAACTGGCGGCACCTTGTGCAGAGTGCGGCTGCGGCCGTGATGCCCCAGAGCATGGGCATGATCAGCCTTCAGGAAAAGGAATACACGCCGCTCGGCAAGGACAACTGGCAGGGCTACCCCGTGCAGAAGAGCCGGGTGGTGTTTGAGGCGGGCTTTATGGGCAGCGTGAACCGCTTCACCCTGGAGGTGTGGGAAAACGAGGCTTTCGCGCCTTTCCCCATGCACGCCTCTTCGCTGGAGACGCGCGCCACCCACGCCGCGAGCGCGTGGCTCATGAACATTGCGGCGGAGCAGTCTTCCGCGGCCATGTTCCGTATCCCCGAGGGCTTCACCCGCTATACTTCCATCATGGATCTGCTCCTCTACGCCCTGACGGCCTTCTAGCCCGCGGCGCTTTTTCTGTGCCGGGAAGGCCCCGGCGCCGTGCCCCGGTATTGCGTTCCCCGGCGCCGTGCCGGGCGTCGTATTTCCCGCCCGCATCCTGCGGTCTTTTTCTGCGGGGCGGAAAGGCGCGTCCCTGTTTCGGGAAGGGCGGGGCGGCAAGGCTTTTCCTCCTGCGGCCGCTTTTTTTTCCGAGGAGAGGGGATTGCCTTTCCCGCGGGCCGGAGTGTTCCGGGCCGGTTTTTTCCTGTTCTTCCGCGCGTTCCGTCCTTGACAGCATCATGCAACACTGTACATGTTAAAAAAAGGGTGCGCGGCGCGGCCCCTGTTTTTTCCCGCCCGCGGCGGCGTGCGGGGCGTTTGCGTGCCTTCTGCGGCATGTTGGGCCTTCCGTGCCTTTTGCTTTCCGGTTGCCCGGCTCGGGGCGGAACCCGGGAGTGAACCTCAGTTTTCCAGTCGGCGGCCGACATGAACAGCAACGGGCTTCATATTTCCGATATCCGCTATTGGCGCGAATTGAAAATCCTTGCCGAACGCGCCTCGCGCGACGTGCTCTCCGGCCTGCTCAACAGGGAAACCGCCACCTCCTACATTGAGCAGTATCTGAAGCACATGCAGCCCGGGGATTCCTGCGCCCTGTTCATGATCGACCTCGACAATTTCAAGCAGGTCAACGACACGCTGGGCCATCAGGCCGGGGATCACGTCATACGCCTTGCGGCGCGGGCCCTTTCCGGATGTTTCCGCGCCACGGACATTGTGGGCCGTCTCGGCGGGGACGAGTTCTTTGCCCTGCTTTCCGGGGAGTTTTCCGAAGAGGCGGCGCGGGCCAAGGCGCGGGCCGTGTGCGAGGCTTTGCAGTTCTCCATAGGCGTGAGCCCGGTGATACACGTCACGGCGAGCGTGGGCGTGTACATTGCCTCCGGCGCCGTACCCGATTTTGAAAGCCTCTATGCCCGGGCCGACGCCGCCCTCTACGAGGCCAAGGCCGGGGGGAGGAACCGCTTCCATGTGGGGCTCGGCCCGGAAGCGGCGCTCAGGAGGCCCGAGGGCGCGGGTATTCAGGTTCCCGTGCAGTTCGACGCGATCCTGAAGCACATGGAGGAGGGCGTGGCCCTCATTGAGCTGGGGGACACGGCAAGCGTCATCTACGCAAGCCCCGCTCTCTGCCGTATGATGGGCGTGGACGAGAAGGCCCTTTCCCTGCCCTGCGGGCTTTCCGCCTTCGGCTCCCTGCACCCCGACGACATGGCCGAATATGAAAGGCTGCTCAGGGAAGGAGCGGCCGCAGGCTGCATCGTGGAATACGAGCACCGCTTTTCCGTCAGGGAAGGTCAGTGGCGCTGGTGCTGCTCCCGGGCCGTGCGCCATACCCTCTCAGGTTCGGGCCTGCCCGTGATGCTGGTTTTCACCACCGATATTTCCGCCGTGCGCAAGCGCGACGACAGGCTTCTCGAGGACAGGGAGCGCCTCAAGCTTCTGCTCGATCAGGGCGGAAGCCTGCTGTGGGAGGTGGACATTGTGAGCCGCACCTTCCGGCTTTTCAACGTGAAAAGGCATCTGCGCTCCACCTCCGTGTGCCTGGGGGATTTTCCGGAATCGCTCATCGAGCGCGGCTGGGTGCATCCCGATTCCGCCGTGCGTTTCCGCGCCTTTGCCGGGGAGATACTGAGCGGAAGCCATGCGGGCGGCGGCGCCTTCATCATGCGCCACAAGATGAGCCGAAGCTACGGCTGGTATTCGCTCTCCTACGCCATGGTTCCCGACGACGACAGAAGGCCCCTCAAGGTGGTGGGCCTGGCAAGGCCTCTGCACGGCATGCTTTCCGGTTCCGACAGGCTGTGGGAGGCCCTGCGCCCCAATCTTTTCGCCTACATACGCCTCGACCTTTCCGACGACCGTGTGGACACTTTCTGGGTGGAAGGCTCGCTCATTTCCGAGCAGCTCAGGGATACGAGCTGCGAGGCCCTGCTCAGCCGGGAAAAAAAGCGCCTCTTCTTCCGCGAGGAGCGGGGCGATTTCGAAGGCTGCTTCAGCCGCACCGCGCTTCTGGAAAGCTTTGCCCGCGGCAGGAGCTGGGTGGTGCGCGAGTACCGCCGCGTGGACAGGGGCGGCATCATACGCTGGATTTCCTACACCGCCTACCTTTCCCGCAATCCGCAGTCGGGCCATGTGCAGGCCTCCGTCTTTCTTCAGAACACCCAGCTGCGCCACGCCCGGGAAGACGCCGTGGGCGAGGAGGTGCGCTACCTGCCCGCCGCAGGCATGTACGGCAGGAAAACGGCGCGCAAGATTGCCGAATCCGTCATGCGCGGCAGCACCTCCTCCCTTCATTCCCTTTCCCTGGTGCGCATGGTGGGCCTTGCCGGCCGGGAGGTCGACGCAAAAGCCCTTCAGTGCAGGCGCGATTTCGTGTCCATGGCCTTTGCCCTTCTGCTCGGTTCCGACTGCGTCGTCGGCGAGTGGGGGGAAGACTCCTTTACCGTGTTCCGCCCCGACGCCGCCTCCTGTTCGGCCGTGAGGCAGAGGGTGGACGACGCCTTTGCCTTTGTGCGTCAGGCCCTGGCCGACAGCGGTTTTTCCTTCCCCCTGCGCTTTGTGGCGGCCGTGGCCTGTGTGGAGACTTGCAGCGCGAAGTATGACGCGGTGCTTGCCGAGGCGGAGAAGGTCTGCGCCTCCTGGCCGGATGCGCCGAGCGACGCCGTGGTTTTCGTCAACACGCCTTCCGCCGCCGTGCAGGGCAGACGCCGGAAAAGGCAGAAGGGCTATGTGCCGCTTCCCCGTTCCGCGGCCGTCATGCCTTTCGGGGAAGATGCCCCGGAAGTGGTTCCGGCATCCATTCCCGGAGAGGAGCTTTCCTCCGGGGAAAAGGACGTGGCCCTGGCCTGCCTTGCCGCGCTTCTTGCCGGGGATTCGCCGGAAGCGGCCATGGCCGGGGCGCTCCGCCGCATCGGCGAGCACTATCAGGCCGACAGGGTGTACCTTCTTTCCCAGGTGGATGAGGGCCGCGCCGTGAACGTCATTCAGGAGTGGACGGCCGAGGGGGTGTACAGCCTCGGCAAACATATTTCGGGCATGCCGCTGGACAGGCTCCCTCTGCTCAGGCGCAGCCTGAAGGAGAACACCCCCTTTTTCATCAACCGCGGGCTGGAAGGAACCGTGCGGGAAGACATGCGGCCCTGGAGCTTTGCGGTATTCCCCCTTGCGGCGGAAAACTGCGGGCCGGAGGGGCTGCTCTGCATGGAGAATCCGCGCCTCTACCGCCGGGAGGACGCGCTCATCCCCGTGCTTCTGCCCTCCATCACAGGCACGCAGCGGCGTTTCTGCCAGGCAGGAGGCCGAGGGGCGGCCATGCAGGATTCCCTGACCGGGCTTCAGAACCTGCGCGCCTACATGGACAGGGCCTACATGCTCACCTCCGACAGCTACAGCTCCATGGGGGCCCTCACCCTGGACATATCTGCGCCTTCCGCCACGGCCGGGAATTCCGGCGCGGGGCAGAGCGCGCGCATGCTGCTCAACATCGCCGAGACCCTGGGCGCCGTGTTCGGCCGCTCCCTGCTTTTCCGCACGCGGAGCGATGAATTCGTGGCCCTCTGCCCCGACACGACGCAGGACGTCTTCCTTGCCCGCGTGCTCCGGGCGCAGTCCATGCTTCAGCGCCGCTATCCCCGGCAGCTGCGCTTCGGCTACACCTGGGCCGAAGGGCTCTTCGCCGGGGAAAAGCTGGTCAAGGAGGCCCGCACCATCATGCTCTGCGGCCGGCTTGAGGCCTCCGCAGGGGGGGCGGCGCTTCCCTCCCTCGGCAGGCGCGGCCCGGGCATGGCGGGTACGGGGGATCTGGAGAAGTTCACCGTGTTCTTCCAGCCCAAGGTGGACATGAGAACCGGCGGGACCGTGGGCGCGGAAGCCCTGGTGCGCGGGCTCGACGGCGCGGGACTCGTCATTCCGCCTTCGCGCTTCATGGAGAATATGGAAAAATCCGGATCCATCCGCGAGCTGGATCTTTATGTGCTCAACCAGACGCTTGCGGCCATGGAGAATTGGCGCCGAAAGGGGCTCAGGCTCTTGCCCGTGTCCGTCAATTTTTCACGCTACACGCTCTTCAGCCCCTCCTCGCCGGGCTCGGTGCTGGCCATTCTGAGCCGCTATCCCTCCCTGCCCCCAGAGCTTGTGGAGATAGAGGTCTCCGAAGCCGCCCTGGATGTGGAAACAGGTTCCCTCAAGCGCATCATGGGGTCTTTCCGGCCCTTCGGGCTGCGCTTCGGGCTCGATGATTTCGGCTGCCGCTATTCCAACCTTTCCCTGTTCACCAACGTGAACTTCGATACCGTCAAGCTCGACCGCAGCCTCATCCGCGACATTGTGGGCAACAGTACGGGCCGTGCGCTGGTGGGGGATATCCTGCGCCTCTGCTCCGGCAGGAATATGACCTGTGTGGCCGAGGGCGTGGAGATGAAGGCGCAGGCCGACGCGCTGCTCGACGAAGGCTGCCTCTACGCCCAGGGCTTTTATTACGCAAGGCCCCTGCCCGCCGGGGAATTCGAGCAGAATTTCCTGAGCGGGGAGAGCGGGGCGGAGCGGCATGGGGATCCCTCCGTGGGGACGAAAAATGAAACAGCTCTGCCGCGCAGGGACGCAGGGCAGGAAGGATGCCTTTCATGACAAAGGGAAACAACACGCCGGAACAGCCGTCTTTGCCGCCCCTCATCGTGGGCATGGGCGCGTCCGCCGGGGGGCTGGAAGCGCTTCAGCAGTTCTTTGCCTGCATGCCCGGCAACAGCGGGCTGGTTTTCATCGTCATTCAGCACCTTTCGCCGGACTACAAGAGCCTCATGGCCGAGATACTCGGCAAATACACAAGCATGATGGTACTCCAGGCGGAAAACGACATGGCCGTGGAACCGGATACCGTGTACCTCATCCCGCCCAAGAAGAATATGACTATCAGAGACGGCCGCCTTGTGCTCACCGACTATATGCACGGGGCCATAAACCACCCCATTGATATCTTCCTCTCCTCCCTTGCTGAAGAGAAAAGGGAACTTTCCGTGGCCGTCATCTTTTCCGGCACCGGCTCGGACGGCACAAGCGGCATCAAGGCCGTCAAGGAACACGGCGGCCTTGTGCTCGTGCAGGAACCGGCAAGCGCGAAGTTCGACGGCATGCCCAGAAGCGCCATAAACACCGGCCTTGCGGACTTCATCCTTCCGCCCCAGGAAATCGCCGAGGAACTGCTCAATTTTTCCCACTATCCCGCCATGGTGGATACCTCGGACGAGGTGCCCTTCTTTTCCGATGAAGACACCCTCGCCCATATTTATATGATACTCAAGAAGGCCAGCGGCATCGACTTCACCCACTACAAGCGCAATACCGTGCTCCGGCGCATCGAGCGGCGCATGGTCGTCACGCACTGCCCCACGCCGTCGAGTTTCGCCCGCCTCCTGGAGGAGAACAGGGAGGAAACCGGCCTTCTTGTCAAGGATATCCTCATAGGCGTGACCAAGTTCTTCCGCGACGCCGAGTTCTTTGAAAAGCTCAAGCGCACGGCCGTATCCCACATTGTGGAGCAGAGCGACGAGAGCGAGCCCATCCGCGTGTGGAGCGCGGGCTGCTCCACCGGCGAGGAGGCCTATTCCCTGGCTATACTCTTCCATGAGGTTCTGGAGGAAAAGAATCTCCGCCGCGATATCAAGATATTCGCCACCGACGTGGACGCCAAGGCCATAGAGCAGGCCGGCAGGGGCGTGTTCCCGGAAAGCATTGCGGACGACGTCTCCGCCGAGCGCCTCGCCAAGTTCTTCATCAAGCGCAACGACCGGTACCAGGTGTGCAAGGAGATCAGAAAAATGATCATCTTTGCCCCGCACAACATGCTTTCCGACCCGCCCTTCGGCAAGCTTGCCCTCATCTGCTGCCGCAACGTGCTCATCTACTTCCAGCCCGTGCTGCAGAAGGGCCTTTTCGCCATTTTCCATTCCGCCCTGAAGAACGGCGGCTACCTCTTCCTCGGCAAAAGCGAGACCGCGAGCGAATACAGCAAGGTTTTCACGCCCCTCTCCATCGCGGAAAAAATCTATGTGCACAGAAGCGACGTGAAGATGGACGACCTCATGCCCCCGGCCTTCAACATCCCCAAAATACAAACCTCCATGCCGAGTGCTACGGGCCTCGCCCACCGTGAGGAAAATACCCTCGCCCTGGAAAGCGTCTATACCCGTTTCCTGGAAAAGTTCCTCCCCGCATCCGTGGTGCTCGACGACCAGAACAACGTCATACACTTCTTCGGCGCCTATGCCGATTACCTGAACATAGCCCCGGGCAAGGCCACCTTCAACTTCTTCACCCTGGTCAACAAGGATATCAACCTCGTCTCCTCCACGGCAATCAACCGCTGCCGCGTGGAACAGTGCGCCGTGACTTATACCGGCATCTCCGTGGATACCCCTTCGGGCAACCGCGTCATCGACCTCTCCGTGCAGCCCGTGTTCGATTCCTCCAAGGGCAATACCGGGCTTCTGGCCATACTCTTCGTGGAGCACAAGGCCCTGCCCCTGGAAGGTATCGTGGAGAAGTACGATATCAACATCACCGCCGCCCAGCGCATCACCGACCTGGAGCACGAACTCCAGGTCTCCCAGAACGACCTGCGCGCCACCATAGGCGAACTGGAACCCGTCAACGAGGAACTCCAGGCCGCCAACGAGGAGCTGCTCACCGCCAACGAGGAACTGCAAAGCTCCAACGAAGAACTCCAGTCCGTCAATGAGGAGCTCTATACCGTGAACTCCGAGTTCCAGCAGAAACTCGACGAGCTCACCACCATGACCAACGACCTTTCCAACTTCCTTTCTTCCACCATGATCGGTATCCTCTTCGTGGACAGCCGGCTCAATATCCGTAAGTTCACCGAATACATAGGCCGCGAGTTCCAGCTCGAATCCCAGGACGTGGGCCGCCCCATCCAGATCTTCGCCCACAGTTTCCCCGATGAGGATATCGTCAAGGACGCCCAGAACGTCCTGAAAACCCTCGCCCCCATCGACAGGGAAGTCGTGGGCATGAACGGCCGCTTCTATACCATGCGCATCGCCCCCTACCGTACCACCGAGAA
>NZ_DYZA01000239.1 GCF_020741395.1 Mailhella massiliensis | reverse complement strand
CAAAATGGCCAAACAGCCAAGAAGAGGGCGCGCCTTTACCGGAACGGAAAGCAGGGTGAAGGCCGGAAAAAAAAGTGAAAAAAATGCACGGCGGAGAAAATTTTTCCGCCGCGCGTTTTTTTTTTTTGCGCCTTGCTTTGTCCGCGGGAGGGGAGCCGCGCTTTCCGGCATGGGCGCGCCTATGCAAAGGCCCGGCGGAAACAGGCAGGGTATGTGTGCGGGTCTCCCCCGAGGCGCCGGAAAAGCAGGGCAGTTTCGCTTCACGAATCGCGTTTTCGGGAAGGCAACGGGAGAGAGGCGTCGTTTCATCCCCGCGCGGGATGGATGCCGCATGGCGGCACCGGCGGACAAAGAGCTGTCTTCCCCGCCCGCGGGGCATGCCGCCGGCTGAGGGCCGGAAGAAGAGGGGCCTGTGCGATGGGGGATTTGTCCGGCAGGGCCTGCGCCCGCCCTGATTCGTTTCTGCGGCCGCCGCAACATCACGTTTCCCTTCGGGCTGCCTGTTCCGGCTGTTACAGTGCCAGTTCCTCCATTTCCTTTTTCAGGTCGCGGCCGAGCCAGCAGGCGTAGCGGTCGAGGTGCGTGGGATCGCGGTTGATGATAGCCACCTTGCCCCCGCTTCGAAGTGTGATTTCCGGCACGGCTGCCGCAGGATATACGGTGAGGCTGGTGCCGAGCACCAGCATGAGGTCGGCGGCGCGGGCCTCGCGCTCCGCTTCGGTGAGGGCGTATTCGGGCAGGCCCTCACCGAAGAAGACGATATCCGGCTTGATGATGCCGCCGCATTTGTCGCACACGGGCACTTCCCCGGCGCGGACGCGGGGGGCCATTTCCTCGAAGCTCCAGCTTTTGCCGCAACGCAGGCAGTGATGGAACAGAGGGGAGCCGTGCAGCTCCAGCACCTTGCGTGAGCCCGCCTTCTGATGCAGCAGGTCGATGTTCTGGGTTATGACGGCGTGGATGATGCCTTTTTCCTCCAGCCGGGCCAGGGCCTTGTGCACGATGTTGGGTTCTTTTTCGTCGAGGTTGTAGAGAAAGTCCCGGGAGTGCTCGTAGTAGTAGTGCTGGTCCTTCATGAAGTAGTCGAGGTCGAAGAGCTTGTTCGCGTCGATATCCTTGCGGGTGTAGAGCCCGCCCGCACCGCGGAAGTCGGGGATGCCCGAAAGGGTGGAAATGCCCGCGCCGGTAAGGACGACGGCGTGTTTCGCCTGGGAGAGAAGTTCGGTAAGCGTCATGGTATGCCCCTTGTGCCGCAAAGATATACCCTGCGGAGATGTGAACGAAGCGCCGCGGCCCGTTGCGGAGGGCCGCACCCGGAAAAGTTCCCGGAAGAAGCCCATAGTACGTCGTACGCGGCCCGTTGTAAAAGGCAGGAGGGACGTTTTTTCCGCACAGCCTTGCGGTACCCGGAAATGCTTCGGGGAGAGGGCGTATTTTTCCGTTTTTCCCTTCCCTGTGCGAAGGGGCGTATACCGCGCCTTTACGGGGCGTGAGGCTGGTTCGCATCAGAGGGGGCGCGGATGCGGCGAGGCGCAAAGGGAGGCCGGAGGCTCTTTCGTGCGGGAAGGGGCGCGCATGATGCGGCTTTTTGCCTATGGGCTGCCTGAGCAGTTTTCCGGGAAAAGCGGGATTGCGGCGCACAAGGCATGGCGTGTTTGCGCTTCGGGCAGGGCTTTCCCCGGGAGTTTTCCCTGTGCGCGGGAGGGGGCGGGCCGGTAAAGATGCCGCTCCGGAGGCGTTCCCATGCGCGGGGCAGGTCGCGTTTCGACGGCCGCCGGATTTTTGCTGAAGAGCTCGCCGACCGTGAAACTCACGAAAAAAGCGCCCCTTCCCCGCGCATGGGAGGCAGAGGCCGCGCCTTTGCCGCGGAGGGTACGGCCTGTGCGGAAAGGCGTCGGCCAGGCCGGAAGCCCGGGGCGGGGATTTCTGCGCCCCGGGGAAAGAGCGCTTCCCGGGAAGCGGGAAGGGGATGGGCCGAGACTTGCGCCGTGGAGACCGGCTGCGGGGGAGCTTTCCGGCGTGCAAAAAAAGCCTTCCCCGGCTTGCGGGAGAAGGCTTTTCATGCTGTCGGGAAAGAGCGCAGGCCTTCGGCCTACACCTCGAAGAGCATTTCCAGGTCTTCCCTGGTGAGGGATTTCCAGGAATCCTGCCCGGGTATGACGGCCTCGGCCACGCCGCGCTTCATCTCCTGAAGCTTCAGGATCTTTTCTTCCACGGTGTTCTGGCAGATGAGCTTGTAGGAGAACACCTGGCGGGACTGGCCTATGCGGTGGGCGCGGTCGGTGGCCTGGCTTTCCACGGCCGGGTTCCACCACGGGTCGTAGTGTATGACGTAGTCCGCGCTCGTCAGGTTGAGGCCCGTGCCGCCCGCCTTCAGGGAGATGAGGAATATCCTGATGGAAGGCGTGTTGTTGAAGCGGTCCACCTGTTCCAGGCGGTCCTTGCTGGAACCGTCCAGATAACAGAAGGGTATGTCCGTCATCTGGAGCCAGGCGCGTATCTGCTGGAGCATCTGCACGAACTGCGAGAACACCAGCACCTTGTGCCCTTCTTCCACGATATCGAGGATCATATCCTTGAAGGCCTCGAACTTGCCGGAAGGCATGTTGGCGTTGAAGCCGGGCATGTCCATCTTAAGCAGCTTGGGGTGGCAGCAGATCTGGCGCAGCTTGAGAAGCGCGTCGAGAATGGACATTTGGCTTTTCGCCATGCCCTTCTTGTCCACGTCGGCCAGCACCTGTTCGCGCAGTTTGCGGGCCAGGGAGGCGTAGAGTTCCGCCTGCTCCTCTTCGAGCGCGCAGTACATGACGTTCTCCACCTTGGGCGGCAGGTCCTTGACCACTTCGGACTTGGTGCGCCGCAGGATGAAGGGCTTGACCCTCGAGCGCAGATATTCCAGCGTTTCCGCGTCGCCTTCCTTGATGGGTTTTATGACTCCGCGCTGGAAGGCGTGCTGGCTGCCGAGGAAGCCCGGCATGAGGAATTCGAACAGGCTCCACAGCTCGAAGAGGTTGTTCTCGATGGGCGTGCCGGAGAGGCAGAGCCGCATTTTCGCGTTGATCTGCCGCACGGAGCGCGCCGTGATGGTGTTGGGGTTCTTGATGTTCTGCGCTTCGTCGAGAATGATTGCGTTGAACTCGTGCTGCTCGAGCTCCTCCATGTCGCGCCTGAGCAGCGCGTAGGTGGTGATGACAAGGTCAGAAGAGGCTATCTTGCGGAACAGCCCCTCCCGGCGCGTGCCGTACACGATGAGGCGGGAAAGCCCGGGCACGAACTTCGAGGCTTCCCTGTCCCAGTTGGGCAGCACGGAGGTGGGCACCACGATGAGGTTCGGGCCTTCCGCTCCGTGGTTGACCATGTGCTGGATGAACGCCAGGGTCTGTATGGTTTTGCCGAGGCCCATTTCGTCGGCCAGGATGCCGCCGAAGCCGTATTCGTTGAGAAAGTTGAGGTAGGAGATACCCTGTATCTGGTAGGGGCGCAGGGAGGCCTGAAGGCCCTTCGGCGTCTCTATCTGCTTCACTTCGTGGAAGTTGCGGATATTGTCGCGCAGCTTGCTCCAGAAGGAATCCTCCAGTGCTCCCGGCAGATCTTCGAGCAGGTTGTCGAGCACCGGGGCCTCGTACTGCTTGAACTTCTGCTTGGGCGGGCGCGCCGGGTCGAGGCCCAGGACCTTGAGCTTGTGGGCCAGCTTTTCCAGCCACGATTCGGGCAGGCTCGCGTAGGAGCCGTCTTTGAGCTGCACATAGCGCTTGCCCTTGAGCCATGCCTTCCAGATACGGTCGAGAGGCAGGTTCTGCCCGTCGTAATCCACGGAAATATCGAGGGAAAACCACTTTTCCTTTTCGTTGCTCTCCACGCTGGCGTTGATGGTGGGAGTGGAGGCGCGCACCTTGTAGCGCGAAAGCGTGGCTTCGCCGTACACGCGCCAGTTCTCGAGCAGCGTGGGATAGGAGTCGAGAAGGAAGGAAATGGCTTCCTCAGGCTCCATGAACCACAGGCGGCTGCTTCTCGGCTGGAAGCGCATGTCGGAAAGCTGGGTGATGAGGGAGTTTTCTTCCGTCTGGTTGCGGCGCACAAGGAAGGTCTTGCCCTCGTACACATAGCTGCCCGTCTGGAAATCGGGGTTGGGCCCGGGCAGGGTGAACTCTCCATGCAGCGTCTCGTACACGTTCTGCACTTCCAGGGTAAGCAGGCTCCCTTCCTCGTCGAGGAAGAGCTTGGGGTTGTAGGTGGCGGGCTGGAACACCGGCTCCATGATCTTCAAAAATTCGTCCTGCTCGTAAAGTTCCGAGGCTGGCAGGCGCGTCCACACCCTGTCGAGGAATTCGGGAATGTCCTCCTGCGGGATCACCGGCCCCTTGTGCACCAGCGCCTGTATCACGCGGTGGTTCAGGCAGGTCTGCACGGGATAGAAGCCCTGATTCCAGCACACCCACAGAGGCATCTGCCCGTGGAAGGTCGCCCCCTCGCGCGCAGGAGCAGGAATATCTCCCGCTTCGTCCGGTTCCTCGTCGATGATGGAGAAGGGCTTCTTGCCTTCGCGCTGCAGAAGCACGTCGAAGCGCAGCCCGTCGTCGTCGAGCGCGGGGCGGAGCTTCAGCGCCATGGTGGAACTTTCAATACGGCAGGGGATTTCCGTGTCCTTCCAGAACAGGTAATCCTCCTTGCGTATAGCCCAGAAGAACCATGAAAGAAGCCCGTCGGGGATTTCCACACGGTGCCCGTAGTAGTCGAGATACTGCGCAATCTGGCGGCAGACCACGGGCAGCTCCGGCGAATGTTCACACCATTCGGGATTGCGCAGGATCTGCTCCAGCGTTACTTCCTGGCGCACGGAGGAAAGCCCCGTCTTGTTCTGGCGGGCGCGGAAAAATGCCACCGAAAGGCGGCCCGGCTCCGGGAAGAAGCGGAAAAGGAAATAATGCCGACCGGTTTCCGGCTCGAAGGTACCGCCGAAGAAATGGCGGAAGCTCTGCCGCCAGTCCTCACGCGGGGCGGGCGTCGGGTCGGCCTTGCCTTCGGAAATGTCCAGCGAATTGATGAAATGAATGGCTGTGGCGGCCACATGACGGCAGGGGCCGTTGAAGGCTTCCATGCAGTTGCACATGGAATCCACCCGCTGCTCCGTGAGGTTGATGGTGACTACCGGGCTGTAGGCCTCGAAGTCCTCCCCCTGCACGGTGCTCTCCACCGTCCACACGTCGTTTTCAAAGCGCAGGGTGAACTTGCTGAGATTGCCCTCGGCTTCGATGGACCGCCCGTACTCCGTGATGTACTCAGGGATGGTGGTTTGAATGAAAGTTTCAGCAAGTCCACGGGCGGCGACTTCCTCGCGTCGGTTCATGGCAACAGTCCTTAAGTTAGTGGCAGAAGATGGGCACGTCGGAAAGTGCGGCGGGCAGGGGCCGGAAAAACAGGGAACGCTGATCCAGAGAACAGATGGAAAAAAGCAAAACCGGCCATTGCCCTCTAGGATTATACGATATTATCCCAGTTTTCAAGAGAAGTGAACTGTGCTAGGCTTTTTTCATGAAAAAAAAGTTATGTGTTTCCTGCTCTCAGGGGCAAAAACGCCGCTTCCCGCCGCTTTTGCGGCAGGGGTTGTTCCTCTTTGCCCTGAGTCTGTTCGCGGCCGCGTTTTTGTCGATGTTCTGCCCGGCCGGGCGCGCCTTTGCAGGGGAGCCTTCCTCTCCCGGGCCGGACTACGGCGGCAAGATACTCATGGGCAGCATAGGCGAGCCTTCCAACCTCATTCCCTATCTTGCCTCCGATTCCGCCTCCGCGGAAGTGGCGGGGCTGCTTTATACCTCGCCTCTGGAGTATGACAAGGATTTCAATATCATAAAATGCGCCGCCGAGGAATGGGAAGTGCTTGAGGGGGGTACGTTCATGCGCTTCAGGCTGCGGGAAGGGCTTCTCTGGCAGGACGGCCACCCCCTCACCGCGGATGATGTGACCTTCACCTACAAGCTCATGATCGACCCGAAGACCCCTACGGCCTACGCGGCGGACTTTCTCAATGTGAAAGAGTACCGCCAGACGGGGCCGCTTTCCTTTGAAGTGCGCTACGACAGGCCCTATGCCCGCGCGGCCGTCACCTGGATGCACCCCATACTGCCCAAGCATATTCTGGAACATGAGAACATAGCTTCCACGAAATACTCCCGCAATCCCATAGGCGCGGGGCCGTTCAAGCTGAAGTCGTGGGAGGCGGGCAGCCGCATCACCCTTGAGGCCAACGCCCTCTATTTCAAGGGGCGCCCTTATCTTGACGAAGTCATTTACCGCATCATTCCCGACAGTACCACCATGTTTCTGGAAGCCAGGGCGGGTAAGCTCGACTTCGTGGGCCTTTCCCCTCAGCAGTACCTGCGCCAGACCGGGGGCGAGTGGTGGGAGAAAAACTGGCATAAATACAAGTACCTCGCCTCGGGCTACACCTATCTCGGCCTGAACCTGAAAAGCCCCTTTTTCCAGGATCGGCGCGTGCGGCAGGCCCTTTCCTTCGCCATAGACAGGGAAGGCATCGTCAAGGGCGCGCTTCTCGGCATGGGAGAGCCCGCGTTCGGCCCTTACAAGCCCGGAACATGGGTGTACAATACTGCGCTCAAGCCGTATGATTATGACCCGGAGAGAGCGCGCCGCCTCCTGTCCGAGGCGGGGTGGCTTCCCGGGAAGGACGGGGTGCTGGAAAAGGACGGTCTGCCTTTCGAGTTCACCATCCTGGTGAACCAGGGCAACAACGAGCGCATCAAGGTGGCCGTCATTCTGCAGCAGATGTTCCGCGCCGTGGGCGTGAAGGTTGCCATACGCACGGTGGAATGGGCGGCCTTTCTCAAGGAATTCGTGGGTACGAGGAAGTTCGACGCACTCATCCTTGCCTGGAATATCCTGGACGACCCGGATATTTTCGACGTGTGGCATTCCTCGGCCGCAGCCGGGAACGGCCTGAACTTCGTCTCTTTCTGCAATGAGGAGGTGGATCATCTTCTGGAAAAAGGGCGCGCTTCGGCGGATCGGGCCGAAAGAAAAGTCCTGTACGACCGTTTTCAGCAGATTCTGCATGAAGAGCAGCCCTACCTTTTCCTTTATGTGCCGTATTCCCTGCCCATGGTTCGGTCGAGGTTTCATGGGATAGAGCCCGCGCCTGCGGGCATCACCTATAACTTCGACCGTTGGTGGGTTCCCAGAGCGCTCCAGCAATAGCAGGTTCTTATGAGTCAGACTTCCCTTGTCCAGCCGTCTGAGGAAGCGGGCGACGCCCGGCAGAAACAGCCTCATGCCCCGGAAAACGTATCCATGGTGATTTCTCCCGTGACCGGGGAAAGCTCGCCGGCCTCGAAGGTACCTTCGGCCGACGAGATCGTGGAGCAGCTTCTGACGCATTATCCCGACGCGGACGCGGCCATGGTGCGGCGCGCCTACGACTACGCTTCCGCCGCTCATGCCGGGCAGCTCCGCCTTTCCGGGGACCCGTATATCCTGCATCCGGCCTCCGTGGCGCTCACCCTTGCGAAGATGGGCTTCGACGAGCATGCCGTGGCCGCCGGGCTTCTGCACGACACTGTGGAGGATACCGACTCCTCCATCGACGAGCTGGACGAGCTTTTCGGCGAGCAGGTGGCCGATATCGTGGACGGCGTGACCAAGATCACCATGATGAGCTTCGACACCAAGGAAGAGGCGCAGGCGGAAAACATCCGCAAGATGATACTCTCCATGGCGCACGATATCCGCGTCCCCGTGGTCAAGCTGGCCGACCGCCTGCATAACATGAGCACGCTGGACTTCCAGAAGCCCCACAAGCAGCAGCGCATCGCCAAGGAAACCATGGATATCTATGCGCCGCTCGCCAACCGTCTGGGCCTGCACCTCATCAAGCAGAAGCTGGAAGATCTGAGCTTCCGCTACCTTCAGCCCGACGCCTATACCGAAATCACCACCTGGCTGACGGAAAATCAGATCGTGGAGCGGCAGCTCATTTCCAAGGTCATAGGCAAGATCGAAGCCATTATGACGGAAAACCGCATCAACGGGCGAGTGTTCGGCCGCATCAAGCAGACCTACAGCATCTACCGCAAGATGATGGCCCAGAAGACGCCGCTGGACGAGATGCACGATATCATCGCCTTCCGCGTCATCGTGAACGACCTGCGCGACTGCTACGCCATGCTCGGCCTCGTGCATGTGCTGTGGAAGCCCGTCCCCGGCCGTTTCAAGGATTATATTTCCATGCCCAAGGCCAACGGCTACCAGTCGCTGCACACCACGGTGATAGGGCCCGAGGGCGAGCGCATCGAAATTCAGATACGCACCGAGGAAATGAACAACATGGCCGAACACGGCGTGGCCGCGCACTGGATGTACAAGGAGCGCAATCACGCCATAGCCATGCAGGACATGCCGCAGTTCCAGTGGCTGCGCGACCTCATGGAGCGCCAGAGGGACGAGGCGGATTCGCGCGAGTTCATGAGCTCTCTGCGCATGGACCTTTTCAACGATGAAATCTATGTGTTCACGCCGAGGGGCGCAGTGAAGCGGCTTCCCAAGGGCGCGACCTCCCTGGACTTCGCTTTCCTCATCCATTCCGACGTGGGCGCACACTGCGTGGGCGCGAAGATCAACGGCAAGCTCGAACCCTTCGCCACGCCGCTCAAAAACGGCGACATGGTGGAGATCATCACCGACAAGAACCGCCATCCCCACCGCGACTGGCTGAAAATCGTCAAGACCGCCAAGGCCCGAAGCCGCATCCAGCATTACCTGCGCACCGAAGAGCGTGTGGCCGCCGTGGCCCTCGGCAGGGAGCTTCTGGAAAAGGAAGGCCGCAAGATGGATTTCAATGTCGTCAAGGCGGCCAAGGACGGCAGGCTTCAGCTGGTGCTGCCGGAATTTTCCCTGAACACGCTGGACGATCTCTTCGCCTCCGTAGGCACGGGGAGGCTCACGCCGAAAAAGGTGCTCCAGAAGCTCGACGCCCTTCTGAACCCCAGGCCGGACGCCGCCGCCCTGGAGGCCGCGCCTACGCCCGCGCCCAAGGCCGAGGTCCCGTCGAAAAAGCCCGTGGACGGCATCACCATCAAGGGCATAGAAGACACGCTCATCCACTTTGCCAAATGCTGCAAACCCGTACCGGGCGACCAGGTGGTGGGCTTCATCAGCCGCGGGCGCGGCGTCATCGTGCATACGGCAAACTGCCCCCATGTGCAGAACCTGGAATCGGAACGCCTCATTTCCGTGAACTGGAACAATGAGGAGAGCAAGCCCTTCCCGGCGGAGATCAGCATCATGGGCCTCAACGAAAAGGGGCTTCTGGCCAAGATCAGCCTTGTCTTCGTGCAGCAGGATGTGAATATCAACGCTCTCCAGATAAAATCCACGGTGGACGGCCGCTCCCAGATGGATTTCACTGTGGAAGTGCGCGACGCCGTGCACCTTTACCAGACCATAGACAAGCTGCGCACCGTCGAACATGTGCTTGAGGTGCGCAGAGGCACTTCCATCATGGATATATGAGCCTTCGGGCCGGAAGGCCGTGCAGAATGAAGAAAAGCCCGTTTCCGCCCCGTGCGCTGCGGGCTTTTTTGGTTAAAAGAAAAACAGCCGGGCTCGTTCAGAAAACGTATGGTCTTGAGTAAGAGAGAAAAATTTTTTTGATGTGCTGAGAATGGGGTGCGGCCCGGCAACGGCGCCCGCAGGTCAAGCAAAAGGAGGGGACGACGGGTGACGCAAAAAAGTTCAGCGCATACGAAAGGGAACTGCAAGTACCATACAGCGTTTGCTCCGAAATATCGCAGACAGATTTTCTGTGGTGAGAAGAAAAGGGCCATAGGAGAAATCTTACGAAAATTATGCGGGTGGAATGGTGTAAGCATAGTCGAAGCCGAAGGTTGTCCCGATCATATCCATATGTTGTTGGAAATACCGCCGAAGATAAGCGTATCCTCGTTCATCGGGTATTAAAAAGGGAAGAGGAGCCTGATGATATGCGAACATTTCGGTGAGCTGAAGTTCAGATATCGCAATCGGGAATTCCGGCGCCGTGGCTGCTATGTAGATACGGTAGGTAAAAACAAGGCAAGGATAACTGAGTATATCAGGCAACAACCGGCTGAGGATAAGCCTGGAGAACACTTGAGTATCCCGTACGCCAAAACACGTTTACGGGCCGCAGGCGGGCAAAGAGGAAAACCAAGAATCCCGTTCCCGGGAGGCTCTTCAGCAAGGTTCTTTTCCGGCGGGAGCAGGGTGGCCTTTTTCAGGGAACGGCGCGGGTTCTTTCCGGCAAGATCCGGTGTAGCCTACTCCTTTTCCGCCCTGAGCACGAAGCGCGTGATTTCCGAGGGCACGCCCAGACGGCAGGAAAAGCCGTTCCACAGGCCTGTGCCGGGGCTTACATAGAGAAGTTTGCCCTGCGGGGTACGGTAAAGCCCTCGGACGTAGCCCCCATTGTAATGGCCGATGAGCGGGGCAAGGAAGAAGATGAGGCCGCCGTGTGTATGGCCGGAAAGTTGAAGATCCGCGGCGGAAGAGGGCAGGCCCGCGTCGTTGGGCTTATGGGCCAGAAGTATGCGCGGCCCTGCCGGGGCCCCGGCAAAGGCGGCCTCCGCGTCCGTACCCCTGCCCCCGAAGCGGGCGGCGGTATTGTCGGGCACACCTCCGATGATGAGATTGCCGGGAAGCACGCGGTGTTCGTTCTGAAGCATGGTGACGCCCAGTGAGGAGAGTTCCTTCAGCCAGTCTTTCGCATCGTAGTAATATTCGTGATTGCCCGTCACACCGAATACGCCG
This sequence comes from Mailhella massiliensis, assembly GCF_020741395.1. Lineage (GTDB taxonomy): Bacteria > Desulfobacterota > Desulfovibrionia > Desulfovibrionales > Desulfovibrionaceae > Mailhella > Mailhella massiliensis_A. The sequence continues at coordinate 14,924 of NZ_DYZA01000239.1, read as the reverse complement.
TATTTCGCCCTGAGCTTTGCCAGGGGCTTCATGTCGTCACGCAGGGTGCGGGGCAGCCCGTCGATCATATCGCCGGTGACGGCCACGGCATCGGGGGAGAGGGCGTTCACTTTGCGCACCACCTCTTCGAGCCATGCGGCCTTCTGCACCGGGCCTATGTGCAGGTCGCTGAGCTGTACCAGAGTAAAACCATCAAGTTCCGCCGGAAGTTTTTGCAGGGCGATTTCCACGGTGCGCACGTTCGGCACGCGCACGGCCTGCCATGTGCCCCATGCCCCGCAGGCAAGGGCTGCGGCCACAAGAAGCGCGCTGCGGAAGCCGGGCGTGAAGGGCAGTCGCCAGGGTGCGCCCATGAGGCGGGCGAGCCGAAGGGCGAGGGATGAGGCGTCTTTGACGAGAGCGAGGAAGAAGAGCACGAGCAGCGCGGCATACAGGGCTTCGGCCGTGAGCATGACGGGAACGGGCAGGTTCGGCCGGAAGAAGCCTCCGCCCACCACCTGGTAGAACACATACTTGAGCCCGGCGGCCAGGAATGCCGCGCCCATGAGGGCCTTGAGGACAAAGTGGGCCTTCAGCGGAAGGGCAAGACTCAGGAAGCAGTAGACGGCGGCAATGACGGAAGGCAGGAGAAGTCGCATATCTGTGTCGCAGGGGCCGCGCGGGGCGGCTTTTCAGGTTGGGGCCATGTGCCCGGGGCGGCCGATGCGCCGCCCGGCCGGAAGGCACAAAAAGAACAGCCCTTCCGAGATGCTCACGGGAGAGAAAAGCGGCGTGAAGGCCCGCTCGGCGGCAGCCTCACGCGAAGGCATGGCCGCGCTTTTTCCGGTTCAGGCGTTGCGCCCCATGGCAAACGCCTGTTCCATGGCCGGGCTTCCGGCAATATCGCCCTTTTTCCACACGCCGGGGGCGAGCAGCACGCCTTTTTCCTGCGCCTTTTCCAGGCAGTCGGTAAAGCCGCGGAAACCGTCGATGGTGCGCTCCAGCGCGCTTTTGTTGCTGTCGGCCGCGGCGGCGATGAAGTAGAATTCTTTGCCGGATAGGTCGGTATAGCGCGGAAGCGTCCTGTCGATGAACATCTTCATCTGGGCGCTCATAGAGTAGAAATACACGGGCGTAGCCATGACTGCCACATCGGCGGCGAGGAGCTTTTCGAGCAGGGGTGCCATGCCGTCTTTCTGTACGCAGGCATGGGTGGCCTGGCAGGCTTCGCAGCCCATGCAGGGGTGAAGCTCATGCTCGTGCAGGCGCACGATTTCTCCCTTGTGCCCTGCTTCAAGGGCGCCTTTCAGGAAGGCTTCGCACAGAAGTTCGGAATTGCCGCCCTTGCGTGGGCTTGCGGAAATGATGAGTATGTTTTTCATGATCTCCCCCGGAGTTCCTGCTCCGGGATATCTCCCGGAGCCTTTGCGGATGCGGCCCCGTCTTCCCCGGCCCTTCGGGCTGAGTGAGGCCTTTGACCCCATATTTTTTGATATCCGCCTTTTTGTCCAGAGCAAACAGGCTCATTTTCTTGCCTGAAAGTCTCGATGTTCCGGGAAGGGAACCGTGCCGGGGAGATGAACCGGGAAAAGGCTTTCCCCTCCTTCCGCGCCCCCCCCTGAAGATGCGGCCCCGGCCGCAGGGGCCGCATCAAGGAAGCTTTCCGCAGGAAAGTCCCGCGCGGTACGGGAAAAAAAGCCTCCCTCACAGTCTCCGTTTCTTCTTCTGTCCGGCTTTTCCGCAGCGCGGGCCCGCAGGACTTCCGTAAACGCCACCCCGGAGGGCGAGGCAGAGGCCGGGCCTTCCGGGGTGCGGAAAGCATCACTGTTCCGGTGCAGCGAGTACGTCGGCGTAGAAGCGCTTCATGTCCTCCATGGTGGAGAAGTTGGCCATGTACATTTGGTCGGCCATGGCCTCGGCCAGGGCGGAGGGGATGCGGCCCACCATTTTCATCTGTGCGCCGTAGCGCGCCATGATCTCTTCGTGGGAGAACTTGAACTTTTTGGCGTCGCGCCGCCCGGCAAAGGCGCAGTAGAAGTGTTCGCCCTCAGGTTGGGTGGAGCGGTCGAAGGCGATCATGTCGGCCCAGATCTTGTACACGTCGGTGCTGCAAGCAAAGTTCATCATGTCCGGGCTGTAGCCGCCGCAGGGGCGCATGTTCACTTCAAGGGCCACGATTTCGCCTTTCTTGCCCATGCCTTCCTGGTCCTGCGTGAGGCGGAAGAATTCGAAATGCACGAAGCGGCTCTTCACGCCGAAGCTTTTCGCCGTGGCGCGGCCTGCGGCGCGGGTGTCCTCGGGAAGTTCCTTGAGCAGGTAGTAGATGGAATTGTCCGCGTCGTTCACCACGTCCATGAGGGAGATGGGCGTTACGTTGCCGGTTTCAAAGATGGGCTCGCCTTTGGAATTGTATATGGCGTCGTAGGAATTGATTTCCGCATGAATGAATTCTTCCATGATGTACTGTACGCCGTGAGTCCTGTGGGCCAGGAACTCGTCGAGATCCTTTTCCGAGGCCAGCTTGCGCGTGTCCGAAGCGCCTACGCCGTTGTCGGGCTTCACCACCACGGGCCAGCCCACCTTGCCGATGAAGGCAAGACATTCTTCCCTGTTCTTGACCAGGCAGTAGGGTGCGGTGGCGATGCCCGCCTGCTGATAGTATTTCTTCATGCCCGACTTATAACGTATGCGCGGCATGTCCTTCGTCTGGAAGCCGCTCGTGATGTTGAAATCGGTGCGCAGGGCGGCGTCACGTTCCAGCCAGTATTCATTGTTGGATTCCAGCCAGTCGATGCGGCCGTACTTGTGTATGAAATAGCCCATGGCCCGGTAGACCTCGTCGTAGTTTTCCAGGCTGCCCACCTTGTAGTATTCCTGAAGGCTGTTGCGCAGTTCCGGCAGCAGCTGGGCGTAGGGCTGGTCGCCTATGCCGAGGACATTGATGCCGTCGGCCTTGAGGTGGTGGCAGAACTTCCAGTAATTAACCGGGAAATTCGGCGAGATGAACACAAAGTTTTTCATGGGGCTTCTCCTCTTTATGCGGTAGCGCCGCCGTGTGTTTTTTTTATGTTGATTTATTGAGCAACGTGTCTTTTTTATTTATGTTTTATCAATAATATCAACATTTTTTTATTTTTTGCGGCGCTCTGCTTTGCGACGGTGCCCTTTTGGGGTGGGGAAGGGCGGCCCCGGCACGCCTTCTTCGGGAAGGCTTCCCTTCATTCGCCGAGCAGCCAGGGCATGAAGTATTCCACCTGGCGGTACCACCACGGCCAGTCATGGTTCACGTCGTGCCCCCAGATATCCACCCAGAGGTGTATGCCCTTGCGTTCGAAGATATCCTTGAGCTGCCGGGTGGTTTCCGGCATTTCCCATGCCCCCTGCCCTACGCATATTGCGGCGCGGTGGCTGTTGTACTGGGAAATATAGGGATGGTCGGAAGGCAGGTTCGCCATGTAATCCACAGGGGAATTGCGGTACACCACCTCGTCCATGTAATCGCCGAAGCCGTAGCTTGCCGTGTAGATGCCCGAAAGCGCGAGCAGGCCGTTGAAAAGGCCGGGCCTGCGCAGGTACAGGTTGGCTGCGTGCAGCGCGCCCAGGCTGCACCCGAAGGCGATGAGGCCCGGGTTGCCTTCCCAGTGATTGGCCGTGCGGGCCAGATGCTGGGTGAAGGGCACGACTTCGTTGAAAATGTAGTTCATCCAGTCTTCATGCCTGCGTATACGCCACCAGGCGTCGCCGCCACGGTTGGACCAGGTTTCCTGGTCGATGGTGTCGATAGCCATGACCATGAGCCTGCCGCTTTCTATCCACGGAGCCATGGTGTCGGACATGTGGAAGTCTTCAAAGGAGAAGAAACGCCCGTCCTGACAGGGGACGAAGAGAAGAGGGCGCCCGGCGTGGCCGTACACCTTACATTCCATGTCGCGGCCGAGAGAAGGGCTGTACTGCTTGAAATACTGTGTCTGCATATTGTTTCCTCCGTATTCTGTCAGCCTTCCAGGCCGTACATGAGCGTGTCCATGAAAAAGGGAATCTGCTTTTCCCAGCTCGCCTCGCTGTGATCTCCCCCGGGCACCACGCGTGCAGTGAGGTGCACGCCCTTGTCGAAGAGCGTGTCGGCCATGTGGCGCAGATCTCGCGCCATGCCCTTATCGCCGTTGAATTCCTCCGAACCCCAGTCCATGTACACCACGGTATCGGGTGTGAGGGGAGAGGTGCGGATGAGCTGGGCAAGCTTTTTCTGGTCGGCCCAGATGTGGGGTGAAAGCGCTGCCGCACGGGAGAAGAGCGCGTTGTACTTCGTCACGGCGTAAAGGCTCATGAGCCCGCCCATGGAGCTGCCTGCGATGAAGGTGTATTCCCGCCAGGGTATGGTGCGGTAGCGCCTGTCGATGAGGGGCTTGAAGGTGTGGGTGAACCACTTCATGGTGATATCGCCGCGCCCCTTGACGAAGCCCATCTCCGGGTCGTCGAAGTCGTAGGGGGAATATTCGGAAAGGCGGCCGTTGTCCGGGTGATGGTTGCACTCCACTGCGGCGACGATGAGGGGCACGTCGAAAAAATCCAGGTATTCGCCGAGGCCCCAGCTCTTGCCGTGGGTGGCGTGGGAGTCGAAAAAGACGTTGTGCCCGTCGAACATGTACAATACCGGAAAGCGGCGGCGCGGCTGGGCCTTGTACATGGTGGGCAGGTATACATAGGCGCGGCGTCTTTCCCTGCCGGTAAGTTCAGGAATGGAGAGTTTCCATGTTTTGACCATAGGGTGAGAATGCTTCCTTTCCTCCGCGCGCGGCAACATGCAGGCGCGGAGCGTTGTTACCCGCCAAGCTTAACATAGCGCCGGGCGAAATTCAATTCCGCCTTGCCCCGCGGGAGCGGGCGTGCGGCCCCGTGCTGTGCGGAAGAAAGAAAAAGCCCGGAAGATACATTCATCTTCCGGGCTCTGCTTTCTTACTGGTGCCGAAGAAGAGACTCGAACTCTTACTCCCGAACGGGAACTAGACCCTGAACCTAGCGTGTCTACCAATTTCACCACTTCGGCACAGGTGAGTAAGTAGACGATTTGCCCTGCCTTGGCAAGTCTTTTTTTCACCGGGGAAAAATTTTTCTCAATTTTCCCGGTTTTCGCCGGACCTGGCCAGGGCCTCGTAGCGGCGGTAGCGTGCGAGCGCCTTTTTTTCCGCCTCGATACCCAGCCTCCGGGCCTCATCGGGGAAGGTGCGTTCGAGAGCCTCATAACGCATTTCTCCTCGGAGGAATTCCCCGTAGTCGAGGCGGGGCGGTGGACTGTCCAGCGTGAAGGACGGGCTTTTTTCCGGATGATGGCGGTAGAGCGGCCAGTAACCCGCTGCCGTTGCGCGCTTCATTTCCTCCTGTGCATGGGCCATGCCCGCGCGTATGCCGTGGGCCGTGCACGGGGCGTAGGCTATGACGAGCGAAGGCCCGGGGTAGGCCGAGGCTTCCCTGAGAGCGGCCATGAGATGCGCGGGCGAGGCCCCCATGCTCACCTGGGCGATATAGATGTTCCCGTAGGGGAGGAACATGGCGCCGAGATCCTTTTTTGCGCTTTTCTTGCCCGAAGAGGAGAACTGGGCCACGGCTCCCATGGGCGTGGCCTTGGAGGCCTGGCCGCCGGTGTTGGAATATACTTCGGTATCCGCCACAAGGACGTTGATATCCTCCCCGGTGGAAAGCACATGGTCCAGCCCGCCGAAGCCTATGTCGTAGGCCCAGCCGTCGCCCCCGAACATCCAGAAGCATTTCTTGGAAAGCCGGTCCGCATGGGCGAGCACGGCGGTAACCTCTTCCGTGTACGGCAGAAGTTCAAGTTCTTCTTTAAGAATATCGGATGCGGGGCCGGAAGCGTCGAAGTCGTCGAAGCTGTCCAGCCAGCAAAGGGCCGCTTCTCGTGCGCGGCCTTCGGGCAGGGAGGGGATCAGGCGCAGCACACGCTCTTTTTCCGCTTCCCTCTGGCTTCGGTCGGCAAGGAGCATGCCGAGGCAGAATTCCGCATTGTTCTCAAAAAGGGAATTGGACCAGGCAGGGCCCCGGCCCTTTTCATCGACGGCATAGGGGATGCCGGGCATGGCCGCGCCCCAGGCCTGGGAACAGCCCGTGGCGTTGGCCCAGTAGGCCCGGGGGCCGAAAAGCTGGGTGAGAAGCTTGGCGTAGGGGGTCTCCCCGCAGCCCGCGCAGGCGGCGGAAAATTCCAGAAGAGGGCGCCGGAACTGGCTTCCCTTCACGGTGAAGGGATCGAAGATATCCGCCTTCTGCGGCAGATTGAGAGCGTAGCGCCATGCCTTTTCGGTGTTTTCGGCCTCCGCCCGGGGAATCAGGGAGAGGGCCTTGCCTTTTTGCGGGCAGCTTTCCACGCAGCTTCCGCAGCCGGTGCAGTCCCTGACGCTGACCTGCAGCGTGTAGAAAAGCCCCCGGGCCTCCTTTCCCTTTGCCGGTGCGGCGGCAAAGGGCTGCGGGGCTTCGGCCAGCTCTTTTCCGGTGAGAAGGTAGGGGCGTATGACCGCATGGGGGCAGACGAGGGAGCAGAGGTTGCACTGTGCGCAGCGCCCGGCCTCCCATCGGGGCACGTGCACCGCAATATCGCGTTTTTCCCAGGCCGTGAGGCCCATGTCCATGCGGCCGTCCTCATAGCCCAGGAAGGCGCTCACGGGAAGGGAATCGCCTTGTTGGGCGTTGATGGGGTCGAGCAGGCGCGTTACCGCGGAAGGCGCGCCTTCGCGCGGAGCCTTCGTGCCGGAGGCCTGAACCCAGGAGGCGGGCACGCGCGCTTCAAAAACATGCTCCATGCCCGCGCGTATGGCGGCCGTATTGCGGGCTACCATATCTTCCCCTTTGGAAAAATAGGTCTTTTTCACCGCCTCTTCCATGAGGCGTGTCCCTTCTTCCGGGGACAGTATGCCCGAAAGGCGGAAGAATGCGGCCTGAAGGATGGTATTCACATGATGCCCCAGCCCCAGCTCGTGGGCCAGGGCCGTGGCGTCGATGAGAAAGAGGCGGGCTTTTTTTTCCGCAAGGTTTTTTTTCAGGGTCGGGGGCAGGTGCTCTTCGAGTTCGCTTTCCTGCCAGGCGCAGTTGAGCAGGAACGAGCCTCCCTCCTTCAGTTCCCCGGCCATGTCGTACATGTTCACATAGTTTTGACAGTGGCAGGCCACGATATCCGCCTTGTGCACGCCGTGGGAGGCGCGCACGGGGCTTTTGCCTATGCGCAGGTGCGAGCGGGTGAGCCCGTAGGATTTTTTCGCGTCGTATTCAAAATAGGCCTGGGCGTAGAGGGGCGTCGCGGCATTGATGATTTCCACCGTGTTCCTGTTCGCCCCCACCGTGCCGTCGGAACCGAGGCCCCAGAACTTGCAGCTCATGAGTATGTTGCCCTTTTCCGTGTCGAGTTCCTCTCCGGCGGGGAGGGAAAGCATGGTCACGTCGTCCGTAATGCCTATGGAAAAGCGCTTCATGGGCTCGGGGCGGCGGAGATTGTCGAACACGTCGCGTATCTGCGAGGGCGTGGTATCCTTGGAGGAGAGGCCGTAGCGGCCGCCTGTGACCAGGCAGGAGCGGCCTGAGTCGGCAAGGGCGGCGCATACGTCGAGGTAAAGGGGCTCTCCTGCCGAACCCATTTCCGTGCACCGGTCCAGCACGGCGATACGCTTCACCGTGGGGGCGGGGCGGCCAGCAGGCTTTCGCAGCTGAAGGGCCGGTACAGATGTACCTGCACGAAGCCCGCACGGCGGCCCGAGGCGTTGAGCGCGTCCACGGTTTCCTTGATGGTGCCGCTTACGGAACCCATGGCAATGACGACTTCTTCCGCACGACTGTCGCCGTAGTATTGGAAGAGTTTATATTCCCGCCCCGTGAGCGCGGCAACATCCTTCATGCAGCCTTCCGCCACGGCGGGGAGGGCGTCGTAGAAGCGGCGCGAGGCTTCCCGGGCCTGGAAGAAAATGTCGCCGTTCTGCACGGTACCGCGCATCATGGGGTGCTCCGGGTTCTGGGCCCGGGCGCGGAAGTCGGCAAGGGCCTCTTTGTCCACAAGGGCGGCGAAGGCGCGAAGATCCGGCGCCTCCACTTTGCACAACTCGTGCGAGGTGCGGAACCCGTCGAAAAAATGCAGAAAGGGCACCCGGGAGCGTATGGCGCAGAGATGGGCCAGGCCCGCAAGGTCCATGGCTTCCTGCACGCTGCCTGAAGAGAGTATGGCAAAGCCCGTCTGGCGGCAGTTCATCACGTCGGAATGGTCGCCGAAAATGGACATGGCGTGGGTTCCCACGGTGCGCGAGGCCACATGGAGCACGCAGGGCAGCCTTTCTCCCGCAATGCGGTGCAGCACGGGGAGGCCCTGCGAAGAGGTGAACGATGTGGCGAGAGCTCCGCTTTGCAGCGCGCCGTGCACGGCCGCAATGGCGCCGGCTTCGGACTGCATTTCCACCAGAGTGACGGGCCGGCCGAACATGTTGAGGCGGCCCCGGGAGGCCCAGAGGTCGGTTTGCCCGGCCATGCCGGAAGAAGGGGTTATGGGGTAGATTGCTGCGATTTCCGTACATGCGTAGGCCACATGGGCGGCGGCGGTGTTGCCGTCCATGGTGACAAGCTCTTTCATGCTGGTGCGCTCTTTTTGGTGTGGAGGCGGGGCGCCGGAAAAAAGCCTGTTGTCCGGCGGACATAGGCATGGGAGCACAGAACAGGGGAACTGTCAATTCCTTCCGCAGGATGTTTTTCCCGCAACCCGAAGCGCAGGAAGACGGAGGGAAGAAGGATGAAGGCGGCCCATGTGTTTCCAGAACTGAAGTGCCTTCGTTTTCAAGGCTTTTGGACAGGCGGCTTTTGAAATACGGATATGCGGCCGTCTTTTGTGCAAATCATACAGGTTTCAGTATGTTATCGGAATGTGATGCGGAGCTGATGCTGCGGTGTTGCTGAGGGGAGGGGCAGGCATGACAACGAAGCCGGGAGGAGATTTTTCCTGTTTCTGAAAAGAAGGGCAATATTCGTGAAAGAAAAGTTCCTGTTGCCGCAAAATGATATCGTCATGAATGTCATGTTATATGAGAAGATAAAATTCATGCTGGATTCATGATATCTTCATGCATGAAGGATACCTCCAATGCATGTTCTGTGAAACTTTTTTGCAAGTGGAGGAAAAAATGGTCAGCAGCAGACGTGATTTTATGTTCGGCACCCTGGCGGCAGGGGCGATGTTTGCCGTGGGCGGCATGGCTTCCAAAGCATTCGCGGCCGTTCCCGGCAAAGTGAAGGCGATAAGCCTTGAAGAGTGCTTGGCCATGAGCCCCGTGCGCATGGCGGAAAGCTCCGCCAAGGTCATGGCGGCATGGAGCTACATGAAGGATTCCGCGAACATGATCGGCAATGCGGCCCTTCGCGGGGCAGTGCTCGACATGCTGGAAAAGCCCGCGCCCTCCGTGGCGAAAAGCGATGAGAAGGCCCTCGTCGCCGAGCTCAGAAAGGCGAAGCTCCTGGATGAGAAGGCCGCAGGCATATTCCCCGCCTGTGCGGATCCCGGCAGGGCGCCCCAGCCTTCCTGGTCCGCTCCCGGCAGCGGCTGGGGAAGCCACCATGCCTACCCCGGAGGACTCGCCACGCATGTCGCGTTCAATGTGGCCGGCGCCAGAGCCCTGTGCGAGAACTATAAGGCGGTGTTCGACATGGATGTGGACAAGGACGTGGCCCTTGCCTCCCAGCTTCTGCACGACGTGCACAAGCCCTGGGTGTTCCAGTGGAAGGACGACGCCTCCTGCCTGCCGGAGGCTTCCATTGCCGGGACCGGCGCGCATCATATTCTGAGCGTGGCCGAATCCATGAAGCGGGGGCTTCCCGCCGAGGTGTGCGTGGCCCAGGCCTGCGCCCACGACCACCCCGGCGCCCCTGCGCTGGAAGCTTCTGTGGTGAACTGGATCAGGGCTGCCGCCGTCATTGCAGGCAAGGACGCCGTGGCGGACGGCTATCTGGAAAAAGGCGGCAAAACCCTGCCCCTGCCCCGCAGGCCTGAAGGGTTCGTCACCCACCTTGCCGACCACGACTGGGTGCTCAGCGTGCCCGCCGCCCAGTGGCTGACCGTGGAACTCAGGAAAATCGCCGCTGAATGCTACAGCATCAAGGGAAAGGACCTTGACGGCAGGCCCTTCAACAGCTTCCGCAACTATGTGCTTTCCCAGAGAAGCGCCATGGAGCTGTACAACATCTACAGCAGAAGCGGCGCGGCGAAGCTGGCCGAAGAAGTAGGCCGGGTAGTCACGGCGTAGCGGATATTTTCATAACCTGCCTTTTATCCCCGAAAAACGCCTTTTTCCGGGGATATTTTTTGTCGTTTCCGCGCAAAAAGAGAAGGTTTTTCGAAGCGGCGCGGGGGCCCCTGCATGTTCTTCCGGAAAAACGGGTATGCATGGCAGCGGGGGCCGTATCCGAAGCGGGGGAGCAAGGGAAGAGGAAAAGAAAGGGGAGAGGGGAAAAAACGAACAGCAATGCAGAGATTGCCGGGAATTTTTTTGCAGCCGGAAAGGTGGAAAAACGCGGGGGAAACGTCGTCGCTTTTCAGGGGAAGGCACGGATAGGGCGTGCGCGCCCCGGGGACGGGAAAGGCCGGGGTGCCCCGGCCTTTTTTCATGCTTCTTCCTTCTTTTGCAGATCGATGATGGGCCTGGCGTATTGTATGTCCGAATCCCAGGGGAAGAGCACCCAGGTGTCCTGGCTGAGTTCCGTAACATAGGTGTCCACCAGTCCGAGGCCCTCGGGTTTGGCGTAGAGCACTGCGAAGTGTGCCTTGGGGAGTGCCGCACGCAGTATCTGGGCGGTGTGGCCGGTATCCACAAGGTCGTCGATGATGAGAGTGTCGGGCGTGTTGAAGGAGGGATCGGCGTTTTTGAGCACGGTTTCCGCATCCCCTTCCTCGCGGTAGTTATAGAGCATGATGCAGGCGGTATCGATGTGCCGGATGTTGAGTTCTCGCGCAATAATGCCTGCGGGAATGAGTCCGCCACGGGTCACGGCCACGATTTTTGTGAAAGAGCCGCGTTCCAGAAGCCTCCAGGCGAGGGCCTTGGCGTCGCGGTGAAGCTGCTCCCAGGTGACGGGGAAGGTTTTGTGGTAGCGGTCTGCTTTGGGCACGGTGAGTCTCCTGAAAAAACATTGTGCAAGGCTCGGCGGGCCATGCCTTGCGGTGCGGCGCGTGCGTGCCGCCGGAAAATGCAGGGCGGGGGACAGGCATCTTTCCCTCGCCCGCATCCGATTATTCTTCCACGTCGGGAACCTTGTCCTGCACGGTGGAGGAGAGCGTCAGGTTGAGCTGCTGATTCCTCCTCATGGTGAGGTAGGCATTCCTGAGGGCCACATAGGGTTCCAGCGCTGATTCGGTGATCTGGTCGTAGGCCTTGTACAGCGAATCGGCGTTGTTGAAGGCGAAGAAGACGCTGCTGGCCGTCGTCACTTCCCAGTCCAGTATGTAGTCCTGCGGCTTCATGAAAATATCGCCCGTTTCGCCCACGGCCCCGCGCACGGTGGAAGGCCCGAGGAAGGGAATGATGAAGTACGGCCCGTCGGGAACGCCCCACACGCCGAGCGTGTAGTCGAAATTCTCCGTTTCCGGGCGGTAGGGGTACAGGGGCTTGCTCTGGCTCGCCACGTCGGCAAAGCCGAGGCTGACCATGAAGTTCACCAGCGAGCGGTCGAACTCCACGCCCGCCTGGGCGAATTCGCCTTGAAGCAGGCTGTTGGCCATGCGCACGGGGAAGGCTACGTTATGGGCGAAATTGCTGATGCCGGAGCGGATTGCCTCCGGCACGATGAAGGCGTAGCCTTTGTGCAGGGGCTTCACGATGTACTGGAGGAACCAGTCGTTCACATGGAACCAGAAGCGGTTCCAGCCTTCCAGCGGGTCGTGCTGAAGGGCGGCGTCCTCTTCGCTGAAATCGTCGTAGTCGTCCAGGCCGCCGTAGTCTTCTTCACCGGAGGCGTTGCCGGAAGCTTCGGCAGGAGCGGATATTTCCGTTTCCGCGGAAGGGGAGACGTCGTGTTTCGCGGAACAGGCCGTGCCCAGGGCGAGCGCCAGGGCCAGGAGTGCGGCAAAAAGCAGGCGTTGCATCACTTTTCTTCCTTTATCTTGTTTTTCTGTTCCTCGGCCTTGGCTTTCACGCGGTCGATGAGTTCCTGAGGATTGTTCTTGGTGAGAATGTCACGGAACTGGTCGCGGTAGTTCTTGATCATACTGATGCCTTCGATGAGCACGTCGTACACTACCCAGCGGTTGTTTTTCTCCAGCATGCGGAAGGCCACGGGATAAACTTTCTGGTCTGCCAGAAATTCCATCTGCACTTCCACGCGCTTGCCGTTCCCGCCGCTCACCTCGCCGGTGAAGCGCACCTGCTGGCCGTTGTACTCGTCCAGCGTGTCGATATAGGTGTTGCGCAGAAGGTCGGTAAAGGCAGTTTTGAACTCCTGTTTCTGCTCAGGCGTGAACTGCCGCCAGGTAGGGCCCACGGTGCGGGTGGAGAACTCCTCAAAATCGAAAAGCCGGAGAAGTTCCTCTTCGACTTTTGCCCGTATGGCGGGCTTGCCCTCGGGGGTTTTGAAAGCAGGGTCGCTCAGAAGGGCGAGGATGCGCTCGGCCCCGGCTTCCGCCGTCTGCCGGGCCGTCATGGGTGCGGCGAAGGCGGGCACGGCGGCGAGGGCAAAAACGATGAAGGAAAGAAGAAATATTTTGATTTTCATGGGTTATACGCCTCCGAAAACGACTTTTCCGATAAGGGCTTCAAGATCCAGAGCGGGTTCCGTATCGGTGATGAGGCTGCCCGGGGCGAGCAGTTCTTCCGACCCGCCGGGAGTGATGGAAATATACTTGTCGCCGATGAGGCCGCTTGTCTTCACCGAAGCCATGACGTCTTCGGAAAGGGGCACGCCTTCGTTGATGCGAAGGTCCACATGGGCGGTGTAGTCCTTCGTGTCCAGCCGTATGGCCGACACGCGTCCTATGGACACGCCCGCGATTTCCACGCTCGCACCCGTGCGCAGCCCTGCTACGGAGGAGAAACGGGCGGTGACGGTGTAGCCGTTGTCTCCGAGCACTTCCATGCGGCCCAGCTTGATGGTGAGATAGGTCACGCAGACAAGGCCGATGACCACGAACACGCCTATGACGGTGTTTTTTGCAGCAGACATAGCTTCCTCTTCAATCGTCCAGCCATTCGGCAAGGGCCCGGCGCACGGAAGCATCCAGCGGCGGGGCCGCCATACGGCGGGATTCTTCAAATTTACGGTCAAGGAAGCGGCGCAGGTATGCATCCTGCGACGCCTTCAGTTCTTCCTTTGTGCCTGCAAAGGCCGTTTTTCCGCCCTGGAGTACCAGCACATGTTCGGCGATGTGCTCCACGCTGCCGAGATCGTGGGTGACGACCACGGTAGTCATGGAGGGGTAGCAGGCCTTCATGTCCAGGAGAAGCTGATCCATCTGTGCGGCGGTGATGGGGTCGAGCCCGGAGGTGGGTTCGTCGCAGAAAAGCACGGGAGGCTCCGTGACTATGGCACGGGCAAGGCCCGCACGCTTTCTCATGCCGCCTGAAAGTTCCCCGGGATAATAATCGGCAAAATCCGCAAGGCCCACCAGCTCGAGGGTGCGCAGGGCTGCCTCCCGCAGCACCTTCCGGGGAAGCGTGGTGTGCTCCACCAGGGGCAGGGCCACGTTTTCCGCAAGGGTGAGGGAGCTTATGAGCGCACCGTCCTGAAAGAGTACTCCGAAGCGGCGGCGCATCTTGCGGAACTGCCGCTCCGTCATACGGCAGATATCACGCCCGCCGATGAGTATGCGCCCGGAAACGGGGCGGTTCAGCCCCAGAAGAAGGCGCAGGAGCGTGGTTTTGCCGCAGCCGGATTCCCCGAGTATGGTAGTCACGGTCCCGGCGGGCAGGGTGGCGGAAAAATCCTGAAGGACGAGACGGCCCTCATAACCGCCGTCCAGATGTTCTATGCTGATATCCCAGGCCTGCTGATTCATGCGCGCCTCTAAAGAAGGAAAGAGGTGAGGACATAGTCGGCCATGAGAATGAGCACACAGCTCATGACCACGGCGGAGGTGGTGGCATTGCCCACGGCCTCGGCCCCCTTGCCGTCGCTTCTTCTGTGGGCGTTGTAGCCCTGGAAGCAGCACACGGTGATGACGATGACGGCGAATACCGCCGCCTTGAGGAAGCAGCCGTTCACGTCATGCAGCGTGACGCTGGATTCTATGCCCGAGAAGTAGCGCCCCTCGTTGAGCCCCAGAAGCACGCAGGCGGAAAGGTAACCGCCGAAGATGCCCACCACCGTGAAAATGGCCGTGAGCAGGGGGAAGGTGACGAGGGAGGCCAGAAGGCGCGGCGTGACCATATAGCCTGTGGGGTTGATATCCATGACTTCCAGGGCGTCCACCTGATCGGAAATGCGCATGACGCCTATTTCCGCCGTCATGGCGGAACCGGCGCGCGCCGTGATCATGACGGCGGTGAGCACGGGGGCCATTTCGCGGATGAGCGTAAGCGCAAGCAGGGAGCCGAGCATGCCCTGCGCGCCGAACATGGACATGGCGTAGAAAGCCTGAAGCCCCAGCACCAGCCCGGTAAAGAGGCCGATGAGCAGGATGACGAACATGGATTTCGCGCCTATGACATAGACCTGCCGGACTATTTTACCGAACAGGCGACGGGAATACAGGGCCTGCCTGAATCCTTCAAACAGGAACAGCGCCATTTCGCCGAGGCGGTTCACAAGGGCGAGCACAGGTGCGCAGATTTCATTCATACGGATACCTTAACCTCAGGGGTAATTTGTGGACGTTAGCCGATTTCCCATGACATTGCAATGAGCCTTCCGTGCCCCTTGCATGGAGGGCGCGGACGGAGTATGAGGAAAAGGCTTGAATATTTTTTGTTGCATAGAGCGTTTCA
>NZ_DYZA01000238.1 GCF_020741395.1 Mailhella massiliensis | reverse complement strand
GTTGAACAGAAACTTCAGTTCCGAGCAGCTCGAAAAGATCCGTGAAGAACTCGGCTTCAGCGAAAAGCTCGAATGTCGTCAGGACAACGGTAAAGAGATTCGCAGCAAGTTCATCATGGCTTCACAGAGCGCCGTGGCCCGGTCGCAGAGATGAGGAGCAGAAAGATATGAGGATAAAAATTCAGAACTGGCTTCCTCCCACGGATCTTGCCGAGCTGCCCAAGCGAGGTGAGGGAGGGGAGGGGATTGTCTATGACTTGGGTTCGAGGCATCTTTTGAAGGTCTATGGCGAGATCACCCGCTTTCGTCAGGAAAAGGTTCTCGATCTTTGCAGCCGCTACGAAACATTCAAAGCCCGGTTTGACATGGCGCAGTTTGCCTTTCCTGAAAAGGTAGCCGTGAATATCGACGCTCAGGATGATATCGTCGGTTTTTCCATGAGCGACATAGGCAAATGTGCCCAGCTTGATTATCTTTTCTGGTCCGGCAGCGGCTTCAGGGAAAAAAACGGCCAAAGTCTGACCTGGCAGGAAGCCGTTGACCTGGTGTACAAGTTATATACGGCCCTGGACAGGCTGCACAGGGCGCGCATAGTGATAGGGGATCTCAACCCCTCCAACATCCTGTATGATTTTTCTACGAAAAATCCCGCGTTCATAGATATGGATTCCGTTCAGATAGGGCAGTACGGCTGTGCCGTGACCGGGGCTGAAGGGCGCTATCTGGATCCTCTTGTGGAAGAACGTGGCCTGGACGGCAACGGCTGCTACAAGTACACGGAAGGCAGCGACTATTATGCCCTGGCGGTCATTGCCTGTGAGATGCTCACCGGCGGCGACCCCTTTGAGTTCCGCACCGCGCCTCCCTGTGATGCCGCAGAGCGACGGAAAAATCGTCATTGCCTGCTCGGCTATGTGGAGGATGGGAACTTTTCTGAAACGACAGGCGCAAGGTTGCTGGACAAGCCTGCCAACAAGCTGAAAGTGGAGCGCTTTCAGGAGCTGCGCCGTACGGATCCCGTCCTTTATGCCTATCTGGCGGATGTGCTGGTGCGCGGAGCGCGGGACAGCCTGCTGTACAGGCTTCCCAAGACGGATCCCCGGCATCCTGAATACACCATGCGGAGAAAAGGGGTCAGGACTATCGTCGAGGTTCAGCCGCAGGATGCAGGGCCTTCGGGAAATCCGTTTAGCCCGTTGACCGACACATCCATTTCCGTGGATGCCCAGGAAAAGTTGTGGAGCATACTGCAGAAGCAGAACCGCGCTGTGAGGCTGCGTTCCATGACTACGGGCGATCCGCCGGCGTTTCGGCAGTTCATCGCCAATTTCGGTTTTGACTATGTCGATATCCTCTCTGGAGGAAAGAGCCATGTCTGAATTCCTGCCGCGTTTCGTGCGTCTGGTGCATGAAGGGAGCGTATCCATCCCGTTCAGCGTGGGAGGGTGTTCACAGCATGGCCCTCATGCGGCGGAAGACCAGAACAATCAGGATGCCATGAGCCTTGATATCGATGCTGCGGCCATGATCGGCGTAGTTTGCGACGGTTGCAGCAGTGCGTCCGACCTGGGAGAGAACAGGGTGTCGTATGCCGAGACGGGGGCACAGATACTTTCCGCCCTCATGGTCCGCCATATCAGGGAACTTCTGCAGCAGGATGCCGGCATGCCTGTGGAGAAACTCGCCGGGCAGGCCGGGGAGCTCTGCTTGGAGGATATCTGGCGCATACTTGGCATCCTCTGCGGAAAGGATGCGCAGCTGAAGGAGCATTTCCTGCGGGAATTTTTCATGGCGACGATACTGGTGGCCGTGATCACCCCCGTGCGCTGGTTCGTGCTGCACTGCGGCGACGGATGCGTGGCTGTTAATGGAGAGTTCTTCAATCTGAACGAAGCGTACAGCGGCGAATATCTTGCCAACGGGCTTTCTTCCGACAATGTCTTTTCGTCGCCTCCGGAACTGCATCTTTTCAGGCAGGGCGATATTGCCGACCTGAAAAGTCTTGTCATAGCCTCGGACGGCATGCAGGAGATCCATGAAAAGAGCGGGGAGCTCCTTGAGAATATGCTCTCTTCAGGATGGGACAAAAGAAAGAGTCCTTATACGCCCGGCTTCGACAGAGACTTCCTCAGGGAGTTCCGGGTACGGGTGGCTTTTCCCTGGGAAGATGCCGGGCTTTCTTCTCCCGCGCATGACGACAGGACGTTGATCATGTTCCGGCGCCTTCCCGACATGGCGACAGCATCACGGCGTTCTCTCAATAACGACAGGTATGGAAGCAATAATCAAGGATTGATCTCATGATAGAAATTTCTTCTGCCGACAGGCGCGACGGCCTGCTCGCGGCGCTTTCCAGAACGTCGACCCGCATCATACATGGGATGATGGGCTCCCCCCGAAACGGTATTCCCCCACGTCGTCTGGACAGTGTCAGGCAGTTGCTGAGCCATAAGTATCCTCATATTGACGAGTATATGGCGATGCTTCTGTTCAAGGCGTCCCTGCCGGAAAAATACTGGGGCCTGCCTCTGGATGAGGTTGTTCTGAGCTCTACGTCCAACGACTACAAAGCCAGGGCGACCTGGCCCGAGGCCGCCGTGTTCGGTATAGGGGCGACGCAGAACGGCGGGGCGAGGGCTGCCCTCATGTATGATGAGCATGTCCCCGAGGGGAAAAGCAGAAAGGAAAGCTCCGCCACGATGATGGTTCGCAATAAGGTTTTGGGCAACATCAGCCTGCCCAGGCCTCTTTTTCAAATCTGCGGCGAGGTAGACCATATCGACGCATACGCCAATGCCCATCCGAAGCATCTCGGGAATTATCTCAAGCACATGCATATGGCGGAATATACCTTTCACAGGGATGC
>NZ_DYZA01000237.1 GCF_020741395.1 Mailhella massiliensis | reverse complement strand
TGGGGTTTTCGCTGAGAGGCAGGCGCAGATAGCTCATCCAGCCGAAAATGAGTATACCCATCATGAGCAGCGTGGTGGCGACGGGCCTTTTGATGAACAGCGTCGACATGTTCATAAGCGCTCTCCCGCGGCCTGCACGAGCGCGGGTTCATGCAGGCGTATGGGCATGCCGTCCTTCAGACGCACATGCCCTTCAAGCACGACGGATTCGCCTTGGGAAAGGCCGCTCGATATGACGGTGACGCCGTCGTTTTCCACATCCGTAGTCACAAGGCGTATACGCGCGGTCTTGTCATTCCCGACCACATAGACGAAGGGCCCGTCCGGACCGAGAAGCACGGCGCGGCTCGGCACGGTGACGGCGTTCTTCCTCGTGTCGAGCTTCAGGCGCACACGGAGAAATTCCCCGGGCCAGAGCGTCACGTCGCTGTTGGCAAAGCGGGCCTTCAGGGGGACGGTGCCGGTATCGGCGTCCACATTGCCCACAAAGATCACATCGCCCTCGATGGGGTCGCCCCCCTTGCTTGTGGCAGCTACCTGAAGCCCGGTGTCGCGCACGTTGCGCCGCACCAGAGGAAGGTGTTTTTCCGGGATGCTGAAGGTGATATCCGCAGGCTGGAAGGCGTCCAGCACCACAAGCAGCGTCTGCGCGGTGAGCACGTTGCCTCTGTCCACCTTGATATCGCCGGCGCGGCCGTCCATGGGGGCGCGTATTTCGCAGTAGGAAAGGTCGAGCTCGGCCTTTTCCAGGGCGGCTTCATCTTCCCGCACGTCGGCCTGGGCGCTGACCATGGTCACGCGGGTGGCGTCGGTTTCCGCCGCGCTGGAAAAGCCGCCCTTTTTCATTTTCAGCGCCCGGGCATAGTCGTCCTGAGCCTTGGCGAGCTTTGCTCTGTCGCTCTCCAGCCTTGCCTTGGCCTGATGGAGGGCTATTTCATAGGGTTCCTTTTCAATGACGAAAAGAAGTTGTCCCTTTTGCACATGTTCGCCGTCTTTAATAAGCACCTGCTGAAGTTCTCCGCCCGTGCGCGAAACGATGTTCACTGTTGCGGAAGGTTCCACCGTGCCCACGGCCTCTATCATGTAGGGCACGTCTTTGGTTTCGGACACGGCCAGAGTAACCAGGGCCGAGCGCTGCGCCGGTTTCCGGGCTTCCTTATTTTCACCGGTACAGGCAAAAAGCAGCACGGCGCAGACGAGACAGAGAAGGATTCGAGCGGGCATGGGCACTCCTGGCGGATTTTTACAGGGAGGACTCTATCATCTATACGAGGAGAAAAAATTTCCTGTCAAGGAAGGTACGGGCAAGTGTTTTCTTTCAAAAACTTGCAGGAGCTTTTCCATGCAGGACGCTTGCGGCGGCCTTGGGGAAGAAGCGCGTTTTTGAGTGGGAGAACTACGGCCTCTCGGCCGGATCTTTGTGAGCAAGGTGCGCCATCTGACGGCAGATGCCCAGGAAAATATCCATTTCATGGCGGCGAAGATCAGCCCTGTCGAAAAATCTGGCCAGAGGCAGGAAGAAATGTTCGGGGTTGTCTCTGGGAATGGTGCCTATGTCCATAAGCATGTTCTTGAAGGCATGGAAGAAGAATTCCCGTTCCTCGCTGGTGACGCGACGGGAGAGACTGGGGTGGCTGTCTATTCTGGCGGTGTCGGGAAGGGCGAGATAACATTCATAGATCATGAGCAGCACGGCCTGCGCAAGGTTCAGGGAAGAAGCGTCGGGCGCCGTGGGTATAGTCACGAGCCTGCCGCAGTGCTCCAGGTCTTCGTTGCTGAGCCCTCGGTCTTCGGGGCCGAACATGATGGCGACCTCTTCTCCCAGGGCGAGGCGTTCCGCGATTTCCGCGGCGGCCTGGCGCGGCATGATGAGCTGCTGGCGCGCCCCCCCGGTGCGGGCCGTGGTGCCGATAACCAGCGTGCAGGGGGCTACGGCGTCATGGACGGAAGAGGTGACGGTTACGCTATCAAGCAGCGGGCGCCCCTGGCTGGTGGCCGTGGGCAGGGCCTTTTCGTAGTCCCATCGGCGCGGCTCGGCAAGGTAGAGGGGGGCGTGGCCGAAATTGGCGGAAGCTCGGGCGGCCATACCGATGTTTTCCGGGAAATTGGTGCGCACCAGTACAAGGCGCAGTTTCTGCATCATGGCGGCTATGTCGGAAGATGATTTCATGGCGGTTTCGGGCGAAAGCCCGCTCCTTTGATGGTGGATTGATGGAATATGCTCCTGCGGGAGGGACGGCGAGGCCTGAAGGTTTTCTGGGGCGGCCCTTTTCCTGCGCTCGCTTACAGGCTTTCCGGCCAGATGCGGGAAGCCGTGAGTGCCAGCATGGCCATGCCGAGGCCGAATTTGATGACCATGCCGAGGAACCTGCCTACGAACGCGCCCTGCGCGGCCCGCAGGGCCAGGGGCCAGGGCTGGCGGCGAAGGAGGAGCTCGGCCAGAAGACAGCCCGCCCAGGCTCCGAGAAGCGCGCCGAATACCGCCCCCAGGCCGAAGAGGAAGGGCGCGCCCAGGATTGCTCCTGCGATGGTTCCGAGTATGCCCGCGATGGTGGAGACTTTGGAGGAGCCGTATTTTTTTGCGCCCCAGAGCTGTGCTCCGAATTCCACGGCTTCTCCGGCCACGGCAAGGCCGATGAACAGCACGAAAAACAGGGTGTCCAGCCCGCTTTGCGGCACGAGCAGCGCCCACGCGAGGACAAGCGCAGCCATGGCCCAGTTTCCGGGCAGGGTGACGAGGTTGAGCAGAACGCAGACGCCGAGGGCCAGAAGGAAGACGGAGGCGAAGAATGCGCTCATGCGCCCTGCCTCCGGGACAGACCGAAGCAGAGGCCTAAGCAGCGCTCGAAGCCCTCTTCTTCGGGGACGAAGAGTCTGCCCGCCCCCTGGAGGGAGAGACTTTGAGGCCCCAGTATCCATGTAGGGCGGAAGCCCTCCGCTTCGGCGGGAAAATCGCCGCAGATGCAGCCGTGCCCGCCTTCTGCGCGTACCTTTTCCTCGGGCAGCCAGTTCAGGCGAAGCTCGTGCAGATCGGCAAGGAGCGCCTCGCGGCTTATGCCCGTATGCTGCTCATACAGGCCGA
The DNA here is from genome assembly GCF_020741395.1 of Mailhella massiliensis. GTDB lineage: Bacteria > Desulfobacterota > Desulfovibrionia > Desulfovibrionales > Desulfovibrionaceae > Mailhella > Mailhella massiliensis_A. The sequence continues at coordinate 12,448 of NZ_DYZA01000237.1, read as the reverse complement.
GCAGCTTTTCCTGATAGATCATGAAGGCCTGAATATGCCTTTCCCCTGCCCAGAGCACGGTAACGCCTTCCTGCCAGGAGCGCTCACGCAGTTTTTCAAGGCTCAGGGCAAAGAGTGCGGCGGCCGCGCCGCTGTCCGCGCCGAGCGTATGTCCGAAGGCCTTTTTTGCTTCGGCCATGAGGGGGGAAACTTCCCATCCGGGCATATTTTCCCGCAGGAAAAGCTCCAAGCTTCCTCCGGTACGGCGAAGCTCCTCCCGCCAACGCTCCATGCGCTCCGCTCGGGCTCCAGCCCTTGCCGAAGGGGTGTTCATGGTGCACACCAGGGTAAGCACCGGCATGGGCAGGCGCGAGATTTTCAGAAATTCCAGTGCTCCTTCCACGGGCTTTTCCGCGGGAAGGAGCGTTTTGGGCCAGGCGGAAGGTTCCGCGCCGGGCAGGGCCAGAAGAACTGCCGTGCGGCGGCTTCCGTTATCGAGAAAGAGGATCGGCCCCGTGAGAGGAGAGCCGTTCGCCAGTGGGGAATAAGACATGACAATGCTCGGTGCGCGAAGCGGAAGGCCGCCTGCGCCATTATGTTCGAGGGAGCAAGGCTCCCGTATCAGCGTGAACTTTTTCCGGGAGGGCGTTTTTCCCGCGCAGGGCCTTCCCTGAGTCTCTGCACGCCTGCGGGCCTTGCCGCCTTTTTGCCGGGGATACGGCAAAAGCCGTGCCGGTTGTCCGGCACGGCCCAGAAAATGCTACAGGAGCGAGCCGTTCCAGTTGAATTCGCTGGTACGGCGCAGAGGCGGCAGGTTCGGCGGCAGGTTTTCCTCCAGGCGGGCGAAGAAGGCATAGCCTGCGCCTTCCAGCTCCTGCCTGTGGGCGGAAAGATCCATGGGCCATGCCGGGTACATCCAGAGGTTATGCCCGTAGTTACGCGCCCAGAAGGCTTCTCCCTTGGGGCTGAAGAAGGCTTCGTTGGCCCTGACCTGGTTCATTCCGTGGCGCGATATGCCCACGGGCCAGTAGCCGGAAAGCACCATGCCCATAGGCAGGCAGCACTGTCGAGGAAGGGCGAGATAGTCTTCGCCGGAAAGCTCGGGGCTGGCAAATGCCGCCTCGAAGCCCATGCCCGCAAGCACGGCCACGGCCGCCGGGTTGGAGATGTTGCAGAAAGGCCCGGCCGTGAGATGCGGGCGGCGCTTTTCATTTTCCGTAGGGAAAAGTCCGGCCTGCCAGGGCGCGTTGCACACGAAATGCGTGGCTCCGTCCCTCAGGGCTTCGGCGATGAGGCGCTGCCACAGCTCGCTTTCATCCGGCCAGATCACCGGGGGCAGCCACCAGGAAATGCGCGGCATGACGGTGCGGGATACGGCGCGCAGCGTGTTGGCGGACATCCACAGCGCCGTCATCACGGAGCGGGAGGAGCGCGTCTCTCGGCCCTGAGGAAGGCTGGAGCGTACCAGATAGTCCTGCTGACGGCGGGTGCGTACCGGGCGGGGAAGGTGCGGAGTCCATTCCACAAGGGGGCTTTCCACCTTGCGGCAGGCTTCCAGCTTCTTTTCCCATTCCTGAAGAATATGCACAAGCTCCGGCTCCCTGCGGTCAATGAGGAAGACGGGCACCCCTGCTTTCGGCATTTTGTGGCGGGAGAGGCGCAGAGTGCAGGAACCGGCCTTGGGCGTGCGCCGCGTCACGGGGATGGTGTCGTGCCAGGGTTCGTCCTCATAGCCTATGCGCAGAAGATCCTTGGGCAGAAGTTCCAGACGGGGCTTGATGAAGGGCAGGGACGGCACGCCGTTTTTCTTTTCAAACTGGATCTTGCCCACCAGCATGCCGGAGCTCGTGGGCTCGTCGGGTGTGGAGATGCGGACGTCCTTCTGCGGGAGGAAGCGCGCACGGGTGACGGGGCGGCCCAGGGCCATGTCCAGAAGGGCTTCGGCGTCCTTCTTGGCATGGGGCCAGTCGGGAGTGCCTGTGGCGTCGAGCAGCATACGGTAGGCCGCCACTACATGGTAGACATAGTGGGGGCCCTTCTTGCGGCCTTCTATCTTGAGGCTGCGGACATGGGGAATGTCCGCCAGAGTCTTGACCAGCACATCAAGGGAAAGGTCCTGACAGGAGAAGAAGCGGCCTTCGCGCCCTTTCTGCTTGTAGATGCGGCGGCAGGGCTGGACGCATCGGCCCCGCAGGCCGCTTTTGCCGCCGAGATAGCTCGACCAGTAGCACCGGCCGGAAACACACCAGCAGAGCGCCCCGTGGATGAACATTTCAAAATCCATGTTCTCCGGGGCTTCCTCGTCCATCTGCCGTATTTCGTCGATGGAAAGCTCCCGCGGCAGCACCACGCGCTGTACGCCGAGCTTCTGCACGGCTTCAAGGTCGCGGGGGTGGGAAATATTGGACAGGGTGGAGAGGTGCAGCTCGCCTTCAAAACCGGCCTGCCGGGCCACCTCGATGAGACCTATGTCCTGGATGATGAGGCCGTGGGGCTGCGCATCGCGCTGGAGGCGCTTGATGAGCCTGCCTGCGGAGAGTATGTCGCTTCCCTTGATGAGGGAATTGAAGGCCACATAGATTCTGCGGCCGTTCTGGTTGGCCAGATCCACCATGCGCGCGAGCTCGGTGGTGCTGAAGTTTTCCGCGCCCGCGCGGGCGGAGAAGTTCTTGAGGCCGAGATAGGTGGCGTCCGCACCGGCGGCCATGGCTGCGAGAAAGCAGGACATGTCGCCGGCGGGAGCCAGAAGTTCAGGCAGAGAGCTTGATATCATGATATCCTATGTTGACGGCTGACCTCCGGCGCATTTCTGCCTGGCCACGGCCATCATGAGTTTTATCCGGTTTATCTGGTTCACTTCGCTCGCGCCGGGGTCGTAGTCCACGGCGGCGATGTTGGCTTCGGGGAAGCGGCGTTTGAGTTCCTTGATGACACCCTTACCCGTGATGTGGTTGGGCAGGCAGCCGAAAGGTTGCATGCAGAGGATGTTGCGTATGCGCCCGTGCAGAAGCTCCATCATTTCTGCGGTAAGCAGCCAGCCTTCGCCGGTCTGCTGACCGAGGGAAACTACACCGTTCACCTGTTCGCGCAATTTGCGGAAGGGAAGGGGGGGAGAGAATCTCCGGCTTCTTGCAAGCACGAACCTGAGCGGCAACCGCAATGTCAGGAGGGCGCGCAAAAGCAGGTTGCTTATCGTAGCGCGGCCCATGCTGCCGTTGTGGTGCTGCCAACGATACACTTCATCGTACAATCCGTACAGAATAAAATCGGTGAAGTCAGGCATGACGGCTTCGCCGCCTTCAGCTTCCACGACCTTGACCGCGTTGTTGTTGGCGTCGGGATGATACTTCAAAAGGATTTCGCCCACAAGTCCGACTCTGGGCCTGCGGGGCTCGTCCTTAAGAGGAAGCGCGTCGAATTCGCGCACAAGCTCGCCGAGGTGGCGGTAGGTGCTGCGCAGGGCGCCGTCGCGGATATCCTTGTCGAGAATGTCCGCCCAGCGTGAGGCCAGCTCTTCGGCGCTGCCTTTCCTGCATTCGTAGGGCCTTGTGCGGTACAGAAGACGCATGAGCGTGTCGCCGCACAGAAGCGCCTGCACACCGCGCAGAAGCATGCGCCCTGTGACGCGGAAGCCGGGGTTACGCCCGAGCCCCGACAGGTTGAAGGAAATCACGGGAATATCGGTCAGCCCGCATTCTTTGAGGGCCTTGTAGAGGAAGCCTATGTAGTTGGTGGCGCGACAGCCGCCGCCCGTCTGGGAAAGAATGAGCGCGATGCGGTGTCTGTCGTACCTGCCGCTTTGTATGGCATGAAGCAGCTGGCCGATCACGGTGATAGCCGGGTAGCAGGCGTCGTTGTTCACATGGCGCAGGCCTTCCTCCACGGCTTCCCGGGAAACGGACTCCAGCAGTTCCGCCTTGTAGCCGCAGGCGTGCAGCATGGAGGGCAGGAATTGGAAGTGGATGGGCGACATTTGCGGGATGAGTATGGTGTGGGTTTCCCGCATTTCTTCCGTGAAGTCCGGGGGAAGCCAGTCGTCGTCCTCCTCCACCGGGGCCATGGGCAGAAGGGTGGCGAAGTCCGGAAGGGCCGTCCGGGCGTGATGATGCCTGCGCTCCTTCATGGTGGCAAGCAGGGAGCGCACGCGGATGCGAGCCGCGCCGAGATTTGCCCCCTCGTCGATTTTGATCTGCGTGTAGAGCCTGCCGGAACCGGCGAGTATTTCCTCCACCTGGTCGGCCGTCACGGCGTCGAGCCCGCAGCCGAAGGAAACGAGCTGCACGAGGGAGACCTGATCCGACTGCGCGGCATAGGCCGCCGCCCGGTACAGCCTTGCGTGGAAGGTCCACTGATCCACCACGCGCAGCCTGCCGGGATCGGGCATGAGATGCGCCACGGAATCTTCCGTGAGCACGGCGAGGCTGGAGGCGGTGATGAGGTCGGGAATACCGTGATGGACTTCCGGGTCCACATGATAGGGATGGCCGGCAAGAATGATGCCCATTTTGCCGGTCTCTTTGAGAAAGTCCAGCACTTCCCGGCCCTTTTCCCTCAAGTCATCCTTGAACTTCTTCTTTTCCCGGAAGGCTTCTTCCAGCGCTTCCTGAAGTTCGGCTCTCGGGATGTTGCGGAAAAGGTCGAGCTGGAGCAGCATGTTGATGAGTCCGTCCAGCTCCACGGGAAGGAAGGGGCAGATGAGTTCCACTCCCTGTTCCCGAAGCTTTTCCACATTGTTTTTCAGAAGTTCCGGATAGCCGCCCACCACGGGGCAGTTGTAGTGGTTGTCCTGAGTGAAGAATTCCTTCCGTTCAAAGGCGATGCAGGGGTAGAAAATGCGGTGCACGCCCTTCTGGATAAGATCCATGATATGGCCGTGACTGAGCTTTGCCGGATAGCATACCGTCTGCGAAGGTATGGTGGCCATACCTTTGGCGAACATTTTTTTGGAAGAGTCGGAGGAAAGTACTACGCGGAAGCCCAGCTTCGTGAACAGCGTGAACCACATGGGGTAGTCTTCATACATGTTCAGTACGCGGGGGATACCTATGGTTCCGCGCGGGGCCTTATCGGGCGTAAGGGGCGTATAGTGGCCGAACAGCCTTTTGTATTTGTAATCAAAGAGGTTGGGCAGGCTTTCGTCCGAGGCGCTCTTGCCCGCACCGCGTTCGCAGCGGTTGCCGGAAACGAAGCGCGAACCGTCGGAGAAGCGGTTCATGGTAAGCAGGCAGTGGTTGGAGCAGCCCTTGCACCGCGTCACGTTCCGTTCCGCATGGAAAGAGGCGAGTTCCTCGCGGGAGAGCAGGGGGGAACCGGCCGGAGATTCGTTTTCCTTGGCGATAAGGGCCGCGCCGAAGGCTCCCATGAGCCCGGCAATGTCGAGGCGCAGCACTTCCCGCCCGAGGCTGAGCTCCAGGGCGCGCAGGAGCGCGTCGTTTTTGAACGAACCGCCCTGGGCGATGACGTGCTCGCCGAGTTCTTCGGGGCTGGATATCTTGATGACCTTGTAGAGGGCGTTCTTTATCACGGAGTAGGAAAGGCCGGCGGCGATATCGCCCACGGAGCGGCCTTCCTTCTGCGCCTGCTTGACGCGCGAATTCATGAACACGGTACAGCGCGTGCCGAGATCCACGGGCTTTTCAGCGTGCAGAGCCTCATCCACAAAAGAGGGCAGATCCATGCCCAGGGACTTGGCGAAGGTCTCGATGAAGGAGCCGCAGCCTGCCGAGCAGGCTTCATTGAGCTGTATGCGGTCCACCATGCCGTCCTTCACATGGAGGCACTTGATATCCTGTCCGCCTATGTCGAGCACGAAGGTGACGTTTGGCAGGAAGAACTGCGCGGCTTTGCAGTGGGCCAGCGTCTCCACTTCGTCCACATCGGCGTGAAGCCCCGCACGGATGAGCCCGCCGCCGTAACCCGTGACACCCGCCGAGGCAATGCGCGCATGGGCGGGCAGCATGGCGTAGATATCCTTGAGTATCTGCACTGAGGCTTCAAGCGGACGTCCCTCACTCGGCGCGTAGGTATGGTAGAGGATGCGGCCCTTTTCGTCGGTCAGCACGGATTTGATGGTAGTGGAACCCGCGTCGATACCGAGATAGACGGAAGCGGGATGCTCTTCGCTGCCTTGCAGGTCGGAAAATGAAGCGCTTTCAGCCACATGCTTGCCGTGTCTTTCGCGGAAGGCGCGAAGCTCCTCTTCGTCGGTGAAAAGAGGAGGCAGGGAAACTTCATCCGAGACGTGGGAACCCGAGATCAGTTTTTCAGCAAGAGCCGACAGCTCTTCGGCTGTCCATACACGCTCTCCAACCTGCTGCTCGTCGCCGGGAAGCTCGTGCTGAAAAACGGAATGCATGGCCGTGCCCATGGCCACGAAGTATTCCGCATAAGGTGGGAAGACGGCGTTTTCTTCCGAAAGGGCCAGCGTTTCCACAAAGCGCTGCCGCAGGCTGCCGAGGAAGGCGAGGGGGCCTCCGAGAAAGGCCACCTTGCCTTCTATGGCACGGCCGCAGGCAAGGCCGCTGACGGCCTGTTCCACCACGGCTTGGAAAATGGAGGCGGCAATGTCTTCCCGTGCGCATCCTTCATTAAGAAGAGGGAGAATGTCGGTTTTGGCAAATACCCCGCAGCGCGATGCGATGGGATAAATGGTGCGGCTTCTCGCAGCCAGTTCGTTGAGGCCTGCGGCGTCGGTGTTGAGGAAGGCCGCCATCTGGTCGATGAAGGCGCCTGTTCCCCCGGCGCAGGTTTCATTCATGCGCTGTTCCACGCCGCCGGTGAAGAAGGTGATCTTCGCGTCTTCCCCGCCGAGTTCGATGGTTACATCGACATCGGGGATGCGGCGGCGGATGCTCTCCGCCGAGGCGATGACTTCCTGGACAAAGGGGATGCCCAGTTCTTCGGTAAGGGAAATGGCGCCGGAACCGGTAGCGGCCAGAGTGAAGGTATGCCCGAAGAGTCCGCCGTCGGCAAGCGCCTCACGGAAGAGCTGGGCTACAGTGGAGCGAACATCGGAAAGATGACGCTGGTAGCGCGCATAGAGCACGCGGGTAGAAGAGTCGAGGACAACAAGCTTCACCGTGGTGGAGCCGATATCAAGACCAATAGCCAAGGTCGACCTTGTATCCATACAAGACACCCTGAGGGAATCGAACGGACTCACTCTAAAAGAAAAGCCGGAAAAAGGCAAGGGCGCAGTTCATTTCGTTTGTCGGACAGAAGGCATGGCTCCGTCCGGAAAAGAGGGGCGAGGTCTTCTTTGCCGCTGAAGGGCGCGGAAAGTTATGCGGCATCTCCATTCCATGGTGAAGATGCCGCGCCCACGTCGCCTTGTGCCGCGAGGGAAAAAAGCCCCTGTTGCCGGGGGCATGAAAGGCGTTTTTCGCGCCGGGTTTATTCCGTGATGCCGAGGGCCGCCAACGCCAGACGCGCGGCCTCCTGTTCAGCGCGCTTCAGGCTCCCGCCTTCCGCAACGAAGCATCGGCCGTCGGAAAGTTCCAGCTGCACGCGGAAGGTCTTGGCGTGCTCCGGCCCCGTGCTGGAGAGGGGCAGATACACGGGCAGGGAATGGAGCCGGGCCTGGGTGGCTTCCTGCAGACGGGTCTTATAATCCTTGCTTTTTCTGTCGCTTTCCGGGTCGGGCCATTTGCCTGCGTAGAGGCGGTGGATGAGAGCCGAGGCCTCCTCGTGCCCGCCGTCCAGATACACGGCGCCGAGCACGGCTTCCATGGCGTCGGCGATAAGGGCGGGGCGTTCCCTTCCGCCCTGGGCCTCTTCCCCGCGCCCCATGAACAGCATCTCGCCGAGGCCCAGCCCTCTGGCCAGCTCGGCGAGCTTGCCCTCGCTCACCAGGCGGGAGCGCAGGCGCGTCATACCGCCTTCCCTTTCCTGAGGAAAGCGCCTGTAGATTTCATGGGAAACATTGACCTCCAGTACTGCGTCGCCCAGAAACTCCAGCCGCTCGTTGTGCAAGGTGTTGTGTTCGTTGGCCCAGGAACTGTGGGTCAGGGCCGTGGCCAGAAGCGAAATATCGCGGAAGCGGTACCCGAGGCGCACCTCAAGTTCCGCAAGGCGTTTCAGGCTGTCCGGGGAAAAGGCTGTCCTTTGCATGGCAAAACTCCTCATACCGGAAAGAAATAGGTTCATATGGCACACTTGGCAATACTTCCCGTCCGACTTGACAAGAAGGCCGGTACTTCCTACTTATCTACCACAACATTCAAGGAGTCCTGCTATGGCCTATGATATTCGTCTTGTAAAAATCGTGACCGGTGAGCTCATCATCGGCAAATTCGACGCCGAAGCCAACGCCCTGACCGACGTCGCCATCATGCAGACCGTGCCCACTCAGCAGGGCGTCCAGCTCATGATGCTCCCCTACGGCTATCCCTTCGATCAGGAATTCAACGGCCGCATCGAGGCCAAGCATTTCCTTTTCGAGTATTCCCATACCCCGCAGGAAGTGCAGGATAAGTACCTGGAAGCCTGTTCCAAGCTTTCCCTGTCTTCCGGCGGCCTGAACCCCAACCCTTCGCAGGGCGGCTCCGGCCTTATTCTGTAAGTCTTCTTGCAAAGCACAAAAAAAAGAGCTTCCGGCCATGCGGGAAGCTCTTTTTTTGTGCTTCGGATAGCGGGCTCAAAGTCCTTCCCTCACGCCGGGATATGCCGGCTCCGTCCCGCCGTGCTGTTTCATGCAGGAGAGGCCTTCTTTTTCAGGCACGGCCCTGCGCCCGGGGCGCGGACCCGGGAAAAGTTTTGCGGCCGCGCAGGGGAAGGCCCGGAAGAAGGGGAGAATACGCTGTCGCACGGCGCTTTTCTCCGTTCCCGTCGGCGGGATTACAAGGCGGTGAGCATGTACTTCCGCACCAGGGCGCGGGCCGCGTCGCGGCAGGGCTCATCCGTTTCGTTCTGTGCGGAAAGGCGCAGGAGGGGCATGGCCTCGGCCACGAAATCCGGCCTCGCCTCCAGAAGACGCGCTATGGCATGGTAGCAGGAAATGCGCAGGGGCGCATGGTCGCAGAAGCCCGTGCTCTTTTCTTCCGGCGCGTCGTAGATATAATGGAGCAGCACGCGGCGGAAGGTATCGGCCAGGGGAGGTACCCGGGCCAGCGTTTCGCCGAAGGCCTCGGGAATGCCCCAACCTATGTTGCCCGATTCCTCGTTCATGTGCCACATGAAGCGGCGCACGATGTTCTTCGCGTCTTCCGGGGAAGTTTCATACACGCGGGCCATGACGACCCCCATGGCGAAGGCAGCGCGCTCGGCCGTGCTGCCCCCCTCCGTCAGGCAGGCGAAAAGGGCGTTGGCCAGGGAAAGGGGAGCGGCCTCTTCACATTCCGGAGGGAGCGGCTGATCCTCCGACCAGGAATCATTGCGGAACCACGCGCGGAGGGCGGTTTTCAGGGTGCGGAAACGGGGCATGGGGATACTCCTTCTTGCAAGGGGCAACATACTATGGATGCCCGGGCCATGTCCAGTTTTCCCGGTTTTTTGCGCCCCTTGCAATTGGGGCTTGACAGAAAGGCGATTACAGGACAATTATTCGAGTTCCTGTAGCGCTAACCAGCCCCGCCATGCGGGGAATTACTTGGAGGATTCCTATGAGCAAAGTTCTTCAGAACGCCGTCAAGACCGAAGCCGGTGTTGAAGTGAACGGCATTCCTGTTCAGCCCGTCGTTGAAAACTGCACCGGCTGCGATCGCGTCTGCGAATTCGAAGGCCAGCAGTTCTGCTCCAGCTACCCCATGCCCGCCAAGAAGTGGGTCTCCGGCAAGTGCAACTTCGCCACCCACGTCAAGATGGAAAGCACCGCCAAGGCCAAGGTCAACCCTCTGAAGGCTTCCAAGCGCGCCGCCAAGGGTCGCTAGGCCGTACCGTTTTTTCCGGGCCTTCGGGCCTGATGCGGGCCATGCGGCGGGGTGCCCCGGCATCTTCGCGGAGCCTTCCGCATTTTCTTCCGGCCTTCCCACCGGGCATTGCCAGGCGATGCCCGGTGTTAGGCATTTAATGGAGCTGATATGTCTCTGGAACAGAAAAATGAGATACTTGAGGCGCTTTCCGGCTGTGCCGGGCGCGTGTTTGAACTGCAAAGCACCCTGACGGCAGCGCGGGCTCTCGGCCCCGGCAACGGAGGAGATGGGGAGCAGCGCAAGGCCGATTACCTTGAAACGTGGCTTCGTTCCTTCGGTATCGACGAAATAGAACATGTGGACGCCGCCGACAGCCGTGTATCTTCCGGCAGAAGGCCCAATCTCATCGTGAGGATTCCGGGGCGTACTGCGCGCACATTGTGGATATTGGGCCACATGGATGTGGTGCCCGCAGGCGAGGAGAGCCTGTGGCATACCGACCCGTGGACGGTGACGCGCGACGAAAAGGATCCTGACCTCATCGTCGGGCGAGGCGTGGAAGACAATCAGCAGGCCATAGTCTGCGGCTGCCTGATCGCGGCGGCTTTGAAGGAACGGAACATCGTGCCCGATCTCGGCCTGGGGCTTATCTTTGTTTCCGATGAGGAAACGGGCAACGCCTACGGCATACAACATCTTTTCCGCGAGAAGCCTGATTTCATCGCCGAGGGCGACCTTGTCATGGTGCCTGATTCCGGCAGTGCCGACGGCCGCTTCATCGAAGTTGCGGAAAAGGGCATCCTGTGGCTGCGCGTGGTCATTGAAGGCCGCCAGTGCCATGCCTCCCGTCCCGACGAGGGCAACAACGCCCTTATGGCGGCGGCAGCCATGATACTCGGTGCGGCGGAAGTGGAGAAGCGTTTTTCCGCGAGGGACGGACTTTTTTCGCCTAACCGTTCTACCTTCACGCCCACGAGGCACGAAGCCAACGTGCCCAATGTGAACACTATTCCCGGCAGGGAAGTTTTTTATATCGACTGCCGCGTGCTGCCCTGTTATCCGCTTGCGGATGTGCTTGCCGCTTTCCGTGAGCTGGGGGCGCAGGTGGCGGAAAGCCGCGGCGTCCGTGTGGAGGTGGAGCCCTTCATGCAGGAGCCTGCGGCTGCTCCCACGCCGGAAGACAGCCCCGTGGTGACGAGCCTGAAAAAGGCGGTGAAGGAAGTACTGGGCGTGGATTGCCGCTGCGGCGGCATAGGCGGCTCCACCGTGGCCGTCAATTTCCGCGAGAGGGGCGTTCCCGCCGCCGTATGGTCGCTTATCTTTGAAAACTGCCACGCGCCCAATGAGGCCGCCCGCATTTCCTTTGCCGTCAAGGAAGCGCAGGTGTACGCTTCCATGCTCTTCAACGCATAGTGCCGGGAGTTGCCATGCGCTGCATACAGGTCGTCAATGTCCGCTGGTACAACGCCACAGCCTGGTACGGGGTGACGCTCGCGCATTGCCTGCAGAAGGCGGGGCATGAATCCCTTGTGGCAGGTCTTGCCGGAACGCCTCCGCTGGAAAAGGCGAAGGCGATGGGGCTTCCCACCATCGCGCTGCCCTTCAACACCCAGTCTCCCGTAAAGCTTGTGGAACTGTGGCGCGGCATGGGCGACCTTGTGCGTTCTTTCAGGCCGGATGTGGTCAACTGCCACCGGGGCGAGGCCTTCATTTTATGGGCGCTCATGAAAAGAAGCGGCGGTTTTGCCCTGGTGCGCACCCGGGGGGATCGCCGCCTGCCCCGGGGAGGTTTCGTGAACCGGTGGCTGCACTGTTCCGCGGCCGATGCCGTCATCGCCACCAACAGCCTCATGGCGCGGCATTTTTTCGAAGCCCTGCACGTTCCTTCCTCCCGTCTGCATACCATCCTGGGGGGGGTGGACACGGAGCGTTTCCATGCCGACGATGCGGCGCGGCAGAAAATGCGGCAGAGCTACGGCTACGGCGAGGATGATATCGTCATGGGCCTTTTGGGCCGCATGGACAGCGTGAAGGGTATTAAGGAAAGTATAGAAGCGCTGGCCCTTGCCCGGAAGCTTTCGTCCAAGGCGCAAAGGCTCCGCTTTCTCGTCATAGGCTTTGATTCCGAATTCAGCACGGCCGACGTGGCCCGATGGACAAGGGAGCAGGGGCTGGGGGAACTCGGGCATGTCGTTACCGTAACGGGGAAGGTGGAGTACCCTGAAGCCGTTATTTCCGCGCTGGATTTCGGTATTCTGGCTTCTCTCGGTTCAGAGGCCATTGCCCGGGCGGCTCTGGAGATCATGGCCTGCGGCGTGCCCCTCATTTCCTCCACCACCGGCGTCATGCCCGACCTCGTGCCCGGGCCTTACTGCTTCGCGCCCGGCGATACGCAGGCCATGGCAGAACGCATGGTGCAGGCTCTCGACGAAGAATGGCGCAGTGAGCTTGCCGGCATCTGCCGGGAACGCATTTTTCAGGGCGGCCTGAGGCTGGAGGATTTTCTTTCCTCCACCCTCAAGGTGTATGAAGAGGCCGTGCGCAGAACCTGAGCGGGGGGGCATGCGCCGATACGGGTGCCGTTCATGCGGGGCGCGGAAGAGCGCCGATACTTCCATGAA
>NZ_DYZA01000236.1 GCF_020741395.1 Mailhella massiliensis | reverse complement strand
GGCGTCAAGCACGGCTTGAGCGAGGGGCTCTATTGTTGCCTTCTGTTTGCCGTCAGCTTCTGGCCACGGGAAATTGTTGTACACAATATCCTTGGAATAGCGATAGTCGCTTTTCAAGCGGCCAGCTACAGCCCGCGTCCATGCCATGTGGACAGATGATGTTAAAATACCGAAGTGGTAGAGGGTCGCGTTGGGAATGATTTTTACAAGGTTACTTGAAAGAATGTCTGGGGATAAAAAACCTAGGGGAATGTAGCAATGTCATTTAGTTAAGGTTTTTACAAAAGAACACCGTAAGCGTAAAATCTAACCACGCCTTGTTCCAATAAGTGTAATATGAAACAATACCTCCGTGTAGTGTCAGACAGTGCACGGTAGTGTCGTACACTGCCAGCGAAGCGGAGGTATTATTATGAACAGTGGACTACGAGCATACAACGAGCAGAACAAACTGGCACAGTGGGTACAGATTGTATCCGAGTGCCGAGACAGTGGTATGAGTGTACGGCAGTGGTGCCAGGAGCATGACATCAATATCTCATCCTACTACAGATGGCAGAGAAAAGTGTATGCCATGGTCCAGGCACAGCAAGAAGTTCAATTTACAGAGGTGACGCCGGTACAGGCGGTATGTACTGACGGTGTGGCCGTGACAATTCGGATCCATGGTATGGAGGCGGATATTCACAGCGGTGCGGATGCTGCCACTGTAGAAACAGTCCTCCGGGCTCTGCAATCATGCTGAGCGACTTCACCGGCGCTGACAAGGTGTATATCGCCTGCGGGTATACAGATCTGCGCCGTGGGATCGACGGCCTGGCTGCGTTGGTTCAACAGGAATTTTCGCTGGATCCATTCACCAACACGCTGTTCCTGTTCTGCGGCAGACGCCGGGATCGGATCAAGGCGCTGTACTGGGAAGGCAATGGCTTTGTGCTGCTCTACAAGCGCCTGGAGTCCGGCATCTTCCAATGGCCCAGAAACGAGAGTGAGGCCAGAGCTTTGACTCCCCAACAATACCGCTGGCTTATGGAGGGATTAAGTGTTGACCAGCCCAAGGCACATAAGCCTGTTTCTGGTCTGGAGATCCTCTAAAGTTTTTGCATTTTTTCACCAATATGGTATAATAGACCCATGAAAAATACAGAACTTTACGGAACAAGCAACACGGAACTGGTCACCATTTCCCGTGCGGAATATGAGAAATTACTGGGTCAGGGGCAACAGCTTCTGACCCAGAACGAGCGTATTTCCCATTTGGAAAACCAGGTGGATTTGCTTATGGAGGCGCTGCGCCTTGTACGGCATAAGCAATTTGGCGCGTCCTCGGAAAAGTGTGACGAACCCCTCACAGAGCAGCTCAGTTTCCTGTTCAATGAAGTAGAGGTATTTGCCCAGCCCGAGAAGGAAGAAGTTACCGCTGTGGCTGCTCATACGCGCCACAAAAAGCATGAATACACCTTGGACAACATTCCGGAAGGTATGCCCACGGAGGTGGTAGAACACCGTCTGGAGGGTGACGAACTGGTGTGCCCCAAATGCGGAGATACCATGACGGAAATCGGTGTGGAAGTGGTCAAACGGCTCAAGATTGAGCCCATCCGTTTGGTTGTGGAGGAACACCGTTACCACACTTACGCCTGCCGGACCTGCGACCAGGAGGACATTAAGACGCCGGTTATTAAAGCACCCCGGGAGAAGAATATCATCCCCGGCAGCTTTGCCACACCGGAAGCCATTGCCCACATTATGACGCAGAAATTTGTGATGGGCAGTCCGCTATACCGACAGGAGCAGGAGCTGCGTCGCCAGGGTATCTCTTTGAGCCGGCAGACCATGTCCAACTGGATCCTGCGGGCAGCGGAGGATTATCTGACCCCAGTGTATGAGCAGATGCATAAAGAGCTGCTTGGCAGAGCAGTGCTCCATGCGGATGAGACAACGCTGCAGGTGCTCCATGAACCGGACAAAAAACCTCAGAGTGAGAGCTATATGTGGCTGTACCGGACCAGTGGCGATACGGACAAGCCCATTGTCCTGTACGAGTACCAGCCGGGCCGGGGCGCCAGGCATCCAAAAGCGTTTCTGACAGGCTTCCGGGGCTACCTCCACACGGACGGTTATGCCGGATACCACAATCTTTCGGATGAAATCACCGTGGTTGGCTGCTGGGCCCATGCCCGGCGGAAGTTTGATGAAGCAGTCAAATCTCTGCCCAAAGGGAAGGCAAAAGGTGGTTCTGCCACGCAGGGCCTGGCTTATTGCAATAAGCTGTTTGAATTGGAGGATACGTTCAGCGGCCTTTCTCCAGAAGAACGATACGTCCAGCGGCTGGAACAGGCAAAACCTGTTCTGGACGCTTTATTGGCATGGGCAAATACCAGAACGGCAGCGCCGAAGTCTGCCCTGGGCAAAGCATTTACCTATCTCAAGGAGCAATGGCCGTACCTGGTCAACTATCTGCGGGACGGCAGATTGGAGATTTCCAATAATCGTGCTGAGCGAAGCATAAAGCCCTTTGTGATTGACCGGAAGAACTTTCTGTTTGCCAATACGCCCAAGGGGGCTGCTGGCAGTGCTGTAATTTTTTCTATGATCCAGACAGCCCTGGAAAACCAACTGGACCCCTACCGCTACTTGACCTGGCTGCTGAAAATGGCCAATGGTACAGATCTGACCAGACCGGACATACTCCGGAGTCTCCTCCCCTGGAAGGCTCCGGAGACGTGTAAAGTAAAATGATGAGACAATCCCAGCTCTGAGAATCATTTCGGAGCTGGGATTGTCTATGCGCCGTTACGTTTGACGCTTACCATTTTTTTTGAAAAAGAGAAAAATAACACAAAAAATTAGCTGGGACTACAAGGCACTTTTTCCTCATAGGTTACTTTATTCACGAGCCTGAAGTATCAGCCGCCGAGGGCTGAATCCACATTTATGAGGAGGTCTTATGTTACGTTCCATCGACCAGGAAAAATGCATTGGATGCGGTTCCTGTTTTAAAACGTGTTCATTTGATGTTTACCGCCTGAATACGCACCAGGAAAAGGCCTCACCCTGCAGCGCAGCCTGCCCCGCCGGCGTCGATGTGCGCAGCTACATGCACCTGCTTCAGCAGGGCCGTCATGCCGATGCGGCCGATGAGCTGCTGCAGTACAACCCCTTCCCTCTGTTCACCAGCCGTGTATGCCCTCATTTCTGTGAAAAAACCTGCACCCGCAAGAAAATCGACGCCTCCGTCAACATCGCGGCCATGGAAGACTATCTCGGCCACTGGATCCTTGAGCACGAACCCGCCCTGCCCGACATAAGCCGAGCGGGCACAGTAGCCGTCATCGGCTCCGGCGCCGCCGGTCTTGCGGCAGCCTACTTCATGCGCAGACGCGGCTACTCCGTCGTCGTTTATGAAAAGGAAGAAAGTCTGGGCGGGCAATTCCGCGAAAGCGTCCCCGCCGAGCTGCTCGACGCGCAGATAGCATGGTTCAAAAGCTGCGGCATTGAATTCAAAACCGGTACGCCCGTCGGCGACGGGGAACAGATCACCGTCCGCGGCCTGCGCAAGGCCCACACCAAGGCCGTGATCATCGCCACCGGCAAGGACAGTGCGGCACAGTTCGCTTCCGTCGTGGATATCGTCGACGGCAAGATCGACGCCGACCCCGTCACCCTGGCTACCAGAACCAACGGCGTATTTGCTGCCGGCCCCGTTCGCGGCGCCTCCCACGACCCCGCTCATGAAGTTGCCGACGCGCGCGAGGCGGCCTACTCCGCCAACTGCTTTGTCGACGGCTGGGACATGCTGGAATCCCGTCCTGTGAAGAAACGCGAGATCGCCGCCATGCCCACGGAAAAAATGTTCCAGTACTCCAAAGAACTGCCCATCGGCAATCTGCCGGCCACTCCGCGTAATGAGGTCGCTCCCGGCCAGATGTTCAAATATGAAACCATGATCCTTGAAGCCAACCGCTGCGTCACCTGCGGGGCCAAGGCGGAAGCCGCCTACAAGAACGACTGCATGACCTGCTACTTCTGTGAAATCGCCTGTCCTGTCGGCGCCATCCTCATCGACCCCTTCAAGGAACGGCTGCCCCGTACCATCGAATTCGAACGCGAAGGAGTGTAGAGATGAAACAGACGAATATCGACCATCATATCAAAGCGGACGTTCTTATCATCGGCGGCGGCTTCTCCGGTCTCTGGGCAGCCATCAGCGCTCGCGAACATGTTGAAAACGTCGTCCTCGTCGACAAAGGCCCCGCCGACTGGGGCGGACTCGGCACCGCTTCCGGCGGCGACTTCCAGTGCGTGCAGGACACGACGGTGGAAGCTGCTCTTGACGACGTCGTCTACTACTATGACGGCCTTTGCGACCAGCCTCTCGTACAGCGCATCCTCAAAGAATCCTACGAACGCTTCCAGCACTATGAACGCCTCGGCGTGCAGTTTGCCCGCGACGAAAACGGAAAGCTTCTTGCCATTCCGCAGCGCAACCTCAAGCACATGAAAATGCTGCTCATCCGTCCGTACGGCACGGGCGGCCCGAGTATGCGTGATGCCCTGGTCCGCGAGGCCGACCGCCTCGGCGTGCGCCGTATCTTCCGCGTGGCCATTACCGATATCTTCAAGGACGATGCCGGTGAAGTGGCAGGCGCGGCAGGCTTCCATACCCAAAGCGGCGAAACCTTTGTTTTCGAAGCTCCCGCTGTAGTACTTGCCACGGGCGGCGGCGGATGGCGCCCCTCCTACATCACCATGTCCAACTCCACAGGTGAAGGCGGCTACCTGGCTTACAAGGCCGGAGCCGAACTCTCACACAACGAGTTCATGAACATCTGGATCCAGCCCGTCGTGTTTTCCTGGGAAGGCCAGACCGGCCTTCTGCCCCTGGGAGCACGCCTTGTGAACAAGGACGGGGAAGACTTCATGAAGAAGTACTACTCCGAAAAGCTGGGTCCCAATACCGACACTACCTACAACTCACGCGGCATGGCCTTTGAAGCCAGGGCCGGCAGAGATCCCATCTTCTTCGACACCACTCCCATGACCAAGGAAAACGCCAAGCTGATGGAACCTGTCCGCGGCTGGGCCAAGATCAACTATGATCGCCTCGTCAACGAGCACGGTATGAAGTTCTTCGACGGCAAGACGCGCTGGATGCCTCAGATCATGTGGCACAGCGGCGGCCCCGTGACCGACCTTAACTACGAAACTACCATCCCCGGCATGTTCGCCGCCTGCCGCTGCAAAGGCTTCGACCCCGGCGTGTACATGGGCGGCTGGGCTCTGTGCACCACCGCCGTCACCGGTTACATCGCCGGCGCCAACGCGGCCCATAAGGCCCAGGAGAAAAAGAACGCCGTAAACATGACGCAGGCCGGCGAAGCCCTCAAGGAAGCTCTGGCCCCCATCGGCCGCAAGGGCATCGATACCAAGGATATCATCCGTGAAGCCCAGGAAATCGTTTACCCCGCCGATGTCTGCCTCATCAAGAGCGAAGCCAGCCTGACCAACGCCCTCAAACGCGTAGACTACGCCAACGAACTGGCCGACCGCATGATGGCCAAGGATCCGCGCGATCTTTGCAAGTTCTATGAAGCGAAGACCATGCTCATGCGCTCCGAACTGTTCGTGCGTTCCTCCCTGCTGCGTAAGGAATCCCGCGCCGGGCACTATCGCGAAGACTATCCCGAGCGCAACAACGAAGAATGGCTGGCCTGGCTGCATGTGCGCCAGGGTGACGACAAGCAGCCTGTCTTCTCCAAAGTCCGCGTCCCCATAGAAGAATATCCTGTGCAGCCCTACCGCTACTACATGGATAACTTTACCTTCCCCAAGATGTAACTTCAGGCCACAAAAGGGCGGAGTTCCGCTCCGCCCTTTCTCTTTGGAGAAAAAAGATGCGGAAAAAACTCATCAGTTTCCTCAGTATCGTTCTGCTCTCCGTCGTCTTATACCTGATGCCCACCCCTGAAGGGCTGACCCCCAACGGACAGTATGCCATTATCTTCATGCTCGCCGCGGTGCTCTTCTGGGTGACGGAAGCCCTGCCCATCGCCTTCGCCGCAATCCTCTTCACTGTGCTTCCGGCCATTTTCCACGTCGCCCCGCTGCCCAAGATGATGGGCAATTTCGCCACGCCCACGGTGTTCTTCGTGTTCGCCATGTTCATCGTGTCCATAGCGTTCCAGAATTCCGGGTTCAGCCGCCGCATCGTTCTCTGGGAAAGTGTGAAGTCCCGGGGCAACCCAGGCAAGCTGCTGCTCTACCTCATGATGGCGGGCGGCATCCTTTCCTCCTTCCTGGCTGATATCCCCGTCATGGCCATGCTTCTGCCCGTCGCCCTGGTCATTCTGCAGAAAAACGACTGCATGCAGGGCGCAAGCTCCTTCGGCCGCGCCATGATGATAGGCCTGCCCTTCGCCTGCCTCATCGGCGGCGTCGGCACCCCGGCCGGCTCCTCCATGAACGCCATGACCATCGGTCTGCTCAAGGATACCGCCAACGTCAACATCTCCTTCCTGGAATGGGCCTGCGTAGGCATGCCCATGGTACTCATCCTCACCCCCATCGCCTGGTTCTTCACCATCAAGATCTACCCGCCGGAAATGAACAATCTGGTAGGGATGGAAGCCATGGAAGAAGAAT
>NZ_DYZA01000235.1 GCF_020741395.1 Mailhella massiliensis | reverse complement strand
ATGCGCTTCTTATAACTCAAATCTCGTGTAAACACTATCTAGGTACGATGGATGATATGCAGCCTCACAGAAAAGTCTCCTCCGGAGCCCGCCCTTTGTATCACAGGCGCCGGTGTATTTGTCCGCGTCTTTTATCCCCGGGTACCTCGTCGAGGCCACCCGATGATTGACACCATCCTCAGTTATGCCAAGTCGAGAAAAGAGGCACTGAAAACAACATGTTCCCTTCTCGAGGTAATGCCATGGACAGGCGCACCTTTCTCCGAAATCTTGCAGTCCTCCTGAGCATCGGTACGGCTGCGACGTCGTTGTCCGGTTGTGTCGTGCCGCCCCCTCCGCATGACCACCACAAACCGGCCCCCCGCAGAGGACATCGCCCGCCGCCTCCGCCGCATCACAGAGTCTGGTGGCACACAGCCCCCGATCCTTTGGTCGGAGGCTGAAAGCATGCAGCGGAACAGCCGTCGGCAGCATGTGATGTTACTCGGGATATCCGGCAACCGCTTTGCCTTTCCGGCAGAACGATAGGATAGCCGTCAATACTTTCCGTCCTGAAAGTTGAGGCCTCGGCCATCGGACTTCATGGGAACTTTTTCATCCCCCTTTGCCCTCCGATGCAGTTCCCGCAAGGCCGTATCAGTCAATAAGCACCCTGTCCATGGCGCCATATACTCTTGTATTGCCGGAAAAATAGAAAATATAGCACCAAAAATGACACCTTTTCGGTGCCATGTATAGGAGCTCCATAGGACAACATAAAAGGAAAGATAGCGGATAAAAGTAAAGCCGCATAAGGAGTTATGATTCCTTATGCGGCTTTAAACTTTTATAAAATGGTCGGGATGGCAGGATTTGAACCAGCGACCCCAGCGTCCCGAACGCTGTACTCTACCAAACTGAGCCACATCCCGACAACGAAAGGGACTATAGCCGTACCGCCTTCAAAAGGCAAGCATTTTCTGCCTTCTTTTTCGGGAAAAGACGGGCTTTCCCTTCAGAGGCCGGAAGTCCGCCCGGAAAGGAAGCAAAGATGCGCTCCAAAACGCCCCGGAACCGGGCCATGCCCGGTCAGGCGTGTTCTACCTTATCGAGGATACCGGTGAGCTTGGCCAGCGCCACACCGTAATTGCACATGGGCACGCCCTGCTCCCTGGCTTTTTTCACACGCGACATCATGTAGGTACGGTTGAACATACACGCCCCGCAATGGATAATGAGATCATAAGGCGTAAGGTCGGAAGGGAAATCCGTACCGCTCACCATGGTGATATCCAGGCTTTCGCCGAAGCGGGCGCGCAGGCGGCGGGGAATTTTTTCCCGGCCTATGTCTTCGGCCAGGGGGGCATGGGTGCACGCCTCGGCAATAAGCACGCGGGAATGAGGGGTAAGGCGGTCAATGGCTTCCGCGCCTTTAATGAATTCCTCGATATCTCCTTTGTATCCCGCCATGAGGATGGAAAAGGAAGTGAGCATACTCTCTTCCGGCTTAAGCTTCCAGACCTCCCCGAAGACCTGGGAATCGGTGATGATGAGATGCGGCGGGCGGGAAAGTGCCTCCAGTGTGCGCTCTATCTTGTCGGCCGTGCAGCTTGCGACGATGCACTTCTTATCCAGAAGTTCCCGTGTCACCTGAACCTGAGGCAGGATAAGCCGCCCCTGCGGGGCCTGTATGTCCTGCGGCATGATCAGCATGACGATATCGCCTTCCCCGCACAACTTCCCGGTGATCTCCATCCTGCCCCAGTCTGCCGGAACCATGCGCAGCATGGCCTCGCGCAGGCCGTCCAGATAGAGCCTCCCCGCCGCGCTCACCGCCACAGGTTCGCTCCCGAGTTCCCGGGCGACAAAGGCGGAGCGGGCCCTGAGCCCCTCCTCGTCCAGCTTGTCGCTTTTATTGAGCACGATAAGGAACGGCTTCTTCCCCGCCCTGAAGGCGGCCACCCATTCCTTTTCCCGGGAGAGCTCTCCTTCGTCGGCAACCACAAGCAAAGCAATGTCCGTTTTCTCCAGGGCAAGACGCGTTTTTTCCACGCGCAGTTCCCCCATGGGGCCCACGTCGTCAAAACCGGCCGTATCAATGAGTACACAGGGGCCGAGCCCGTGAATCTCCATGGATTTGTACACGGGGTCGGTAGTGGTTCCGGCAGTTTCGGAAACAATGGCCGTCTCATGGCCGGTGATTGCGTTGACAAGGGAAGACTTGCCCGCGTTTCGCCTGCCGTAAACACCTATGTGCAGGCGGCCGGAACGGGGGGTGTCGTTAATGGTATCGGCCATGAAACATTCTCCTCATAAAACCATGACGCTGCGCGGCGCTTCTTCATGAAGGGGCCGGTCCCTCGGCGGGGAGCTCCTCTCCCCGGAAGAAATCACCCCTGTCGACCACAATCTCGTAACCTATGGCCCGGATACGCTCCTTCAGCTCCGCCACGTTATCGGCACATTCCGCCCCCTCGGACAGCTTGTTGTCGTACAGGCGGTAACGGGCACGGGCCTCTCTGGGGGAAAGGTTGGGCATGAGCACATTGGCTCCGGCAAGGATGCCGCGTTCCCGCCCGTTGCCTGCCGCCGTACCCAGCGCCGTAGTGGAAGGAAGCATGGCAAAGGGCAGAAGCAGACGAACTATGGCCACCATGACCAGCGTCCTTTCCACACTCCCTGCGGGAAAACGGGCGAAAGGGGTATCGGCATGGGGAATAAAGGGGCCTATACCCACCATTTCCGGCTGGAAACGGTGGAGAAAACGCACGTCTTCTTCAAGATATGCCGTACTCTGCCAAGGGGAACCTACCATGAAGCCCGCCCCGGTCTGATATCCGCACGCCTTCAGATCCTCAAGGCAGGCCATACGATGCTTCCAGGACTGCGCTGCCGGATGCAGCCTGGCGTAATGCGCGGGATTTGCCGTTTCATGCCGCAGAAGGAAACGGTCGGCTCCGGCGCGGCGGAGAAGGCGGTACGATTCAAGCGGTCTCTCCCCCACGGAAAGCGTGACGGCGCAGTCGGGCCAGGAAGCCTTGATGCTCCCCACGATACCGGCAAGGCGTTCGTCGGTGAACCATATATCTTCCCCGCCCTGCAGCACGAAGGTGCGGAAGCCGAGCGCATAGCCGTGGGCACAGCACGCGAGTATCTCCGCAGGAGACATGCGGTAGCGTTCCGCACGGGTGTTGGAAGCCCGTATGCCGCAGTAGCGGCAGTTCCGGCGGCAGATGTTGGAAATTTCGATAAGGCCGCGGATATAGATCCTGTTGCCGAAGTGCTCCCGTGCCTTTTCCCGGGCACGTTCAAAAAGCGTAGAGCGAAGCGCTGCCGCTTCCTCTTCGGGCAGCGCATCCCCCGGTACATAGGGTGCGGCGGCAGGAAGCCCGGCTTCGGCCACATATCCGGCCTCCAGTTCCGCCATATCCTCCGGCACGGGACCGGCAAAGGCCTCAGGCGCGCAGGCGTCAATAAAAGAGGCAATCGCGCCCTCTTCGGGCAGACGGCCTTCATTCAACAGATCAAGTACGGCAAGGCAATCCTGCATGTTCATGCTTCACCGCCGGGAAATGGCGGCCTTGACCGACACGCCCTGAAGTTTGCCAATCTTTCCCGTCATACCGGAAATGGCGTCCATGCTGCCGTCCACGGCAAGCGCGATGATGGAAACGCCCCGGCTTCGGTAGGGGATGCCCAGCCTGCCGACAATGATATCGGCATATTCATGAAGAATGGCATTGATCCTGCCGGTGACTTCAGGATCGTCCACCACGATACCTACCGTGCCTATGCGTGTTTCGCCCATGCCTGACTCCATCTTTCCTGCCTGCAGCCCGGCGGCCGCAGGTCCCGCACATACCTTCCCCAAAGGAAGGAAATTCGTCTCTCCGGCCGCCCCGCAGCTGACCGTCCTCTTTCGGGAAACATGCCCGACAAGCACAGGACGGGGAAAACTTGCCGGGCTTTTCACGACCTGAATTCCCGGCAAAGAGAGCGGATCAAACGCTCCTTGCCGGGAAAAAGTTCATGTAAAGCTTGAACTATACGCGAATGACGTAGTGCTCCTTACGGGGCTTGGCCGGGGCTTCACCCTGCTCGGCGGCATAGCCCAGCACACAGTGGCCCACGCCCTCATAGTCGCCCTCAATACCCCAGCTTTTCAACATGGCCCTGCCTTCCGCGCTGTTGAACACTTCGCGGGCACGGTGTATCCAGCAGGAAGCAACGCCCACGGCATGGGCGGCGAGCATGAGGTTGCCCATGACCAGGGAGCCGTCTTCCTTGTAAGTGGGGTATGACTTGTCGGCCAGCACTATGACTACCGTAGGCGCGCCGTAGAACGGATCGCTCGTGACGCCGAGAACGGCGGCGTTCATTTTCGACAGCTTGGCGATGGTTTCCTTGTCCTGCACCACCACCATGACGGGGGACTGGGCACCCCGGCCGGTAGCCGCCCAGGTACCGGCTTCGAGAATGGCCTGCAACTGCTCCTCGCTGATCTGGCCGGGCTGGAACTTACGGCAGCTGCGGCGGGTTTTAATATCCTGCAGTGTTTCTTTCATGGCATGTTCTCCTTATCTGCGACGGTGAGCTCCCGGCGGAAAAAGTCGACGGGCAAAAGACAGATTCTCCCCTTTTTGCTCTTTATGCAAGCATGTGGAAAAAGGCCCGGCCCGCAGCCTTTTCCAGCTCCTGCATGTGCCTCCGTTTTTTTCCGATGCGGCCCACCTGAGGCCTGACCGCTTTTCCTTGACACCCACGCATGTTCCTCTACAATACCGCCACACCTTTTTTTGCAGTACCCTGAGGTCCTATGCTTCAAATCAACCTGCTTGATACCGCCCTTCTGATCATCCTGCTCTTTTTCAGCGTCAAAGGTCTGATCCGGGGGCTTGTCCAGGAAGTGGCCGGGCTGCTCGGCGTAGCGGCGGGCATCCTGCTCGCCCGGGCCTTCAGCGCCCAGTTCGCGCCCCTGCTCTCCCAGTACGGAGTTTCCCCCGGATTTGCGCCCATGCTTGCCATGGCCCTCCTTTTCCTGGCAGGCATACTGGCTGTGGGGCTTGCGGCTCATGCCCTGCACCGCATGCTGGAATCCGCCTTCGCAGGCGGCATCGACCGCATGCTCGGCCTTGTGGCGGGCCTTGCCAAAGGCATCCTTTTTGCAGGCGTCATCGGCTACATAGCCGTGCGCCTGCTCCCCAACGTACCTGTGGTAAGGGAATCGCAGATTCTTCCCCCGCTCATGCGCTTCATCCAGGCCCTTGCCGGTTCCCTTGATCTGCACCTTCCCCCCATGTAATTGCGAGCGCGCCGCGCTCTTTATTCCAGGAGTCCATCATGAACGAGCAGGAACAGCTTCTTCGCTTCCAGAATGTCGTCAATCAGCTTATCGACCCGGAAAAAGGCTGCCCTTGGGACAGGGAGCAGACGCCCCTTTCCATGTGCGAATATCTCATCGAGGAATGTCACGAACTTGTGGACGCCGTCCGCTCCGGTAAACCCGGCCATGCCTGTGATGAAATGGGGGACCTGCTTTTCGTCCTCCTGCTCATGGCGCGGCGCTTCGAGCTTGCCGGACAGTTCTCCCTGGGCGACGCCCTGAAAATGGGAGCGGACAAGATGACGCGCCGCCACCCCCATGTGTTCGGGGACGTCGGCTGCGAGAGCATCGACCAGCTCATGAAGAACTGGGCCGCCATCAAGAAGGCGGAAAAGGAAAAAGAAGCCGGAGAACCCAAGGGCACGCTTTCTTCCGTGCCTTCCGGCCTGCCGCCCCTTACCAAGGCCTACCGCCTGCATGCCAAGGCCGCCGGAACCGGCTTTACCTGGGAGGACGACGAGGAAGTGGAACGTCAGGTGGAGGCGGAATGGCTGGAACTTCTGGACGCCCGCGCCTCCGGGAGCGACGAGGCGAAGGAACATGAGCTCGGCGACATGATCTTCACCCTTGTGGAGCTCGGCCGTCGCATGGGCGTGAAGGCCGGAGCGGCCGTGGACTTCGCCGCAAACCGTTTCCGCGCCCGTTTCGACGCCATGGAAGCCCTGGCCCGGGAACGCGGGCTCGATTTCAAGGCGCTCAGCCTCGATGAAAAGGATGAGCTCTGGAATGAGGTCAAGTCTGCCGAACCAAAAATTGAAAGCGGTGCGGCCGTGGATTTCGCCGCCCCGCGCGAAACCCCCGAAGACTAGCCGGAGGCCGGGGCCGGGCCTTTTCAGGTATGCCGCCTGAAGATGCCGGTGGCTCCGGCCTTCAGACACAGCCCGGCCGCACCTTTCCGGGAAAAATCCAAAGACTCGGAGCATCCCTCGAAGTCAAGGCGCTGATATGGCCGCGCATTTTCCTTTTTTTCACACTTTCCGACCGCTCGCTTTCTTTCACGCGCTCTTTGTTTTCGCGCTTTCCCTGGCCCTTCTGCTCCCCTGTGCCGAGGCAAGGCAGAACAAACAGAACATCTACGCCGGATACCGTACCCTCTCTTCCAGCCTGCCCGCGCAGCGCCTCATGATACACATGGGAGTGTGGTACCCCACGCGCCGCCGGGCGGGCAACGTGAAGGTAGGGGACTGGACTTTCCGCGCCGCGCGCAACGCGCCCGTCATGCAGGGGCCATGGCCGGTCATCATTCTCTCCCACGACGTCACGGGTTCGGCCTGGACGCATCACGACATAGCGGCGGCCCTGGCTGCGCGGGGCTTTATCGTGGCCGCGCCCACGCACGACCACGACAACGGCGAAGATATGGCCCTGCTTTTCTCCGACCGGGAACTTCCCGTGCGCGCCCTTCAGCTCAGGACGGCGCTGGATCTTGTGCTGGAACACGCCCAGATCGGCAAAGAGGCCGACCGCTCGCGCATAGCGTTTCTGGGCTTCGGCATGCCCGCGTCCGCCGGGCTTCTGCTTGCCGGAGGCGAACTTACGCCAGGCGCATGGCCTTCGTTCTGCCAAAAAAAGGAAAATCCGCTCCTGCCGGAACCCGGTCCCGTGGCCGCTCCGGAAACAGCCGGACCTCAGGAGGAAAGCCTGCCAGAGGCTGTAGAGCGGGACGTCCGGCCCGACGGCTCCGTGCCGCCCATATCGCTGCCGCAGGCCGTGCCGCCCAAACCGATGGCGGAAAAAAAGACTTCCGACACGTTCCTGCAGAATTTTCTGGTCACGCCTGCCTATGCCGAGGAAGACCTTTCCCCTGAGGTGCGCGCCCTGCTCCGCCCCTCCGACAGTCCGTGGTGCGCGCCCTTTCTTTCCAGCCGGATGGACGAGCTTGTCGCCAGCATGAAACATCGCTCCCTCGAACGGGAAGAAAAAACCGTCATGATGCACACCGCCATGGAAGCGCACCGGCAGCTTTTCCGCCGTCTGTCAGATTCCGTGGCGCGCAGTCATCAGCGCCAGCTGCGCCTTGCGAAATCCGACGCGCTGCCCACGCCCCCGGTGGCCCTGCCTCTCCTGCCGCCCCTTTCCCACAATACCCCTGTGGCCGATGCCCGCTTCAAGGCCATGGTCTTCGTCTCTCCCGGTTTTTCCATGCTTTTCAGTAAAGAAAGCCTGGCCGCCGTGAACCTGCCTTCCCTGTTCATAGGCGCGGAAAACGATGCCTGGAACAGGCCCGAAGAGCAGGCGGAACGCTTTGTGGACATGTTGGGCCACAAGCCGGAGTACCTGCTTCTCAAGCATGCCGACGCTCCCTCACTTCAGGCTCCCTGCCCGGCCTCCGATCCGGCAGGCCCCCTTGCCTCCCTCTGCAACAGCGTAGAGCCGGAAACGCGCGACGCCATACACGCAAGGCTCGTTTCCATCCTGCAGGAATTTTTCAACAGGGTGCTGGGCAGGGAAAACGCGCAGTAAAAGCCCGGCCCTGCGGCAGCATCTTTGCACCACGTCCGGGCCTCTCCCCTCCTTGCCCGGTGAAAAGGGGCCCCACCGGCATAGCCGGTGGTTCCTCTTATGCGCCTGTAAGGCTTTCTTACCAGCCGCGCCCTAGCAGGCGCATGTACGGTCTGACATCTGCATTTCTGTTACCGGCGGCCCGTAAACGGG
>NZ_DYZA01000234.1 GCF_020741395.1 Mailhella massiliensis | reverse complement strand
ATGGCCTCGGCCGCGAGCGCGTGGATTCAGGCGGAAACGGGGGTGGCCCTTGCCGTGTCCCTTTCCGCAAAGGAATGTCTGGCCGCTCTTTTCGCCTTTGCCTGCGGCAGCGCCGCCGCCGCGCTTCCCGCATGCTTTGCCTGCCGCCGGGCGGCAGGGGAAATACTGCGCTCGGCCTGACGCTTCCGCCCCGCTTCGGCGTATAATAAAAAAGAGGCGGGCGAAGCTTTACGGAAGAATCCTGTACAGAAAAGAAGGGGGCCTGCGCCCCCTTCCTGCCGTTGTGGCGGAAACGCGCTTTTGTGCTAGTAGAGCTCTATTTCCTCAAGGTCGTCCGGCACATAAATACCGCCGCGGAACACGGAGGAGGCTTCCTCAGCATAGCGCTCCCTGCGCGTGCCGAGGGTGGCGGTATCTTCCGTATGCCAGAGCACAAGGTTTTTCACCCGCTGCTTTCGTGCAAGAAGCGCGGCTTCGCGCACGGTGCCGTGGCCTATGGCGTGGGGACGGAATATCTTCGCGTCGGATTCCAGGCAGAAGGCCTCATGGAAGAGCCAGTCCGCCGCTTCCAGGTAATGGGCGCAGGCGGGCTGGCAGGGTTCGTCGCCGGTGCAGACGATGCGCTGCCCGTCCGGATCCTGCATGTGGAAGCCGTACTGCTCGGCCTTGCGGGAATGGGTGTTGAAAAACGTCACCGTGTGCCCGGCGATGGAGCGTTGCTCCCCGTCCTTCACGGGCATGAAGCGTATGCTTGTGCCCACGGGGGAGAACTGCTTCTCGCTCAAGGTGAACTGACAGATGGAACGCAGTTTTTCCGCAAGGCGCGCATGGCAGTGTATGCGGAAGATATCGTTGCGCTTTTCCCGGAGGAAGAGGGAGGAAATCATGCGCACGAGCCAGATGACGCCGAGGGAGTGGTCGATGTGTTCATGGGTGACGAAAAGGTCGGTCAGTTCCGTGAGGGGGATGCCCGCCCTGTCCAGCTGGACGAGAATACCGTTGCCGCCCCCGCCGTCCACCAGAATGCCGCCCTGCGGGCCCTGCAGCATGAAGCAGGTATTGTAGTAATGCAGGGTATTGGCCGCGCCCGTACCGAGAACGATGAGCTTTTTCATGTTCTCCTCCTCGTCTTGCTTGTATCACAGAATACGGGGCAGGGGCTTTGGCGTCAAGCAGCGGTTCTTGAGCTTTTTTTTGCTTTTCCCGGGCGTTGCGGCAGAGAGGGAAGGCGCGGCCCGGCGGGGGAGGGGGCGGCGGGCTTGCGGGAAGGAGCGGCCGGGGAGAATCTTCGGCGCTTTCGGTCAGGAACTGCTCCGGCGTAGCTCTGCCTCGATGCCCTCGCTTCCGAATCGAGGGAGGCTTTTTTCTCAGGGAAAGGTCCGGAGAAAGGCAGGGGGAGGGCGTAAGTTCCGGCCGGACGGGACTGCCCCGCTTTTCAGGAAGGTTCAAGGGATGCAGGCAGCATGTTTTCCGGAAAAACGGGGCTCTTCCGGGAGAGGGAAGCTCAGGGGCAGGGGCGAGGCCGCGGCTTTGCAGAGGGCCTTTTCCGTGTCCCCTGCGGGGAAATTGGCGCTTGACATTTGTGTTTGATGCGGGAAAACATACCATTTTCTGTCTGCTTTCGGCGGGGGCGTGCGGCCTTCCGCCCTGCAAGAATATCATGGCGCGGCCACGCGCCCGGAGGAAGCCTCATGGCTGAATATAAGAAAACGCTGAATCTGCCCGTCACCGGCTTTCCCATGAAGGCGAACCTGGTTCAGAAGGAACCGGAAACGCTGAAATTCTGGGAAGAAAACAATGTGTTCCAGCTCATGCAGGACGCCTCGGGTTCTCGCGGCGAATTCGTGCTGCACGACGGCCCGCCCTATGCCAACGGCCATATCCATCTGGGTACGGCCCTGAACAAGATCCTCAAGGACATGATCATCAAGTCCCGCAACCTCATGGGCTGGAAGACCGGCTACATTCCCGGCTGGGACTGCCACGGTCTGCCCATCGAGCACAATGTGGAACTGGAACTCGGCGAAAAGAAGAAGGAGCTTCCCGCGCATGCCATCCGCAAGCGCTGCCGTCAGTACGCTCAGAAGTTCCTCGACATTCAGCGCAAGGAATTCAAGCGCCTCGGCGTCCTGGGTGACTGGGAGCATCCCTATATGTCCATGGATCCGGCCTATGAGGCCGTGACGGCGGCGGAGCTTGCCACCTTTGTGGAGCGCGGCGGCGTGGTGCGCAGCAAAAAGCCCATCTACTGGTGCTGCCACTGCAAGACGGCGCTCGCCGAAGCGGAAGTGGAATATCGCGACCTTTCCTCCCCGTCCATTTATGTGCGCTTCCCCCTGCCCGATCCGAAGCTTGCGGAAGTCATCCCCGGGGCCGACGTATCCCGCGCCTACATCGTCATCTGGACGACTACGCCCTGGACGCTGCCGAGCAACCTTGCCGTGTGCGTGCATCCTGAGCTTCGCTACAGCCTCGTGGAGACGGGCGGCAGCCAGTATATTCTGGCTTCCGAGCTGGTGGAAGGCTGCGCAAAGACCTTCGGCTGGGCCGATTACACCGTCATCGGCGAGACCACGGGCGACAAGCTGGAGATGCTTGAGGCCCGCCATCCCTTCATCGACCGCCCCTCGCTCATCATCAACGGCGCCCACGTCACGCTGGACGCGGGTACGGGCTGCGTGCACACCGCCCCCGGCCACGGCCGCGAGGACTACGAAGTGGGCGTGAAGTACGGGCTCGACGTGTACTCCCCGCTGGACGACGAAGGGCGCTTCCTGCCCACCGTGGAATTTTTCGCGGGCATGCAGGTCTTTGATTCCAATCCCGCCGTCATAGCCAAGGTGGAGGAACTCGGCCACCTTCTGGCAAGGCAGGATATCTCCCATTCCTATCCCTGCTGCTGGCGCTGCAAGAGCCCCGTCATTTTCCGCGCCACCACGCAGTGGTTCATCGGCATGGAGCCGAACAACCTGCGCGGCAAGGCATTGGACGCCATAGAAAACAAGGTGAAGTGGATTCCCTCCTGGGGGCAGGGCCGCATCTACAACATGGTGGAATCGCGCCCCGACTGGTGCATTTCCCGCCAGCGCATGTGGGGCGTGCCCATCCTCGCCCTCATCTGCAAGGACTGCGGAGAGGTGTGGAACGACCCGGCATGGATGCGTGAGATAGCTTCCCGCTTCGCCGCCCATCCCACGGGCTGCGACTACTGGTATGAGCACAGCGTGGAGGAAGTGGCTCCCGAGGGCCTTGTCTGCCCGCATTGCGGCGGAAAGCACTGGGAAAAGGAAGATGATATTCTCGACGTGTGGTTCGACTCCGGTACCAGCTTTGCCGCCGTCATGGAGCAGCGCCCCGAGGGCAGGGTTCCCACCGACCTGTATCTGGAAGGTTCGGACCAGCATCGCGGCTGGTTCCACAGCTCCCTTCTGGTTTCCGTGGGCACGCGCGATATTGCTCCCTACAAGGCCGTGCTCACCCACGGCTATGTGGTGGACGGCACGGGCCGCAAAATGTCCAAGTCCATCGGCAACGTGGTGGCCCCGCAGGAAGTCATAGACAAGTACGGCGCGGAACTTCTGCGCCTGTGGGTGGCTTCCGTGGATTACCGCGAGGATATCCGCTATTCCGAAGAGATCATGAAGCGCCTGGTGGACGCCTACCGCCGCATCCGCAATACCTGCCGCTACCTTCTGGGCAGCATCCACGACCTCACCCCGGCGGACCTTGTGTCCTTCCCGCTCATGAAGCCTCTGGACCGCTACGCCCTGAGCCTTGTGGCCGCTTTCCACGAAAGCGCGGAAACTGCCTATCAGGAATACGAGTTCCACAAGGTCTTCCAGGGACTGCACGGCCTTTGCGCCACCGAGCTTTCGGCCTTCTATCTGGACGTTCTGAAGGATCGCCTCTATTCCTCCCTGCCGGACAGCGCGGAGCGCCGTTCCGCCCAGAGCGCGCTTTACCAGATGCTGCTCATCATGCTGCGCGACATGGCCCCCATCATGAGCTTCACGGCCGAGGAAGTGTTCCGGCACATCCCCGAGGCCCTGAAGCCCGTGGACAAGGACGGCAAGCCCGTAGTCACGGTGTTCGCCCTGCCGCAGAAGGACGTTTCCTCCTTCCGCCTCTCCGACGATGAGCGCGGCGCGTGGGAAATGGTCATGGATATCCGCGCGGGCGTCACCCGGGCCATAGAGCCCCTGCGCAAGGAAGGCGTCATCGGCCATGCCCTTGATACGCACGTCACGCTGTATGTGGACGACAAGCTCCGCGCCGCCATTGCCGACAGCGGTGCGGACATGCGTTCCATCTGTATTGTGTCGCAGCTCGATATTGCGCCCTTCAAGGATGCTCCTGTGGACGCCCTCTCCACCGCCCAGCTCGACGAGTGCCCCGGCCTTGCCGTGCGCGTGAAGAAGGCGGGCGGGGAAAAGTGTGAACGCTGCTGGATGTACTGCGAGCAGCTGGGAACCGACCCGGACCATCCCACCCTGTGCCCGCGTTGCGCTGCCGTCATGAGGGAGCTTGAAGCGAAAGAGGGCGGAGAAGCGTAGTGAAGCAGGCGAAGCGTTACGGTCTGGTCGCCCTGGTGGCGCTCATCTGGCTTGTGCTCGATCAGCTCACCAAGGCGGCCGTCACGGCCGGCATCGCGCCGGGCCGCGGTTTTTCCGTCGTCGACGGATGCTTCAACATCGTGCATGTGCTGAACCGCGGCGCGGCCTTCGGCTTCCTGAACAGCGAGGAAACAGGCTGGCAGTTCTGGCTTTTCCTCGGGGCCGCCGTCGTGGTGGGGGGCGTCATCGTGCATATTGTGCGTACCGCCCCCGCAAGCCGCATGCTCTTCTTCGGTCTGGGCAGTATTCTCGGCGGCGCAGCGGGCAACCTGGCGGACAGGGTGCGCTTCCGCGCGGTGACGGACTTTCTGGACGTGTACTGGGGCACATGGCACTGGCCGGCCTTCAACGTGGCCGATATAGCAATCTGCCTGGGAGTGGCCGCCGCAGGCTTCGTGCTTCTGCGGCAGGGCCCTGAAGAAAAGGGGAACAACTAGCCATGCTCATTACCGACCTCAGCAGTGAGCAGCTTCTCATGCTCATCGTTCCGGCCCTGCCGAACATGTGGGCCCTGAAGCACGCCATGTATCACGATTTTCCCACCACGAAGGAAAAATACCGCTGGATGATGGCCTGCGTGTTTATCCCGTGCCTCGGCGGTATTGCCTACTACTTCGTGGGCAGAAAGCACGCAAGCAGGGAAAAGGTGGACATTCGCGCGAGGATCGAGGCTGAACGCGCCCGCGCGGCCGGGGAAAAGGCAAAGGCCGAAGCGCCGGGGCCCGTCCCCCTCGAAGCTTCTCCCGCGCGGGAGGAGGCGCAGCCCGCCGCCCCGGCGGAAAAAGCCGCGCGCACCGCGGGGGGAGACTGGTCTTTCGGCTGCCCCGACGAGGAGCGTAAAAGTTGACAGTCAAGATTCCGGGCGGCCCGGGGAGACTTTCTTTCCGGGCCGCGCGGAGTGTTCGTGCAACAGGGCCGGGAAGCGGCCCGCACATTCAGGAGAAAAGGTTATGGATCTTTGGAAATGGGGCCGCAACCTTGCCCTTTTGTCTTTGCCCCTCATGCTCACGGCCTGCGTGTCTGCCAGCGAGCACAACGCCCTTCAGGCACAGGTCAACCAGATGAACCGCCAGATGAGCAGCAGCCAGACCAATCAGGCCGACAGCTGGTCGCAGCTCATGGAACTGCGCCAGGAAGTGGCGGAACTGCGCGGCCAGCTCGATACCCTGAACTACGCCCTGCAAAGGGCGGGAGGCGCGCAGAAGCTGGCCGAAACCGTGGCCCTGCACGACCGCGCCCTGCGCCTTGCGGAAAGCCAGATGGCCCTCGACCTCCAGCTCACCCCCGATACTGCCGTTCAGGGCATGCCCGGAGCCGCTCCCGGTATGACTCCCGGCATGGTTCCCGGCGCCGGCACGGGGGATGCCTCCGCACAGCCCTCCCTCCAGCCCGCCGCCCCCGCGGTTCCCGCCGCACAGCCCCAGGGCAATGTGGATATGGCCCAGGCTCTGTACGACAACGGCATGCAGGCCTTCAACAACCGCCAGTATCAGGCGGCCCTGCGCTCCTTCAGCGATTTCACCAAGACCTATTCCAAAAATAAGCTGGTCTCCAATGCCTGGTTCTGGCAGGGCGAATGTCAGTACCAGATGAAGAACTACGCCGAGGCCGTCCTGGCCTATGAAAACGTCATCTCCGGCTACCCCAACAGCGTCAAGGCCCCGGCTTCCTACCTGAAACAGGGCATGTCCTTCCTCCAGCTCAATAAAAAGGCCGCCGCCAAGCAGCGCCTCACCGAGCTGACCCGCAAATACCCCAAGGCCCCCGAGGCCACCCGCGCCAGGCAGGTCATCAAGCAGAACAAGCTCTAGCCTCCCGCGCCTTCCCTTTTCAGGCCCGCCTGCCCAACCCCGGCCGGCGGGCCTTTTCGTGCCCGAAGGCAGGAAAGGCAGGAAAGGCAGGAAAGGCACGCGGGGCGCCGCCCCGCACCCCGCCGGGGGGAATGATTCCCCCCGGACCCCCTCATCAGGCAGGGCGGAAGAGGGCGGGGCTGCACAGGCTCCCCTTCGACTCGCGGCTGTCTTCGGGGGATGGGGCACAAAAGGAGAAGGCTCTTTGCAGGCTGTTGGTCGGGAAGGGCAGGGCGCATAAAGGCCCGGCATACCGCGTCCGGGCTGCTGTCTCAGTGTGAGCGTGTCCTGCCGGACCCGCTCACGCAGGCCGCCTGTTTTCCGGCGCAGGCCGGAAAACAGGGACAAAGGAAAGGATTTCAAGATGGGGGAAGCGTTGACCATGGCCGTTGCGCTGGTCTGCCTTCGTTTTAAAATCAACGCCTTTTCAATGCCCCGCCCGGCCCTCGACGGCGGAGAGAAAGAGCATGTTCTCCGCTTCATTCCGCCTTCGTTGGCAAAGGACAGAACATCTCTCAAGGCAAGGAACATCCTTTCCTGCGCCTCATTCTGCCTCAGTTTACGAAGGAATAACTTTTTCTCAACGCTCTGGGGCCCCCGGCCGGCCTTCAGGCGGCCGGGCCGGTGGCTGTGAATAGCCGGGATTCACTCCCGGCGTTAAATGAAACAGCCACCGTGCAAGCCCCGCGTCCGTACAGTGTGTCCTGCACAAACGTGCCTTCGTGTCACCCGGGCGGAGGTGTCGCCCCCGGCCGCCCTCAGGCAGGCGGGCCGCCTGCCATGAGTGCCCGGGATTCGCTCCCGGCAGGGAACGACATGCCCGCCGTGCATGTCCTGCCGTGTATCCGGGGCAGGTCGGGCCTTCGTGTCGCCCGGGCGGAGGAAATGCCGGGCCTTCGCTCTGCGCGGGAGTACAGGGGGGCACGCTCCGCCCGCGCTTGGCAAGCGGGGAAGAATCGTGTATGATGCCATGTTTTTCAAAGTATGTCATTTTTTTCATTCTTATCAGGATTCGATATGCCGGATACCATAAACAACGAAGAGGAGCTGCACGTCACGGCTCCTGAAGATTCCCTCCCCCCCTGTTCGCTGGAAGATCTGCCCGAGAGCATGCGCGAGGCCTGCGCCCGCGCGGGCTGGACGCGCCTCATGCCCGTGCAGGCGCACACGCTCCCCTATCTCATGGCCGGGCGCGACCTCATGGTGCAGTCGCGCACAGGCAGCGGCAAGACCGGTGCCTACCTTCTGCCGCTTCTCTCCCTTCTGAACCCGGAGGAAAAAAAGCCCCAGGCCCTCATCCTCGCCCCTACGCGCGAGCTGGCAAACCAGGTGGAGCACGAGGCAGCCGTTCTGCTGGAAGGCACCGGACTTTCCGCAGCCGCGCTCTACGGCGGCGTGGGCTACGGCCGCCAGCTTGAGGCCCTGCGCGCCGGCGTGCAGCTCATTGTGGGCACCCCCGGCCGTGTGCTCGACCATCTTCTGCGCCGCACCCTTTCACTGGATTCCCTGCGCGCCCTTGTTTTCGACGAGGCCGACAGGATGCTCTCCATCGGCTTCTACCCCGATATGAAGGAAATCCAGCGCTATCTGCCCAAAAGGCCGCTTCTTGCCGCGCTCTTTTCCGCCACTTATCCCCAGCACGTCCTGAACCTCGCCGGGGAATTCCTGCGCGACCCGCAGATGCTCAGCCTCTCCCAGGGGCAGGTGCATGTGGCCACCATCCAGCATCTCTATGTGGAATGCGGCCGCATGGACAAAGACCGCACCCTGGTGCGCCTCATGGAAACAGAGAACCCCACGTCGGCCATTATTTTCTGCAATACCAAGTCCAACGTGCACTACGTCACCGCCGTGCTCAAGGGCTTCGGCTACAATGCCGACGAGCTTTCGGCCGATCTTTCGCAGAACAAGCGCGAGGAAGTGCTCACCCGCCTGCGCGAGGGCAAAGTGCGCCTTCTCGTGGCCACGGACGTGGCGGCCCGGGGTATCGACATACCGGCCCTTTCCCATGTGTTTCTCTATGAACCGCCGGAAGATCGGGAATCCTACATACACCGTGCGGGCCGCACCGGCCGTGCGGGCGCGGCGGGTACCGTGATCTCCCTCGTGGATATCATGGAAAAGATGGAGCTTCAGCGCATCGCCTCCTTCTACCGTATCGATATCGCGCCGCTTCCGAACCCCACCGATGAGGACGTGGCCCTTGCCGCCGGGCGCAGGGAGACCGCGCTTCTGGACGCGCGCCGCCGCGCCTGCACCGGGCTTCAGCTGGAGAGGGCGCGCCGTTATCTTCCCCTGGTGAAGGAGCTTGCCCGCAGCGAGGATGAAGATCAGCTCCTGCTTCTGGCCCTTCTGCTCGACGCCGATTATCAGCGCAGCCTCGGCATGGAGCAGTCCCTGCCGAAGTCCCGCGCGGAAAGGGAGGCCGAAGCTCCCCGCCGCAGGCGCCGCGGGAAGGAGGAAGGCGCTTCGGAAGAGGAGGGCGGGGAAAAGCCCCGTTCTTCCCGCCGCCGTTCCCGGAAAAAGGAGAAGCCTGAAGAGGCCGCACCCGAAGCTGTGAGCGGGGAAATGAGCACGCAACAGGGCGAAGTTGCCCCTGCGCCTGAAGCACAGGCCGCGCCCGAGGGCGAAGGCCGCCGCCGCAGGCCGCGCCGCCGCTCCCGCCGCCGTGCATCCTCGGAAGGCGAGGGCGGTCAGGCCGGAGGCGAAGCCCCCGCACAGCCGGAAGGCGAGTAGTTGCCGTGCGCGTCTCCGGCACGGTGGTGGATCCGCAGGCCGCCGATACCGGGCCCGAAGCCCTGGTCGTCACCTTCGAGGCCCTGCTTGCGGACGCGGATCTTCCCGCTTTTTTCCGCCTGCTCGGCGTAGGGCGGCTGGACTTTTCCGCAAGGCGCTCCCTCCAGCCCGTGTTCACGGCCCTCTGCGCCGGGCTGTGGAGGCTGGCCCTTCGGCGGGTCGTGCCCGACAGTGCGGAGGAGGCCTACAGCCGCTATATGGATTCCCTCTGGCCGAAGCTGAAGGACGCCGACGCCTACATGGTGCTTGTGCGCGACCTGGCACGCTTTCTCCCGGAAAGCGGGGCGGACGACTTCACGCCCACGGCCCGCGAGATCTTTTCCCGCGCGGGGCGCGAGCCGGGCCAGGCGGCCCTGGTGGGCATGGCGCTCTTCCTGCGCCGCCTGTACGAGTATTTTTTCAACCATATCATCTAAATCAGGAATCACTATGCCTCAGTACGGCGACCTTGTCATTCTGGCTTCTCCCCGGGGAAAAAGGCACATCTACCGCATCGAACAGGGGCAGGACCTGCACACGCAGGACGGCGTCATGCGCGCCTCCGACCTTGTGGAAGCGGAATTCGGCACGGAAGTGCGCACGGCCAAGGGTGTGCCCTTCCGCCTCCAGAAGCCGCAGCTTCACGATCTCGTCATGGGCATCAAGCGCCAGACGCAGATCATGTATCCCAAGGACATGGGCCTCATCTGCTTCAAGCTCGGCGTGGGCAACGGCCGCACCATCCTCGAGGCGGGCTCCGGCTCCGGGGGGTTCACGCTGGCACTGTCGTGGTTTTCCGGGCCCGAGGGGCATGTGCACAGCTTTGAGGCCAGAGAGGAATTCCATAAGCTGGCGAAACGGAATCTGGCCTGGGCCGGCGTGGGCGACAACGTCACCTTCCATCTGCGCGACATTGCGCAGGGCTTCGGCGTGGACGACCCGGATTGCCTGAACGGCAAGAAGGGCGACGCGCTCTTTCTCGATGTGCGTACCCCCTGGCAGTACCTCGACGCTGCGCGCGAGGCCCTGGCGCCCGGTGCGCCCATCGCCTTCCTCCTGCCCACGGTGGAACAGGTTTCCGAGCTCATATCGGCGCTGGAAATCGGGCCTTTTGAGGAGACGGAAGTGTGCGAGGTGCTGGTGCGCCCCTGGAAGGTGGTGCCCGGCCGCCTGCGTCCGGCCGACCGCATGAGCGCGCACACCGCCTTTCTGGTCTTCACGCGGATTCAGGAGCGCAGCGCCGACTGGGACGCCCTCATCCCCTTAGGCACGCGCGAGCGCAAGCAGGAGGCGGCCCGTCAGGCCCGCCTTGCCGCCGCGCGCGGGGAAGACCCGGAAAGCGTGGATTACGAGATATAGCCCCTTCGCAGGGCCTTCCGCCCGGGGCGCGTGCCGGGGATTTCTCCGTCGCCCCGGCTTTTCCGGCTGCACAGGCCGTCAGTCCGTTTTTCAGGTTAATACGCGCGGGGTGCTCGGCGCCCCGAAGAGAAAGAACTTTTCAAGCCACAGGTTCCGGGGGCTTCCTGCCCGGACTCATGCCATGAACATCACCATTCAGAATCTTTCCAAGTCTTACGGCGGCCACGATATCTTCAACGATTTCTCGCTGGATATCGTGGACGGCATGCGCCTTTGCGTATGCGGCCCCAACGGCACGGGCAAATCTACGCTTCTGCGCATGCTGGCGGGAGTGACTGCGCCGGACGGCGGGCGCGTCATCATTCCGCGCGAGTGCCGCGTGGGCTATGTGGAGCAGATACTGGACGAAAGTACGCTGGACGTGCCGCTTCTGGAATGGGTGCAGGACGCCCTGCCCGACTGGGGTGATTTCTGGCATGAGTGGGAAAAGGCGCAGCAGGAGGGGGATACGGCCTCCATGAACCGCCTCATGGCCCGTCAGCACGATTTGGAAACGCGCTACGGCTACAATCCCGAACAGCGTGCGCAGACGGTGCTCTCCGGCCTCGGATTTGTGAAGGACAAGTGGAAGCTCCCCATCAGGCAGCTTTCCGGCGGCTGGCGCGAAAGGGCGAAGCTTGCGCGCGTGCTCACCGCCGGGGCGGACGTGCTTTTTCTCGACGAACCCACCAACCATCTCGACCTTGAGGCTGTGGAATGGCTGGAAGAATTCCTCATGGATTTCAAAGGGGTGCTGGTCTTCGTGGCGCACGATCGCGTGTTCATGGATCATGTGGGCACGCATGTGCTCTATCTTGGCGCGTCAAAGCCCATATTCCGCAAGTGCAGCTACACCAAGTTCCTTGAGCTTCAGGAGGAGATCGAGGAGCAGCGGGAACGCGAGGCGAAGCAGATAGCCGACGAGATCGCCCACAAGATGGATTTCGTGCGCCGCTTCAAGGCCAAGGCCACCAAGGCGAGGCAGGCGGGGTCGCGCCAGAAGCAGGCGAAGAAGCTGGAAAAGGAGCTTGAGCAGTACAGGCCGGAGCCGAAGAGGAAAGAACTTTCCTTCAAATGGCCCGAGGCCGCGCCCTCGGAAAAGGTGGTGCTCGCCGCCTCCGAGCTTGCCTTCCACTTTCCCGACGGCACCGTGCTCTGGCCGCCGCTTACCTTTTCCCTGTTCCGAGGGCAGCGGGTGG
This sequence comes from Mailhella massiliensis, assembly GCF_020741395.1. Taxonomy (GTDB): domain Bacteria; phylum Desulfobacterota; class Desulfovibrionia; order Desulfovibrionales; family Desulfovibrionaceae; genus Mailhella; species Mailhella massiliensis_A. Next base: position 56 of record NZ_DYZA01000234.1, on the reverse strand, counting down.
GCCTTGTGGGGCACAACGGCTGCGGCAAGTCCACCCTGCTCAAGATACTGGCGGGG
>NZ_DYZA01000233.1 GCF_020741395.1 Mailhella massiliensis | reverse complement strand
GGTGGTGCAGGAGGCGTTGGACAGGATGTTGTGCTTGGCGGGGTCGTACATGTCCTGGTTCACGCCCATGACCACGGTGAGGTCGGGCTGCTTGGCGGGAGCGGAGATGATAACCTTCTTGGCGCCGCGTTCCAGATGCACGCCGGCCTGAGGAGCGCTGCGGAAGATACCGGTGGATTCCACCACCACGTCCACATCAAGATCCTTCCAGGGAAGCTTGTTGGGATCGCGTTCGGCGAGGCAGGCCACGTTCCAGTCGCCGACCTTGACCATGGTGCAGTCCACACCGCCCACGGAGGTCTTTTCAGAGGCCACTTCGCAGGTGAAACCGGCGGGGCCGTAAGCGCTGTCATGCTGGAGCAGATGGAAATTGGTGTTGGCGTCCATCAGGTCGTTGATGGCCACGATTTCGGCGGTTTCGCCGTACTTGCCATACATGGCGCGGAAGACCTGACGGCCGATACGGCCGAAGCCGTTGATAGCAACTCTTACCTTTTTCATGGTTCCTTTCCTTTGCCCGGAAAGCCGGGCACGTTTGGTGGAATATGTCTTGCGCGACGCCTGCACAATGCTTACGGATCAGCCTTTCCGTACGGCGTCCCGAGCGATTCTGCCACCGCGTTTAAAAATCACAAGAGCGAAAGACAGGATATCAAAAATTCCCAGAATACGCAAATCTTTGATATCCGATTTCCCCTTTTTACGCCCGTCCGTGCCTCACATACTCAACCTGTTTCGCGCCAACTCTCCAGCTTTTCATGAAAAAGCATTTTTCACGGCATGGCGGAAAAACTCCCGTCTCGCCGATGCACGCCTCACGGCCGGGGGAAAGCCTTGCCAAATACGGGCAAAGGGGGATATTGGTTCGGCTCATCCATTTTTTCAGAGGGGGGGGACCTCATGCATCCTTTCAACTCAGCGCCGCAGAAAGCGCTGCCCGGCGAACAGTCCACGCTGCCCGACCTCAGCTCCGTGACTCTTCCTGCCCGCTTCACCAGCCGCAAGGCCAGGATACAGGACGTGAACGGCATGTCCAGCCTCATCAACGAATTTGCCGCCGCCCGCATCATGCTGGCCAGAGGGCCGCTCTATCTGTACCAGAACATTCAGGATTATCGCGTCATCACCGCCATGGCGGGCAACAAGGAAATCGTCCTTGCCTGCGGCGGCCTGCATGTACTCTGGGAAGACCTTGCCGAGGTGCGCTCCGTAGCCGTCCATCCCGAACTTCAGCACAAGGGCATAGGCCGCCTCATCGTGCAGGATCTCATCGCCGACGCGCGCGCCCTCGGCGCGGCGCATGTGTTCACCTTCACCCTGGCCCCGGGCTTTTTCTCCTCCCTCGGCTTTACCGCCGTGGACCGTGACACGCTCTCGCCCGTGGTCTGGGCCGAATGCAGCAAATGCCCCAAGTTCTACAAATGCGACGAAGTCGGCATGATGCTGCACTTCTAAAGACGGATACAGGAGCCTACCATGCGCAGCCTCAAAAATCGTGACTTTCTGAAAATCGCCGACTTTTCCCGCGAAGAGCTGAACTTCCTGCTCACTCTCGCCTCCCGCCTCAAGAAGCTTAACAAGGAAGGGAAAGAACCGCAGTTTCTCAAGGGCAAAAACGTAGCCCTGGTGTTTGAAAAAACCTCCACCCGCACGCGCTGCGCCTTTGAGACCTCGCTCTTCGACCAGGGTGCGCACTGCACCTATCTGAGCGACGGTTCCCAGATAGGTAAGAAGGAATCCATGGCCGACACCGCCCGTGTGCTCTCCCGCATGTACGACGGCATAGAATACCGCGGCTTCGGGCAGGAGATTGTGGAAAAGCTCGCGGAATTTTCCTCCGTGCCGGTGTGGAACGGCCTGACCAACGAAGCCCACCCCACGCAGATTCTCGCCGACTTTCTCACCATGCAGGAGCACTGCGACAAACCCTTGCAGGATATCACCTTCGCCTACCTCGGGGACGCCCGCTACAATATGGGCAACTCCCTTATGATGGGCGCGGCGAAAATGGGCATGAAATTCCGTTCCGTGGCCCCTGCAGCGCTTCAGACGAGCGACGAAATCTACCATCTCTGCCTTGTCGAGGCGGAAAAATCGGGCGCGGAAATCATCCGCACAAGCGACGTGGCCGAAGGGGTGAAAGGCTGCGACTTCATCTACACCGACGTATGGGTGTCCATGGGTGAACCCGACGAGGTATGGAAGGAACGCATCGAACTGCTGCTGCCCTATCAGGTGAATGCCCGCGTCATGGAACTGACCGGCAATGCCGGATGCAAGTTCATGCACTGCCTGCCCGCCTTCCACAACAGGGAAACGGCCGTGGGCGAATCCATCTATCAGAAATTCGGACTTGAAGCTCTGGAAGTGACGGAAGAAGTCTTTGAGTCCGCGAACTCCATTGTTTTTGATGAGGCGGAAAATCGCAAACACACCATCAAGGCCGTCATGGTCGCCACTTTGTCGGACGTTCCGCCCATTTTCCTTGAAGATTAGCAGGCTGGCGGGGAAGGAACTTCCCCCCGCAGGCTCATTCGGGGAGAAGGAAACGGCCGGGCCTCTCCCCCAAAAAAATCCGGCTACGGCGAAAAAAACGGTCACGACCGGGCATGTCTTGTTCCGGGCAGAACTTGTCCGCCTTTTTCGCTTGCCTTTTTCAAAAATTCAGGCTATTGCTAGCAGTCCTTACGATACAGAAAGTATCGCGTTCAAGCAGCATTCCGCCCCACTCGGGCTTTTTATGGAGGATATACCATGGGTAAACAGTGTGAGATCTGCGGCAAGAAAGCTCAGGTGGGCAACCTTGTGAGCCATTCCAATATCAAGACCAAGCGTCGCTTCAATCCCAATCTGCAGGCTGTCCGCCATCAGGATGCCGACGGCACCGTGCGCACCATCAACGTGTGCACCCGCTGCCTCCGTTCCGGCGCCGTGGTGAAGCCCGTCGTCAAGAACGACGCCGAATAATCAGGCTTGCCGATCTTTCCAAAGGCGGGGATAACATCTCCGCCTTTTTTGATTAATCGTTCTCATCCGCAAGGGACTTTTCCGGCCGCGTTCTCCCCATGTGAAGCGCCCGAGAAAAACAACTCCCGCCGCCTTCAGGCGCCTTCACGGTGCACAGATATCATGAACGAGATCCGCGCCCCCTTCCGTCATCGCCCCAGACGCTGCATATCCATGTGGCGACGCTCGGCGCGCGTGCCGGCAACCTGGCGCGTGGTGGACTTTCACGGGCCGGAGTACATGGGCAGACAGCTTCCCGCCCTCGGTACGAAACAGATGGAACTTCTGCGCCTCGTGCTTGATTCACGCGACATTCCCTATCTCATCACAGGGCACGGTTCCCAGGCACGGGCCTTCGTACCCGCCATGTTCGAGACCATCGCCCGCATGGAGCTTGCCGACGTGGCCTCAGAAAAGCCCCTGCCTCCGCCCAGCCTCACGCCGAAGCACAATGCGCACTGGGCCATGCTCGTCATGCTCTTTCTCATTTTCTGGCACGGCCTGACCATGGGCTGGTGGCCCCTGCCCTTCGAGCATGTCCCCGACCCGGATTACTGGAAAATGTGCGGCCGGCTGGACGTGACTGCTGTGCGTGCCGGGGAATGGTGGCGTACGGCCACGGCCCTCACCCTGCACGCCGACAGCCTGCACCTTTTCAGCAATGTTCTGTTCGGCATTCCCTTTCTTCTGCTTCTGGCCCGTCGGCTGGGTCTCGGCCTCACGGTGGCGGCTATTCTTGTTTCCGGCATGCTGGGCAATGCCATGAACGCTCTCTACCGCGACCCCGGCTATGCGAGCCTCGGATTTTCCACAGCCATGTTTGCCAGCGTAGGCCTGCTTTGCGCCGATATCGTGGTGAGAAGCCCGGCGCGCGGCTTCCGCCGCCTGGCGCTCCCTGTGGCCGCCGGCCTGGCCTTTCTCGCCACGCTGGGGTCCGAAGGGCAGAACACCGACTATGCCGCGCATATCTTCGGCCTTCTCTCCGGCTTCCTGATCGGGCTTGCCGTGAGCTTCGCCATCCGGCATGACGCTCTTCCCCGCCCCATGGAATGGCTGCTCGGCTGCGCCGCCCCCCTTTTCCTGCTTTTATGCTGGAAAGCAGCACTTTAACCTTCACTCCGAGGAGATTATGGATAAAGCCCCCGGCACCTTCGAACTTCTGGGCAAGGACGGCAACGCCCGCGCAGGACTTCTCCACACCGCGCACGGCGTCATTGAAACTCCCATCTTCATGCCCGTGGGCACGGTGGGCAGTGTGAAGGCCCTGGCCCCCGATGACCTGGAGACGACGGGCGCGCAGATCATTCTGGGCAACACCTATCACCTCTACCTGCGCCCCGGCGATGAACTCGTAGCCCGGCGCGGCGGCCTGCATGAATTCATCCGATGGAACAAACCCATACTCACCGACAGCGGAGGATTCCAGGCCTTCAGCCTGAGCAAGCTGAACAAGATGAAGGCGGACGGTGTGGAGTTCCGCTCCCATATCGACGGCTCAAAACACATATTCACGCCGGAAAAAGTCATTTCCATACAGCGCAACCTGAATTCCGATATCATGATGCCGCTTGACGTGTGCCTCGGCTACGGTGCAACGTATGAAGAAGCGGAAAAAGCCGTGAAGCGCACCACTGAATGGGCTGCGCGCTGCCGTGAAGCCTACCCTGCCCACAGCGCGGGGAATCTGCTCTTCGGCATCGTGCAGGGCTGCACTTACCCTGAACTTCGCGAAGCCTCGGCAAGGCAGCTCATGAACATCGGCTTTGAAGGCTACGCCATAGGCGGCCTCGCCGTGGGAGAACCAAAAAATCTCATGATGAAGAACCTGCGCGTGCTCGATCCCGTGCTGCCGCAGGACAAACCCCGCTACCTCATGGGCGTGGGCACGCCCCTGGATATCCTGCACGCCATAGAGGAAGGCGTGGACATGTTCGACTGCGTACTGCCTACCCGCAACGCCCGCAACGGCACGCTCTACACCTCGGAAGGCAAAATCAACATCAAACGCGCACAGTACGCCGAGGACGATTCCCCCCTTGACCCGACCTGCAAATGCTATACCTGCCGCACCTTCAGCAAGGCATACCTGCGTCACCTCTATGTGAGCCAGGAGCTTCTGGCCTTCCGCCTCAACTCCCTGCACAACGTGACCTATTTTCTGAATATGGTTCGCGGAGCACGCAGGGCCATACTTGAAGGCCGCTATGCCGAGTTCAAAGCGCAGTACGAGGAGAAATACCCCGAGGAAGATCTGCTCTTCGACGCGCCCGAGGCCTAACCTGCCAGGCACAGGACTTTTCCCATGCAGGGCCGCCTGAAGGCGGCCCTTTCTTTTTCCCTGTTCACGGCAGGGCATACTTCCAGAAAAACAGCACGCTCCGGCAAATACGGCGAGCTTCTCCCCGGCACACGTCCGTTCCCACCCTTCCGACACCATCCCCGGGCAGCACCGGAAACACTCCTCTCCTCAAAAAGTCCAAAAAAAAGCCGGCGTCCGAAAACGCCGGCCGGAAAGAGGCAAATGTCGCTCAATTCGGGATCAGCTTGAAAAGCACGGAGTTTTCCAGCACCAGAGGGCACGTCTGCATGAAAAACACAGTGCCGTCCTCCGGGGCCCGCACTTCCCAGCGCACGGAGCCGTCGTAGGGATCGAGAATATGGGCAAGGCGCTGATGCCGACGCACAAGGTCGTCGGTCTTGCACATGCAGTACATGATGCCCGCCCGGCAGGCCTTGACATTGATGAGCTCATCTTCCTGCACCACCTGGGAATAATACCCCGGATGGGGGCGGTGCCGGATGAGCCCGTGCAGGGCCATGAAACGCAGTATGGCCGAAAGGCTGTCGTCGGCGGTGGACGCATCGATGATGCCGGTGTGCCCGGCATAGACGGAAAATGCCTGGGTTTCCCATATCTGCCAGTTATAGTTCAGCGTCGTGGTGTCTATGGGCAGGGGATTGCGTACCAGCGTGTAGGGCAGGCCGAAGCCCTGGGCAAGTTCCACATCTTCATAGCCGGTGTGCATCATGCGTACATGGGGGATGAAATCCCCGGGCAGATAATAACTCGCAAGCTGCACACCGAACTGATAGCCCTGTATATGCTCAAAAAGTGCGGCGGCGATGCGCTGCGTGGTTTCGCCCAGGGGATAACCGGGAAACATCCGGTTGATATCGGTATTGTCCATGGCCCAGAAACGCTTGCCTATGTTCATGGCAAAGGGATTGGCCGAAGGGATGATGAGGATCTCATGCCCGGGCATGAGCTCGCCCCTCTCCTCCAGATCCTGCAGAGTATGAACGAGGCGGGAGCAGACAAATTGCTGCTGAAGCTCGTCGCCGCGCATGGCGCCCACTATGGCCATACTCTTTCTGCCGGAACCGAAACGGAAACCATGGATGCGGAACTCGTCGCGGAAAGGCGAGGACATGACGAAAAGGCGTTCACGTTTCATGCTTTGTCCTCCCTGTAGACACGCGCCAGAAGCGAGCCCTCATACACCACGGGATAGGCCCGAATGGTGAAGACGAAACCCGGCTGTTCCACGGCCACTTCCTGCAGCACCGCACCGCGCAGAGGATCAACTATGCGGCCTATGGGCTGGCCGGCCTCGACTTCATTGGACTGGCGGATAAGCGGGATGAACACTCCCGAAGCCGAAGCATTGATGAATTCCACGGAGCCCCTGGTGGAAAGAATGGTCCTGTGCCCGGCGGGAGGAGCGGGTACCTCGCCTTTCCAGACGCCGAGATGGCCCATGAGGTTCAATATGCCGTCCACCAGCTGATCGCCGTAGCTCTTGGTGATGCGCATGCCCACGCCCATTTCCACCACCAGGGTAGGCGTGCCCAGAGCATTCAGAGAATAGGCCAACGTAGCTTCGAGCACGGTGGCCGCCTCATGCACCCACAGAAAATCCAGATTCAGATACGTTGCCAGCGGTACCAGTTTTCCGCCGTCAGCTGATTGATGCGGACCTGCGGCACCTCATACAGGAAAATATTGCTGGAATGGATATCCAGCACCAGATCCGCACCCTTCAGATCTTCAATCAGGTTGTAAGCCGTGTTCTCCGCCATACTGCCCATGGGATCGCCGGGGAAAATACGGTTCATGTCCAGATCGAAGTTGGGAATGCCGCGCGTGATGGAGTCTATGCCCAGAGGATTGAGGGCGGGGTAGATCTCCACGGTGCCGTCCAGCTTGTCGAGATTTTCCTGCAGGATGCTGCCGATGCGGTAACAGATGTACTGCCCTTCCAGCTCGTCGCCGTGCGTGCCGGTGACGATGCAGATGCGCTTTTTCCCGGAGCCCCCTGAAATACAGTTCTTGCGGATGAGCAGATGTTCATCCACGGGCAGCTCCGTGGAAATGACGGTTTTAATCATAGTTCTTCCACTCTGATAGCTAGGGTGTTCTGCTGTGCGGCCCCGCCGAGGAATATGCCCCTGTTCACGGGGCAGTCGGCGCTGTCGCGGCCATGGGCCACCTTGATGCAGCCGTAACTCAGCAGTCGGTTGTTGGCAGGGTCCAGCCCTCTCCACACGCCCTGATCAAAGAACTCCACCCAGGCGTGCGTGGCCCCTTCTCCCACAAGATAACCGCAGGCATAACGCGCCGGGATTCCGCAGGAGCGGAGCAAGGCGAGCATGATGTGGGCGTAATCCTGACAGACGCCCCGCCCCAGGGCAAAAGCCTGTGCCGCAGTAGTGCTCACCGTGGTGCTTCCGGGAGTATAAGCCATGTGTCTGTGCACGGCAAAACAAAACGAAAGAGCCTTCTCCAGCACGGGGCCGCACGGCGGCGGAGCCTCGGAAAGGCCCTTCGCCGCATCCCCCTTCGCCTGTCTTGCAAAACGCACCATCTCCCCGCTCGGAAGCGTGAGCGGAGTATGTTCCAGGTACATGCCGTGCGCCGTACCGCAGATGCGATACGGCGTCTGCCGTACCACGCCTTCGGAAAGGATGCTGAAGCGGCAATGTTTCTCCGCAACGTACCCCGTCTGCACGGCGCTGCCGAAAGCGTCGATCCCCCGGCTGACGCTCAGGGGAAGAACGGAACCATCGTCGAGCGTGACGCCCACACTCAAAGATGCCCGCTCCGCACGCTGAAAAGGTTCCGCCTTCGGCATGCAGCGCAGAAGCCAGGTATGCGCGGAGACCGGCGTGGAGAAATAAATGCTGCTTTCGCAGCGATAGGAAAAACGCTTCATACCAAGACCAGGGAATTCAACGACCGGAGCGCCTCGGGAATCTTCTTCTCGAAGTCGCGCCCGTCGGAGAATATCTCCCTGAGCTCGTTTCTGCAACGCTCATCCACCATGTCTTCCATATGCCGCAGGCGGTGATCCAGACTTTCCCATTCGGCGGCGACGCGCTTGAAAGGATAGTCGAATCTTGAATATATATCAATATATTCCACATGTTTGCCTACAAAAAGCATATCCAGAGTGGCAATATTGGTCACATGCTGGAACACCGAACCCCAGAAGGAGAGAATATAGTCGGTAATAGGCTGAAGGCGGACGATATTGATATCCTGCTTGTGGCGACAGTGGTTGAGCGTGGCCACGCAGAGGTTCACGTAGCTGATGGATGCCGTAGTCAGTTCCTCGCGCAGCACGATACTGTTGTCGTTCAGACATTCCAGGCAGTAGAGAAGCGAGCCCGGCGTATTCTCGAAAAGATGCTGATACAGGAAGTTTTCCCTGTCGGAAGGGCAGTCCGTAAGGGAGAGCTTCCGGCAGTAGATCTGGAGGGCGTCCTCCCGACCTTCGTCCAGGCACAGGTCGTAGTAATAACGCAGGAAGTGGAGCTGGGCAAAGAGGCGTTCGGCATAACGGCCCAGCCAGAAAAGATGGTTCGCCTTGGCGGGAGATATGGAAGACATGGCAGATCCTTTTCGTATAACGGTGGAAACAGGCTAGAACGATTGGGGAAGCGACTGATGATCGCGCATCACCCAGGTATCCTTGAAGCCTCCGCCCTGGCTGGAATTGACCACGAAGGAGTCGGCCTGACGGGCGAAACGAGTCAGCCCGCTTTTCCAGACCACCGTATTGTCGGCGGAAGAAAGCACAAAGGCACGAAGGTCGGCCTTGCGGTAGACGACGCCATGATTTTCCATGGTTTCCAGGTCCTTGAAGTTAATCACTTCCTGAGCTATCCAGCGGCGCGGTTCGGAAATGATGAGCTCCTTCAGCTTTTCCAGCCTGTCGCGTTCCAGGTCGCGCCCGAACACCACGCCGTATCCTCCGGCTTCGCTTACGTCCTTGATGACCAGCTTTTCCGTATTGACGAGGACGTATTTTCGATCCTCTTCATAATAGGGCAGGTAGGTGGGAGCGTTTTGCAAAATAGCCTTTTCGCCGAGGTAGTATTCCACCATGCGGGGTACGAAATAGTAAAGCCCCTTGTCGTCGGCCACGCCGTTGCCGGGACTGTTCAGCAGGGCCACGTTGCCCGCGGCATAGGCCTGCATGAGGTTGGGCACGCCGAGGAGAGAAGTCGGCTCAAAAAACATGGGGTCAAGATATTCGTCGGACACACGACGGTAAATGGCGCCCACCAGCGTTTTTTCGTGGAAGATACCCTGATAATACACATGATTGTCTTCCACAATGAGATCTCCGGGGAAGGCGAGCACGGAGCCTGTGCGTTCCGCAAGATAGGAATGTTCAAAAAACGCGGAGTTATAGCGCCCCGGCGTGAAGACCACGTTCAGCCCGCCGTTGACGTTCATGCTGTCCATCATGTTCTTCAGCAGGCGGGGGTAGTCGCGGTTGTCCTCTATATGATTTGCGGAAAAGGTTTCCGGGCTGACCTTGCGGGCGATGGAACGAGCGATGAGCGGATAGGAAGCGCCGGAAGGAATACGCAGGTTGTCTTCCAGCACGAACCACTGCCCGTCCTTGGCCTGCACCAGGTCGATACCGGCGATGTGAGCGAAGACGCCGTGCGGGGGACGTATGCCTTCGCACTGAGGAAGATAACCCTTGGAAGCATAGACGAAGGATTTGGGAACAATGTCATTTTTAATAATATTCTTTTCACCGTAAATGTCGGCAAGGAACAAGTTCAGTGCTCTGACGCGCTGCGACAGGCCCTTTTCCAGATAGGCCCATTCTTCGGGAGTAATGACGCGGGGAATGGGGTCGAAAGGAAAAAGCTGTTCCTTGAACTTGCCGTTTTTGTAGATTCCGAAACGCACGCCATAGCGTTCCAGCCAGTTGTTCACAGCTTCGCGGCTTTCTACAAGTGAATACATGTCAGACTCCTGCTAATATGTTCCGTGTATGAATTATGCAAAAGATATGCCACTTTGTCCAAAAAAAATGCCCGGGAGGGGCATCTTTTTTTGCGGATGTGACACCTTGAAATCTATGAATAAAAAGAAAATTGCTCTGCCGGAGTGAAAAGGTGGATTTTTCCCGTACAGAGAAACCTCTCATAACGGCCTCGCTTCCGGCAATATGCGGAACCATTTCAGGAAAAAGCGGCACCACCCGCGGGCGTCCCACACTCCGCGCAGGACATGCGTTACCGGAAAAAACGCGGCTCCTTTTGCATCGCTTCCGCCTGCCTCACAGGAAAGCCGGGACTGTCGGAAATATCCCGGCAGGCCCGTACGACAAAACGCCGCTCCGGACCATACACGATCCGGAGCGGCGTTTCAGAAAACGACACGATCCTGCCTGAAAAGGGCTGCGGAATTCTTTCGTTATGCCTTCTCAGGGGAGAACGCCTTCACTCCACAGGCCGCGCCATCGCTCCCCGAGCGACGCTTCCTCCTTCCTGCCTTTCTCCTGCAACGAGGCAAGGAAACGCGACACTTCCCCGTCCAGCTCCTCCAGCGTGCCCGCATTGCGGATGATAAGGTCGGCGGCGGCGATTTTCCTCTCCTGCGTCCACTGCCAGCCTTCCACGGCGGCGATTTTTTCCTCGCTCCAGCTTCTCGTCCTTCGCAGGCGCTCGTACCGCACCTCATCCGGGCAGGCTATGACCGCGATATCCGCATCCGGGCACGTCCAGCCGGTTTCAAACCAGAGCGGCACCTCGGCCGCGGCAACGGCCCGGCCCCGGGCTCCGGCCTTCTGAAAGAATTCGTCCATGGAAGCCCGCACCAGAGGATGGATAAGGCGCTCCAGCTCCCGGCGCATGCCGGGCGTTCCGGCCAGAAGCCCTGTCAGCGCCGCCCTGTCCACCGTGCCGTCGGCATGGAAAAAGGCCTCTCCGAATCGCCGGCGCATGAGGAGCCAGCCGTCGGCCCCGGGCTGATACTGGGCCGCCACGGCCTTATCCGCGCTCCAGACGGGAATACCCCGCGCTTCCAGCCTTTCCAGCACGGCGGATTTGCCGCAGCCGGGCATACCGGTGAGGATGACCCGCCGCGTTGCCCGCTCCAGATCAAGCATGACACGGGGGAAATCTTCGGGAGGCGGAGCAAGAAAACAAAGATGCCTGCCGCTGACGGGGTGCTCGAAATCGAGCTTCCATGCGTGCAGAAGCTGCCGTGCCGCCGGGGATACCTTATCCTGCGGGCCGTACACGGCGTCGCCCCACAGGGGGAATCCCGCCTGGGCGAGATGTACGCGGATCTGATGAGTACGGCCGGTGAACAATCGCACGGCAAGCAGGGCGAAGCGGCCGGAGGGAGAAGCGTAAAGCGTGCTCCACTCTGTCAGGGCGCTCCTGCCGCCCTTCTCTTCGGGGACTACGGCCATGCGCGTTTTTATGGCGGGGTGGCGGCCTATAGGCAGATCGCTCATGCCTTCAGTCGGGGGCACTCCTCGCGTTACGGCGAGATAGGTCTTATGCACACGCCGTGCCGCAAAGTCTTCAATGAGGCGCAGTCTGGCCCGCTCGGAAAGGGCGACGACCACAAGGCCGGACGTATCCTTGTCCAGCCTGTGCACGATACCGGGCCTCGGCCCCTCCTGAAGGGAAAGCTGCGGGAAACGCGCGAGAAGCCGGTGCACCAGCGTGCCTTCAGGGCAGCTCGGGCAGGGATGCATGGTCAGGCCGGAGGGCTTGTTCACCACGGCTATGTCCTCATCGCTGTACACGATATCGAGCGGCCCCTCTTCGGGGCGGAGCTTCTCCGAGGCGGCAGGCATGCGCAGAGCCACGCTCCAGCCCGGACGCACGCGCGCATCCGCATCCGTACAGAGAGCCCCCTCCACCGTGCAGCGCCCCTGCTCCACGAGCTTTTTCAGACGGCTGCGGGAAAGCTCCGCCACAGAGCCCAGAAATGCGTCAAGGCGCATCTTCCGCGATCCTTGGGGCACGACGAAAATACGCTCTTCCTCCCGGAGGCCCTCTTCTTCCAGAATGTCGGATTCCTCTTCCCATGCCGCAGGCGGCAGCGTGCGCTCAGTCATGCCCTTCTCCGGCCTTCAGCCTTTTGATGATGTAGCCCGTCATGACGGCCTTGGCGATATTCCTGCCCTCCCCGTCGTACACCGCGATATCGAATACCGCGAGGGTACGGCCGATTTTGACAGGTACGGCCCTGGCCCGCAGGGGCCCGCACTCGCCGGGCAGAAGATAGGAAATGGAGCACTGAGCGCTCACGCACACAAGGCCCGCCCCCCGACAGCCGGCGGCAAAGGCCATATCGGCCAGGGTGAAGACAGCTCCCCCGTGGGCCTTGCCCAGCGCATTCTTATGGCGCTCGTCCAGCGGCATGGACACTTCTCCCCTGCCGTCCGCCTCAAAACCCGCAAGCTCTATGCCCAGCAGGCTGGAGAGCGTGCCTTCCGTGATGACTTCGCTCATGACTCCCCCGTGCAAACATGGTACGGGGCATAAGCATACGCGCGCCCCCTCCCCCTGACAAGGGCAATACGAAAAGGCCCGGCAGAGAAGCGTTTTCCCGAAGGCCGGGCGCGCGCCCCCTCCTGTGTGTGAAGCATGGAAAAAACGCGGGAAAAACGCGGACGTCCGGTGCAGGCGCATTTCTTTCGCTGGACAGCGCCCGCCGGAGAGTTTATATCTTCTGGATACATTTTCTTTTAAGGAGCAATCTCATGGCCCATAAAAAGATCGAACGCGCCAAGGAACTTGATCGCCGTCGTCATCGCCGCGCCAAGCGCATCAAGGAACGCATCCACGAAGCCAAGGCCGCTGCCAAGAAGTAAGCCTGGCGGTCGGTTCCTGCGGCCTTCCGGTTGCAGAGTAGGTTTTAGGCGTGTCGGCTTTCCGTGCGGGCACGCCGTTTCTTTTTTTGCCCAACCCCCTTTTTCCCATGCCTATTTACGAATACGCCTGCCCCCACTGCCGCAAAACCTTTGAAGAATGGCTGCACTCCGGCGATGACGCCGAAACGCAGCCCTGCCCCGACTGCGGCGAACCCTGCAGCCGCATCCTTTCCAACACCTCCTTCATCCTCAAGGGCGGCGGCTGGTTCGCCTCCTCCTACGGGCACGGCACGAGCAACCTTTTCGACAAAAGCAAGGGCGTTCCCTCCATGTCCGATAAAAAGCCGGAGGAAAGCGCTCCTTCCACCCCCAAAGCCGAAAGCCCGGCCCCCGCGAAAAGCGCGGACAATACCGCCGGAACGAAATAGAGGCCATCATGATAGAGCGTTACTCCCGGCCGGAAATGGCCCGTCTCTGGACACTGGAAAACCGCTACCGCTACTGGTTCAAGGTGGAGCAGGCCGTATGCCGGGCCTGGAACGAGCAGGGCGTCATTCCCGATGAGGACCTGAAGAACATCCTGCAGGACGTGGACTTCGACGAGGACAAGATCCTTGAAATCGAAGCCGTCACCCGCCACGACGTCATCGCCTTCCTCACCTATCTGGAACAGAAAATCGGTCCCTCCGCGCGCTTCATACACCTCGGCTGCACCTCCTCCGACATGGTGGATACCGCCATGGCCCTGCAGATGGTGGAAGCGGGCAGGATGATACTCGACGATTTCGACCTTGTGCTCGACACGCTGAAAACCTTTATCCGCGCCCATCAGGGGCTCGTCTGCATGGGCCGCTCCCACGGCATACACGGCGAACCCGTGACCTACGGCTTCAAGTTCGCGGGGTTCTACGCGGAATTCCTGCGCGACAAGAAGCGCTTCGCAGACGCCGTGGAGGATATCCGTACCGGCAAGCTCTCCGGGGCCATGGGCACCTACACCGTCATTACTCCCGCCGTGGAAGCGCGCGCCTGCGAAATCCTCGGCCTGAAGGCCGATATCATCTCCACCCAGATCGTGCAGCGCGACCGCTACGCCCATTACTTCACCTCCCTGGCCATTGCCGCGGGTACGGTGGAACGCATCTGCGTGGAACTGCGCCACCTCCAGCGCACGGAAGTGCATGAGGTGGAGGAAGGATTTGCCAAGGGGCAGAAAGGTTCCTCGGCCATGCCTCACAAGCGCAACCCCATCTCCGCGGAAAACATGTGCGGCCTTGCCCGCGTCATCCGCTCCAACGCCTTTGCCGCTCTGGAAAACCAGGCCCTGTGGCACGAGAGGGACATAAGCCATTCCTCGGTGGAGCGCATCATCACGCCCGACTCCACCATACTCATGGACTATGTGCTGCACCGCCTGGATCGCCTGCTCAAAGGGCTGCGCATCCTGCCGGAGAACGTGGAACGCAACCTCTGGGGCAGTTACGGGCTCTTCTTCTCGCAAAGGGTGCTCACCGCGCTCATCGAAAAGGACATGCCCCGCCAGCAGGCCTATGTAGTGGTGCAGAAACGCGCCATGGAAAGCTGGGAGACCCATAAGCCCTTCCCCGAGCTCATCCGCGCCGACGAGGAGATCAAAGCCCACCTTTCCCCCGCCGAGCTCGACGCCATTTTCGATATCAACCACTACACCCGCTACGAGGCCGAAATCGTCGACCGCGTGCTCGCAGAACAATAACCGCCTGAAAAAGGCTGAAAAGCTGAAAAAACGCCGCTTCCGCATACGCCGGAGCGGCGTTTTTTCATACGGCATTGTCATCCCGCACGATTTCCTTTAATCTGTAACAGCGCTTTTCCTCCGCCCGCAATGCTTCCAACCCCACAAGGAGACTCCCTTGCTCCGGCTCCTCTTTGTTCTTTTCGCCTGCCTTCTGCTCCCCTCCACGGCCTTTGCCGAATGGACGGCCCGCCTTTCCTCCCGCGCGCCGGAATATTTCCTTGCCGCGGATAAGAGCCGCAAGCTGCTCTTTCAGGTGGAAAATCGAAAGCAGCCTGAAATCACCCGCCGTTTCGCCTGCATCCACGGCCGAAGGGAAGGCGACAAGCAGAAGGAAGGAGATCTGCGTACGCCGGAAGGAGTGTATTTCATCACGCATAAGATAGAGCGGAAACTCGACTTCATGGAGTACGGGCCGCACGCCTTCAACCTCAACTATCCCAACCCCGCCGACCGCCTGCGCGGCAAGACCGGCGGCGGCATCTGGCTGCACAGCAAGGGGCAGCCCATAGAAGGGCTCACCACCAGAGGCTGCATGGCCATAGACATGCATGAAATTGAAGACCTCGTGCCGCTTCTCATACCGGGTACGCCCGTCATCGTGGCGGAACACCTGGAAGGCACGCCTTTTGAAAGCGTGCAGGCTGAGGAAGGCGGAGCGCAGAAGCTGCCCGCGCCCATGCCCCAGAGCAGCACCTCCGTATTCCACCAGCCTTCCGGCCCCGCCGAAGTATGCCCCCCGCCCGGACAGGTTGCTCCGGGAGAGTCTTGCCCCCCCCTCGCTTCCCCTCCCATCGTGCCCATAACGGACGCAGTCCTGCTCTCCCCCGGAGAAAAGGTACGCTGCGGCACACTGCTCTGGATGGATCGGCGACTCCAGCAGTCCGAAAGCCTTTTTGAACTCTACGACAGAAAGAAATACCCCCGCGCAGGAAGAGAAAAATTCTCCTCACTGCGTAAACGTCTGCGCACGGAATTCACAGTTCAAAAGGAACTTTTTCTCGACAGGGAAGGCATACGCCTCATGGAGGGGCCGGGGTACTGGGTCTCCTGCTTCATTAAAAGCTATGAGCGCAAGGGGGTGCTCCATCACGGCCTTCAGGCCCTGTACTGGATGAGTGACGACAAGGGGGAATTCCTCATTATAGGCGAGGTGTGGATCCCGAACTGACGCGCTTCCGAGCAAGCGCCTCTTTTCCTCCCCAACGCCTTACCACCGCAAACGCTGACCTCCCGCCGGGCGGGCGGAGCTCCGCGTGAAGCCCGGGAATACAGTATGCAAGGCCGTGCGAAAGCGGGGGAAAGCTCTCTCCGCAAAAGCGGAAAAACGCGGTGAGCGGCGTTTGTTCTAAGGCGCCGCCCTGACGCTAGGGCGACGCTCGCCACTGTTTATCATGACCGCGCGGAACCGGCCTCCATGCCCCCGATACATAAAGAGCCCCTGCCGACCAAGCGCCTTTTGTTCCGAAGGCCAGTGCAGAGTTCCCTGCAAAGGCCATGGCGCTTTCCCGGCATGCCTGAATGTTCACGGCGGACGGACGACGCGCGGAACAAAACTTTGCCTACGCCCGCACGCGCGTCTTTGCCCTGCCGCCGTCCGTGGGAACGTCGTGCACCAGCTCGGAAAGGCGCAGGCCCACTTCCTCATAGTGCCCGCGAAGCACCATCTCTATATGCATGAGATTCCTGCCCTGCACCGCTTCGGCAATAAGGTGATGCCGATCATAAAATTCCTTGGGCGTGAACAGCGTGCGCCAGTAGGTATAATAAAGGAACTTAGCAAGAGAGGAACAGGACGTGCGGGCAAGGTCGATAAGGCGCTCGTTGGTGCAGGCGGAAAGCAGCGTCATATGAAACGCCTCGTCTATCTCGGAAAGCGTGTCGAGGTCTACAGCATAATTCACCTGTTCATCCAGGCGGCGCACCACCTCGGCAAAGGCGGACTCCTCCTTCTCCGTCCATCGGCAAAGGGACTGAGCCACGGCAGCCCCTTCCAGGATGCCCGCAACCACATAACTGTCGTAAATTTCCTTGGCGCTCATGGAGCGGACATATTTGCCCTTCTGGGGTTCAGAGCTGATAAGCCCCTGATGCGCCAGCATAAGCAGCGCCTCCCGGATGGGCGCACGGCTGATATTGAGTTCTTCCGATATCTGTGCCTCACGCACAGGCTGACCGGGCTTGAGCACACCGGAGCGGATGAGGTTGCGTATATACGAGGCTGCCTGAATACTGTAGGTTTCTTTTTTGAACTGCATGGCTGACGGATGTTTCCTGGTGGACGCCGTTCCGGGGGGAGAAGCCGACGTAAGTATGAAAAAGCCCTGTCTTGAAAGCTTACACTTGAAAAGCCTCACTTTTCAACCGGTACCCCGCGCCTGTGCCGGAAAAACTCCTGCGGACAGGGATCACACGGATACAGTCCTGCATACGGGCGGAGGAGGGAGCGACGCGCCCTTTCGCCTCTGCGGTGCAGGAGCAAAAAAGCCGCGTCCTTAAAAAATCCCGCCTTCGGAAACCGTTTCCGGCTTCCGAAGGCGGGGAAGGTACCCTCGACAGGCCGATCAGACCCCGGGCACGTTATTTACGGAAGGTGGGCAGGTAGGCATACAGGGCAGGAGAGCCGCCGGTATGCAGGAAGAGCACGTTGGCGCCCTTGGGGAAGTAGTCCTTGCGCACGAGGTCGATCATGCCGGACATAGCCTTGCCGCTGTACACGGGGTCGAGCAGAATGGCTTCGGTACGAGCGAGAAGCTTCACGGCCTCGATCATGCCGTCATTGGGGATGGAGTAGCCGGGCTGATAGTAGTCGCCGTAGCAGACAACCTTTTCCATGGGGAGCTGGACGCCCGCTCCGATGTAGTCCAATGTTTCCTGGGCCAGCTTGTGCACAAGAGCCTGCTGCACGTCGCCGGGGCGGCTCACGTCGATACCGGACATGGGAATGTCCATATTGTTGCCGTAGAAGCCGGCGATCATGCCGGCATGGGTACCGGCACTGCCGCTCGGCACGATGACATGGTCAAAATTGATGCCCATGGCGAACATCTGCTGCATGATTTCCTGTGCGCAGGAAACATAACCCAGAGCACCGATGGGGTTGGACGCGCCGCCGGGGATGATATAGGGCTTCTTCCCTTCCGCACGCAGCTTTTCGGCCACCTTTTCCATCTCCGCCATCATGGGGGAACCGCCGGGCACCACGGTGATGCTCTTCACGCCCAGAAGCTGATAGAGGAAGTTGTTGCCGGAGGCTTCAGGATTATAGCTGTCCTTCACGCGCTCTTCCAGCACGAGATGGCAGTCGAGCCCTTCGTGCACAGCCCAGGCGAGGGTCAGACGGCAGTGGTTGGACTGCACCGCGCCGCAGGTGATGAGGGTATCGGCGCCCTGGGCGAGGGCGTCGGCAATGCTGAAGTCCAGCTTGCGGGTCTTGTTACCGCCCGCACAGCCGGGAAGCAGGTCGTCGCGCTTGATGTACACGTTGACCTTGTTGCCCAGAGCCTTGGAGAAATTGGGCAGGTATTCGATGGGGGTGACTTCCTTGACATAACCGCGACGGGGGAACTTGGCGAGATTCATAATGTTTCCTTCTCTGATGAAAAATCCGGGGATTCTTTGAGTCGTTCCGGGCAACTGGCCCGGATCAGTTCCCGAGCGAGCACGCTAGTGGCGTCCACGACAGGAGTGTCCCACAACCTGGACTCGGTGACCGCCACCGGTATTTCCGTGCAGCCAAGGAGTATGGCATCCACCTGTTTCACCTCCACCAGACGGCGGGCCGTGTCAAGCAGTATCTGCCGGGCATGGGAGGTGACCGGATCAGAAAAAGCCTTGACGCCGAACGCGGGATCGCTGATGGCGCGCTGTACCAGAGCACATTCGTCCTCATCGGGAAGCACGGGGTCAAGCCCTGCCTTTTCCAACGCATCCTGATACAGGCGGGTATGCAGTGTGGCCACCGTACCCATGAGCCCTATGCGCCCGCCGGAGGGGCAGAGCGCACGCATATATTTCACCGCACTTTCGATGATGGAAACAAACGTCACGTCAAGGCCCGTGGCATAAAGGCGCTCCAGCGCCACATTCAGAATACGGGGGCTGTGCGCGGTGTTGCACGGCATGCCGATGACCCGTGCGCCGTTTTCGGCAAGCTGTGCCATGATGCCGCCGATATCCTCCCCCGGATTTTCCTTCGTCTCGCCCAGCAGGAATGCGGGACGCTCCGGTATCCATCCGGGAAAAGAATGAAGCATAAGAGGCAGATGGTCCTGATCCACGCCGGCCTTCGTCCAGCGGAAGATCTTGCGCACAAGGTCATAGCCCGCGTAGGGGCCGAGCCCCCCCACGATACCTATGGTGCGGGGCTCGGCCAGATGATCGGTAAAACGCTGAATCACAGTCATGCTTTGACGTTGCCGCCGTTTTCAAGCTTGGAAACCAGCAGTGCGCCGGTGGCGTCGCCAAGGACATTGATGGTGGTGCGCGCCATGTCCATGATGCGGTCCACGCCTGCGATAAGGGCTATGGCTTCCAGCGGGATGCCCACCTGGGTGAAGACCATGGTGATCATGATGAGGGCCGCGCCGGGCACGCCCATGGAACCGATGGACGCCAGAACTGCGAGCAGAATGACGGTGAGCTGCTTATCAATCGGCATGGGGATACCGTACACTTCAGCCGCGAAAATGGCCGCTACGCCCATGTATATGGCCGCGCCGTCCATGTTGATGGTATTGCCGAGGGGAATAGAGAAACTGGAAACAGACTTGGACGCGCCGAGCTTCTGCACGGAAAGCAGGTTGGAAGAAAGCGCGGCGGCGCTGGAACAGGTGGAGAAGGAGATGATGAGAGGCTCGGAAAGGCCCTTCAGGAAGGTGCCGGGCTTAAGCCCCGCAACGTGGGCGCAGGGCAGATAGACCACAAGGATCTGAAGAAGGCAGGCCAGATACATGACCGCCACCAGCTTGATGAGCGGCAGAAGCACGGAGAGACCGTGATTGGCCACGGTGAAGGCCATGAGTCCGAACACACCTATGGGAGCGTAGCGCATCACAATGCCCGTCACCTTGATCATGACTTCGGCGCAGGAGTCGAAGAACACGAAGGCGGGACGGCCCTTCTCACCCAGCATACTGAGGGCGAAGCCGAACAGAATAGCGAAGAAAATGACCTGGAGCATGTTGCCCTTGGCCAGGGCGTCGATGGGGTTCAGGGGCACGATATCCATGAGCACCTTGATGAGCGGAGGAGCGGAAACATCCTTCACCGCAAGATTTTCCATGGAAAGGGTAAGCCCGAGGCCTGGGCGGATGAGGTTGGCGAGGATAAGGCCTATGATGACGGCCACGGTGGTGGTAAGCAGGTAGTAAACCAGAGTCTTTGTCGCAACGCGACCGAGCTCTTTCACGTCGCACACACTCGCCGCACCGGCCACAAGGGTAGTGAACACCAGGGGAACCACCACCATGCGTACCAAGGTGATGAACAGATCGCCGAGCGGCTTGAACCAGCTGGCGTCGATGCTGATGGAAGGAGCCATGGCGCCGACGATGACGCCGAGAACCATACCGATGCCCATCTGGGCGGGAAGACCTAAACGCTTTGACATGGCAACTCTCAAGAAAAATACGTTGTACGCTTCTCACGCCCCGCCGGCCGGAAGAGCGCTGCCGCCTCTTCGCGTCATGCCCGGCCAGGACGCCTCCGCCGCCTGTTCTGTCCCTTTTCCGGCCTCCTTTTTTACAAACGCTGAGCCCTCTCCCGGGCGATAGTGCTGACAGTCTCCAGCCGCTGAAGCCTCCCCGGGGCCCCGGCCGCAGATCTGCGGCTCCCCGACAAAGGACGCTTCATCCCTGCACCGCAAATGAAAAACGGCACAAGACAGTTGTCGAATGTCGACATTTTTAAAAAAATCCTGCTCCTTGTCAAGAGAGGGGGCTGCAATAACTCATTCTCTCCCTTTTTTTCAGAAAACTGTATGAAAAAACTCCTCGATGCTCTCCGAATCGACAACAGCGCGCCGCCTCCCGGCAACTCCGAGGCTTCATCTCGCCTCAATACCTATCCGACGCATCTGTGGACGAAACATTCGCTGGACTCTCCGACAACGCCCCTTTTCGCGTACATGAATCAGGCTCGCCTTCCGATTCCCCGGAAAGCGGCGTCACTTCTTCACGACACCTTTCCCGCCGCTCCTATTCCCTGAAAACAACAGCTCTCCCGATGCAGAAAATTCTCCGGCATCGACTGCGCCTTCCAGGGGGAATCAAAGACGGCAAGAAACAACACGCTTCGGCGAGATCAGCCATGATAACGGAGCATGGCGAACCTGGTGAGGCATGTTCCTTGCGGCTCCCGTTTTTGTATAAAAAAAACCGCCCCGAAGGGCGGTTTCGCGGCAGGCGTGCCGCACGGGCACACCGCCAAAAGCATGAAGAAATCAATCCCAGACACGCTTGTCTTCGATGGGCTTGATCTGGGGAGGCAGGCTGCCCGGAGCAAGGATACGCAGCTCGGGACGCAGCTTGATGCGCTCGCGGAACAGATGCTGAAGCTCTTCCTTGCGCTTGAAGTTGCTCGCTTCCACATAGAGCACCATCTCGTCCACACCGCCGGGGTTGGTAACTTCAATCTGCCAGCGCTTGATTTCCTCGAAGCGGGCCATGACCTGCTCCACCTGATGGGGATAGACGAACATGCCCTTGATGCGGGCGGTAGTGTCCACGCGGCCCACGATGCTGCCGAGGCGGGGGCTGGTACGGCCGCAGGAACAGGGCGTGCGGTCAATGTAGGAAAGGTCGCCCGTGGCGAGACGGATGAGCGGATAGGTCTTGTTGAAGGCCGTGACCACCACTTCGCCCACTTCGCCGTCTTTCAGCGGGATGCCCGTGTCGGGATGGCAGATTTCCACATAGCAGCGGTTGGAAATATGCAGGCCGTTCTTCTGGAAGCACTCATAGCCTATGCAGCCCACGTCGGCAGTACCGTAGCCCTGACGCATGATGATATCGTACTTCTTTTCCATCTGGCTGCGGATCTTCTCGGAAAGGCGTTCGCCGGTGACGAAGGCCACTTCCAGGAAGAGATCCTTGCGCAGGTTGAGGCCCTTTTCCTCAGCACGCTGAGCAAGATGCATGAGGAAGCTCGGCGTGCCCACATAGCCGGAAACGCGAAGCTTCTGCATGATATCGAGCTGCGTAGCCGCGTCGGTGGGGCCGGCGGGAATGGAGGCGCAGCCCAGGTTGCGCAGAGGCTCCTCAAACATGAGGCCCGCCGGAGCGAGGTGATAGTTGAACGTCACCTGCACGGCATCGCCCGGGCGGAAGCCCACGGAATAGAAGGCTTCGGTATAGCCCCAATAGTCGTCGTTGCGGTCTTCCGGGTCGAAAATCGGGCCGGGAGAAAGAAAGACGCGGCGCAGTTCGCCGATATCCTTGGTGAGCAGACCGCCGAGGCGCGGCCCCATGGTCTGGAGGAAGATGAGTTCCTTCTTTTTAAGGATGGGAATATGCTTGAGGTCGGAGAGAGTCTTGAACTTCTCGACGTTGAACTGAGCGCGGTCGAAACGCTTTTTCACGTCTTCCGAATAGCGGTAGGCGTAGGAGAGCAGATCCTTGAGCTGGATAAGGTTATACTGGCGGCGTTCGCTCTCGTCGAGCACTTCGCGGCGGCTGTAAATTCCTTCCGTACGATCTTTGCGGGTCATGGCGGGACTCCGTGATAGAGGGATATGTCTTTCTGGAGCGGAAAAAACGCTTTTATAGACGAATTGCGGAAACATTGCAAGGATTTTTTTATTTATTGTTATATTTCAATATGTTAAGTATTAAATTCAACGCGCTTGATTTTCTCCTCCCGTGAGAGGTATCCTGAAAAAGGTTGGACATGCGCCGCCCTTGGGCGTAAAAGATTGCCTCCGTTCTTTCCGGCGGGAGCTTCCCCGCCGGGCGGTTCAGACCACGGGAGGACATTCCTTTCCCTCAGCGGAACGCGCAGAGCGCTTTTCGCCGGGGGGCAAGCCTGCATGAAACCTCCTTCCGCCCCCTTCCGCCAGCGCCGGAAGTAACGCTTCAACAAACCGTTATGAGGTGCCCGCCCATGATGCCCAAAGTCGTTCTGCTGGGACGCCCCAATGTGGGCAAGTCCACCCTGTTCAACCGCCTTATCCGCAGTAACCGCGCCATCACGCATGATCGCCCCGGCGTCACGCGCGACCGTATGGAAGGCGTGGTGCGTTCGCGCTACGGACGCGACTTCGCCATCATCGACACGGGCGGCATCACACTTGACCATCATCAGGCCGTGGCCGAAGGGCCTGCCGGCATACGCGGCTTCGAGGCCGACATACTGCGCCAGGCGGAAGCCGCCCTGAAGGAAGCCGACGTCATCTGCATGGTGGTGGACGGCAAAGAAGGACTCATGCCTTTCGACGAACATCTCGCCGCTTATCTTCGCAAATGCGACAAGCCCATTCTGCTGGTCGTGAACAAGGTGGACGGAGCGGAAAAAGAAGAGCTGCTGCTTGCCGAATTTCACGGTCTGGGCTTTCCCCTCATCGCCTGCTCCGCCGAGCACGGGCATAACCTGCGCGCCCTTGAGGAAGAAATCCGCGAGCTTTTCCCGGAAGAGGATGCTTTCGATGAGGAAGAGGAGGAATCCGTGGAAAAGGAAGATCTGGAAGAAGACCGCGACAAGCCAGGCATCCGCCGCCGTAAGGTCGCCGATCACCTCCGGCTCTGCCTGCTTGGGCGGCCCAACGCGGGCAAATCGTCCATGACCAACGCCTTCATCGGGGAAGACCGCATGATCGTGAGCGACCAGGCGGGCACTACGCGCGACAGCGTGGACGTGACGGTGGAAAAAAACGGCAAGACCTATACCTTCGTGGATACCGCCGGGGTACGCCGCCGCTCACGCATCACCGACACGGTGGAACGCTTTTCCGTAAATTCCTCCCTGAAAAGCACCACCAAGGCCGACGTAACCTTCCTCCTGCTCGACGCCGTCGAAGGGCTCACTGCACAGGACAAGCGCCTCATCGAACTGCTGGACGAGCGCAAGACGCCCTTCCTCATCATCGTGAACAAGATGGACCTCATCCCCGCAAAGGCCCGTACCGAGCTCATGAAAAACCTTCAGGAGGAGCTCAGCTTCTGCTATCATGTGCCGCTGGTACCGGCTTCCGCACGCACGGGCGAAGGGCTGAACAAGCTCATTCCTCTTGCGGAGCGCATTTATGCCGAATGTGGGACCCGCGTATCCACCGGCCTGCTCAACCGCGCCATGGAGGAAACGCTTACCAGGCATCAGGCCCCCGTGGTGCGCCGCGTGCGGCCCAAGTTCTTCTACCTCACCCAGGCCGAGAGTGAACCGCCCACCTTTGTCTGTTTCGTGAACGACGCCGACCGCGTGGCCGAATCCTACGCCCGCTACCTGGAGCGTTCCCTGCGCCGCATCTTCGGCATCCGCCACGCGCCCATGCGTCTGCACCTGCGCTCCGCTCATAGCAAGAGGGAAAAGAAATAGGTGCAGCGCACCCTGCTTTTCCCCTCCTTTTCTCCCGGATGCTGCTTTTCGTCGCAGGGAGAACACTTTTTTACGAAAACATTCTTCCGGCCGAAACGGAAAAAAGCGACGCACCGACCCGCAATACAGGAATCTGGAAGAATATTTTCCGCCGTCTTGCGTAAAAAGTTCACTGCCCGTACCTTCATAAAACGCGAGGAGTCCTTCTTCCATCCGCCCAGGTACGGAAAAAGCTGTGCCACAGGCGCAAAAATGCCGCATCTCCCGGAGATTTCATGAATATTGAAGAAGTGAAACTTCGCTCAAAGGCACTTGTGGAAGAGCTTGTCCCCGTCTGGGAATCCTCCGTGCGCGCCACGCACGGCTTTCTTTCCCCTGCCGACATAGACATGCTGCGCCCTCTGGTAAGGGATGCGCTGAACAAGGTTCCCCACCTCTTCATCGTCAGGGAAAAGGAACATGCGGCGGGCTTTCTGGGTATGGACGGACAAAGCATAGACATGCTCTTTGTGGACGCCTCCTTCAGGGGCAAAGGCTTGGGCGGTGCGCTGATGCGCTTCGCTCTAAAGCGCGGAGCGCGTTTCGTGGACGTGAACGAGCAGAATCCCGAAGCACTTTCCTTCTACCTGCACATGGGGTTCTCCGTCATGGGGCGTGATGAAAAAGACGGGCTCAACCTGCCCTTCCCCATACTGCACCTTTGCCTGAATGTATGAGATTCTCCCATGACACCCCTTCGCATGTGAGAAGAAAGGACTTCTCTTTTCATACGCTTGTTGAAAAATAAACTTGCGATGCCCCCACGTTCCTTTCACAAAACTCATGGATTTTTTCTCCGCTCCTGCTATAGAAGAAAAAAAAGGAGGTTCCATGAGTACACTTGTTGTTGTTGCCTATCCTAATGAGTTTCAGGCAGAAGAAGTGCGTCTGCGCCTTCTTAAAATGCAGAAGGAATATCTCGTCGATCTGGAAGATGCCGTTATTGCCATACGTAAGGAAAACGGCAAGGTAAAACTGCTGCAGCTGTATAATCTCACCGGAGCGGGCGCCGTTTCCGGCGGCTTCTGGGGCCTTCTGATCGGCCTGCTTTTCATGAATCCCCTGCTCGGTGCGGCGGTAGGAGCTGGAGCGGGCGCGCTTTCCGGCGCACTGGCCGACGCAGGTATCGACGATCAGTTCATGAAGAACCTGGGGCAGAACCTCAAGCCCGGCGGCTCCATGCTCTTCATCCTCTTCCGCAGCATCACTCTGGACAAGGCCCTTCAGGAACTGGAGGGTACAGGCGGCACCATTATTCAGACCTCTCTCTCCCATGAAGATGAAGAACGCCTGCGCAAGGCGATGGAAAGCGACGACGACCATGAATGTGACTCCGTGGAATCGACCATTTCCCGGAACGCCGGCAAATCTTCCAATCTGCGCTGCAACGACGCCCCCGCAAAGGAAGAACCCGAAAACGAATGTGACGCTGCCGAAGAAGCCATTTCCAGAAATGCCGGCAGAAGCTCCAATCTCCGCTGCGGAGACGCTGCCGAAGAAGCCGCTCCCGTGAAGACCTACCCCACCAACGCCGAATGTGACGCTGCCGAAGAAGCCATTTCCAGAAATGCCGGCAAGTCTTCCAACCTGCGCTGCGCTCCCGCTGAAAAAGAAGAAACTCCCGAAAATGAATGTGACCCGGCGGAAGAAGCTATTTCCAGAAATGCCGACAGAAATTCCAATCTGCGCTGCTGATCTCATGGTTCCTTAAGCGAACCATACAGGCCGGGAATCTTTCCCGGCTTTTTTTACCCTTTTTCCTCCGGGGAGAAAAGCTCCCTGTCCCTGCACAATAAGCGGAAAAGCGTAAACTTTCCTCTTTTCCCGAGAAAGACCCGCGGCGGACGCACCTGCCCGGGGAGTCACCCTTCCGATGTTGACAGGGGCAGGGGTCGTAGATATTCTGACCTATCTTTTTCCGAATTTAATCCAACCCTGGAGGAAAATATGGCCACTGTGCTTGGCAAGGCATTGACATTCGACGATGTCCTTCTGGTTCCCGAATATTCGGAAGTCACGCCGGACATGGTCGATGTGTCGGCATGGCTGACTCCCAGCATCAAGCTGGGCGTACCCTTCATCTCCGCCGCCATGGATACCGTGACGGAAGCGGAAATGGCCATCTCCATGGCCCGTCAGGGCGGCATCGGCATCATCCACAAGAATATGGACGTTGCCCGCCAGCGCCTTGAAGTGGAAAAGGTCAAAAAGTCCGAAAGCGGTATGATCCTCGACCCCGTCACCGTCGCCCCCGACGACACGGTGCAGCACGCCCTGGATCTCATGTCCGATTTCCGCGTCTCCGGCCTGCCTGTGGTGAAAAACAGCGCTCTTGTGGGCATCCTGACCAACCGCGACGTGCGCTTCGTCACCGAACCGCAGACCACTCTCGTCTGCGAAGTGATGACCCGCGAAAACCTCGTCACCGTCCCTGTGGGCACCACCCTCGATGAAGCCAAGCATCATCTGCACGCCCACCGCATAGAAAAGCTCCTCGTGGTGGATGAGAACCGCCAGCTGCGCGGCCTCATCACCATGAAGGATATCGACAAAGTGCAGCAGTACCCCTTCGCCAGCAAGGACGACAAGGGCCGCCTGCGCGTAGGCGCAGCGGTAAGCATCAGCAAGGACTGCGAATACCGCGCCTCCGAACTTCTTGCCGCCGGTGCGGACGTCATCGTGCTCGACTGCGCCCACGGCCATTCCGCCAACGTACTGCGCAGTGTGGAAATGCTGCGCTCCACCTTCCCGAACTGCCAGCTCATCGCGGGCAATATCGCCACCTATGAAGGCGCGAAGGCCCTCATCAAGGCCGGCGCCGACACTGTGAAGGTGGGCATCGGCCCCGGCTCCATCTGCACTACCCGCGTAGTAGCGGGCGTGGGCGTGCCCCAGGTCACGGCCGTCATGGAAGGCAGCCGCGCCGCCCGCGAAGCCGACCGCTGCTGCATCGCCGACGGCGGGCTCAAATTCTCCGGCGATATTGTCAAGGCCCTTGCCTGCGGCGCGCACTCCGTCATGATCGGCAGCATGCTCGCCGGCACCGATGAAAGCCCGGGCGAAACCATCCTCTACCAGGGCCGCGCCTACAAGACCTACCGCGGCATGGGCTCCATCGACGCCATGCGTTCCGGCAGCGCGGACCGCTATTTCCAGAACCCCACCAAGAAACTGGTCCCCGAAGGCATCGTAGGCCGCGTGCCCGCGCGCGGCCCCGTGGCGGACACCGTATTCCAGCTTGTGGGCGGCCTGCGCTCCGGCATGGGCTACCTGGGCGCGGCCACGCTGGACGAACTGCACGAGAAGGCCCACATGGTGGAAATTTCCGCTTCCGGCCTGCGCGAGAGCCATGTGCATGACGTCATCATCACCAAGGAAGCCCCCAACTACAAGGTCGAAAACTAAAAAACGGCCCTGCCCAGCCTGCACAGGCGGGGCAGGGCCTCAATTTCTGGAACACTCATGTCCAAAGTCATCATTCTCGACTTCGGCTCCCAGGTCACGCAGCTCATCGCCCGGCGCGTGCGTGAGGCCGGGGTTTATTCCGAAATCCATCCCTGCGTGATCGCCGCCGAAGAAGTGGCCGCCATGCGCCCCGACGCCGTCATTCTTTCCGGAGGCCCGGCCAGTGTGGGCGAAAAAGACGCTCCCCGCCTCGACAAAGGTATTCTCTCTCTCGGCGTGCCCGTGCTCGGCATCTGCTACGGCATGCAGCTGCTTGCCCATGAACTCGGCGGAGAACTTGCCCAGTCCCAGACCCGGGAATACGGCCCTGCCGACCTGGAAAAAGTTGCTGACTGTGCCCTATGGAAAGGCATGGAAAGCTTCGCCCGGGGAAAAAATTCCCGTGTGTGGATGTCCCACGGCGACAAGGTGAAGACCCCCCCGCCCGGTTTTATCGTCACCGCGCGCACCGCCACGCTGGATGTGGCCGCCATGAGCTGCGAGGAACGCGGCATCTACGCCCTGCAGTTCCACCCCGAAGTGCATCACTCCGAAGAGGGCGCGCGAATGATCCAGAACTTCCTCTTCAGCGTGGCGCACATCACGCCCGACTGGACCATGAGCTCCTTTGTGGAGCGCGTGGTCAGGGATGTACGTGAAACTGTGGGCGAAAGCCACGTCATCTGCGCCCTTTCCGGCGGCGTGGACTCCACCGTAGTGGCCGTGCTGCTCCACAAGGCTATCGGGCATCAGCTGCACTGCATTTTCGTGGACAACGGCGTACTCCGCCAGAACGAAGGCGAACAGGTGGTGGGATACCTGCGCGAACACTTCGACCTGAACCTCAAGTATGTTCAGGCCGCCGACCTTTTCCTCAGCCTTCTTTCCGGCGTGGATGACCCGGAGAAAAAACGCAAGATCATCGGCCATACCTTCATCGACGTCTTCGACAAGGAAGCCACGGCTATCAAGGATGCCGGGCACGACGTGAAATTCCTTGCCCAGGGTACTCTTTATCCCGACGTCATCGAATCCGTGTCCTACAAGGGCCCGAGCGCCGTCATCAAAAGCCATCACAATGTGGGCGGCCTTCCGGCGAAGATGAACATGAAGCTCATCGAACCGTTGCGCGAGCTCTTCAAGGACGAAGTACGCGCCGTGGGTGCGGAACTCGGTATTCCCGAATCCATACTCTGGCGTCATCCCTTCCCCGGCCCGGGGCTGGCCATACGCATCATCGGCGAAGTGACCAGGGAACGCCTGGACATTCTGCGCAAGGCAGACGTCATCGTCATGGACGAGCTGCGCTCTTCCGGCTGGTACCGCAAGGTATGGCAGGGCTTTGCCGTGCTTCTGCCCCTCAAGACCGTGGGCGTCATGGGCGACGGACGCACCTATGAACACGTCGTCGCGCTCCGTATCGTGGAAAGCGTGGACGCCATGACGGCAGACTGGGCACGCCTGCCCGACGACCTTCTGGCCAGAATTTCCGGCCGCATCATCAATGAAGTGAAGGGCGTCAACCGCGTGGTGTACGACATTTCCTCCAAGCCTCCGTCCACCATCGAATGGGAATAATCCAGAGAACCTTCCATCCTTCCTCTGAGGAGAATATCATGTCCAGCAATGTCCGCCCTGAATCCATGGCCCGCATCAACACCGAGGCTCTCGCCAAGGCCTTCATCGACGAACAGGTGAAAGCCCTGAGAGAACAAATAGGCGACAAGAAAGTGCTGCTTGCCCTTTCCGGCGGCGTCGATTCCTCCGTGGTAGCCGCCCTGCTCATCAAGGCCGTCGGTCAGCAGCTTGTCTGCGTACACGTCAATCACGGCCTTCTGCGCAAGGGCGAACCGGAACAGGTGATCGAAGTCTTCCGCAACCAGATGAACGCCAACCTCGTGTATGTGGACGCCGTGGAGCGCTTCCTGAACAAGCTCGACGGCGTGGCCGAACCGGAGCAGAAGCGCAAGATCATCGGCGCGGAATTCATCCGTGTGTTTGAAGAAGAAGCCCGTAAGCAGGAAGGCATCGAATTCCTGGCCCAGGGCACCATTTACCCCGATATTCTGGAAAGCGGCACCGTCAAGGCCCACCACAACGTGGGCGGCCTGCCCGAAGACCTGCAGTTCTCCCTGGTGGAACCGCTGAAGTTCCTGTTCAAGGATGAAGTGCGCGTAGTGGGCAAGGCCCTCGGCCTGCCCGACGGCATGGTATACCGCCAGCCCTTCCCCGGTCCCGGTCTCGGCGTACGCTGCCTCGGCGCCATTACCCGCGACCGCCTCGAAGCCGTGCGCGAATCCGACGCCATACTGCGCGAGGAATTCGCCAAAAACGGTCTGGAAGGCAAGGTGTGGCAGTACTTCACCGTGGTGCCGAACTTCAAGTCCGTGGGAGTGTCCGACGGCAAGCGTACCTTCGCCTATCCGGTGATCATCCGTGCCGTCAACACTGTGGACGCCATGACCGCCACGGTGGAAGACGTGCCCTTCGCTCTTCTGCAGCACATTACCGACCGTATCACCCATGAAGTAAAAGGCGTGAACCGCGTGCTTTACGACCTCACTCCGAAGCCCGTGGGCACCATTGAATGGGAATAAAACTCCGCCCCGGAAGCCTAAGGCCTCCGGGGCTTTTCGCATCCCGAAGAGTCCGGCTACGCTCCCTTTCGCGTATTGCCCCTCAAAGACGATGCCCGGTGAAGGCGACGCTTCTTCATAAAAGCATGCCTGCCGATGGTGCGGAATCTCTTTCATCCTTCTTTCCCCTCGCCCGTCCCGCCCCGGTGCGGGCCGCTGCTCCGGCAGAAAAGCATCCTCAAAAGCGCAGCCCCGGGAAAACGCCATGTCCTGCCTCATCCGCCCCATGAAGGAAAACGAATATCCGCTTCTGGAAGATTTCCTCTATGAAGCCGTGTTCCAGAAAGAAGGGAGAAAAAAAGCCCCCCGGAGCATCATCCGCTCCCCCGCTCTTTACGCCTACATCGAAGGCTTCGGCACAAGAAAGGGCGATCTCTGTTTCTGCATAGAGAAGGACGGCAATGTGGTGGGCGCGGCATGGACGCGCCTCATGCACGGTTTCGGCCATGTGGACGACGAAACGCCGGAACTTGCCGTTTCCCTGTATACAACCAGTCGCGGCAGGGGGTTGGGCACGGCGCTCATAAGGCGCATGCTCAGGGAGCTGCAAGCCCGGGGATACAGGCGAACCTCCCTTTCCGTACATAAGGCCAACCCCGCCGCAGCCCTGTACATCAGGCTCGGTTACCGCGTCGCCAGAGAGCAGGGAGAAGACATGGTCATGGAATATGTGTTCTGACGCGCCGCTTTTGCCGCACGCCGCGCATGGTTTCGCACAAGACGCGGCCTTCGGCAAAGGCGGCGCACGACAAAAATACGGAAGCACGCCAAAGCAAATTTTTCCCTCCCCGCTCCCTTTTCGTTCCAAGCCTTTTCCAGTGTTGTCCGTGCCGCATCTCCGGCCCGGAAAAGCCGGGCACCGCACCCCTCTTTCCTGCAACTGTGAGTCCTTTATGAACTTTTTTGAAAGAGTTTATGCCGTTGTCCGCTCCGTGCCGCCAGGGCAGGTCATAAGCTACGGGCAGGTAGCCTTTCTCGCAGGGAACCCGCGCATGGCGCGACAGGTCGGCTGGGCCATGCATGCCTGCCCGGAGGATGTGCCCTGGCACAGAGTGCTCCGAAAAGACGGCTCCCTTCCCGAGCTTTCCCCGGAAAGCACGGCGAGGCAGCGCCGCCTTCTGGAAAAAGAGGGCGTCACCTTCGACGACGAGGGGCGCGCCCTTCGCAGATACTTTGACGGCGACTGAGCAGGCCCTTCCGCCCCTATCCGGCCCCAAGGATGCACTTGAAGGCCCACAAACGATATGCTACCGTCCAAAACTGACGGAGAGATAACCCTCTTGAGGAGTTTTTATAGATGTTTGGCATCGGCAGCACAGAATTGCTGGTCATCCTGGTTGTGGCTCTTCTGGTTCTCGGACCCAAGAACCTGCCCAAAATCGCCCATACCCTCGGCCGCGCCATGGGCGAATTCCGCCGTGTTTCCACGGAATTCCAGCGTACTCTCAATACGGAAATAGCCTTTGAAGAAGAGGCGGAAAAGGCCAAGGCCAAAAAGGCCGCCGAAGCCGAAACAGAAAAAGCCGCGCAGGTCAGAAATGCTGAGACGGATACGGAAAAGAAGGCCTGAGCAGGCAAACGGCAGGGAAAATCAGGGCTGCCCCACGCCTCCCGCGCAGGGTGAAGGGCTCTCTTCCGGCATCGGCGAAAAGGCTGAGCCGGATATGGCCTCCTATTATGCAGCCGCAGCCTCGGCCGCTTCCACAGGGTACGAATTCTCTCATGAGGACAATTCTGAGGCTCCTGAAAGCCCTGTCCCTGAAAACGACGCCGAAAACCCCGCCACGGAGCCGCAAGAAAAAACCGGACAGGATGAAGGCGGCTTGACGGAAGGCGGGGAAGACGCAGACGGCGCCTCTTCCGATATTTCCGACGACGGCAGCCCCCATGGCCCCCTGGATCTCTTTGCGGAACACAACGAAGAAGGCGGAACCAAGGAACCAGAAGAGGCAAAGACGGAAGAAAAAACTGCCGCCGAGAGCAACGTGCCTGCCTTCGCGGCCTTCCAAGCCCCGGAAAAACCGGAAGAGAAAAAAGACTCCTATGACGACGAAGAAGAAGGAGCGGAAGACGACGTGCCCATGAGCATCATGGGGCATCTCAACGAACTTCGGCGCAGGCTTTTCCGTATCGTCATCATCGTTATTCTCGGTTTCGTGGCTTTTTACGGCGTGTCCGAAGCGCTGTACGGTTTTCTCTCCGCGCCGCTTCAGGCCTGCATGCCCGAAGGCAGCAAGCTTATCTACACCTCGCCCCAGGGAGCCTTCTTCACCTACATGAAGGTGGCTCTCGTGGCTTCTCTGTTCGGTACAAGTCCCTTCAGCTTCTACCAGATCTGGGCCTTCATCGCGCCCGGGCTCTACCGGGAAGAAAAGCGGGCCGTACTGCCCTTGGCCTTTTTCTCTTCCATATTCTTCCTGTCGGGTGCGGCGTTCTGCTTCTTCCTGGTCTTTCCCATCGCCTTCAAGTTCTTCATGGGCTTTGCTACGGAGACCATCGTGCCCATGATTTCGGTGGAGGAATACCTGAGCTTCGCGCTCAAGCTCCTCATCGCCTTCGGACTGGTGTTCGAGATGCCCCTGTTCGCGTACTTCCTTTCGCGCTTCGGTATTCTTACGCCCGAGTTCATGCGCAGGACAAGACGTTACGCCATTCTGCTCATCTTCATTGTGGCCGCCATTCTCACCCCGCCGGATGTTTTTTCCCAGTGCCTCATGGCCCTGCCCATGCTGCTTCTCTACGAAGTAAGCATCTATGTCTCGGCCGTGGCTTATAAAAAGAAAGATCCCGGCAAACCCTCGGAAAACGCCGAAGAAAAGAAGGAGGCCTGATCATGGCGGAATATCCCGCACGCGCCTCGTCCCTTGCGCGCTCCACCGGGGAGACCTCGGTTCGGCTGGAACTTCTCCTGGAAGGGACGGGCAGCTGCACGGTTTCCACAGGTTTCGGAATGCTCGACCACATGCTTACTCTCACGGCCTTCTGGGCCGGATTCGACCTTCGTCTCACCTGCTCGGGCGATATGCATGTGGATGCACACCACACCACGGAAGACGTGGCCCTGTGCCTCGGCAAAGCGCTGCGTGAGGCTCTCGGCGACAGGAAGGGTATAGCCCGCGTGGGCTGGGCGAGAGTTCCCATGGACGAAGCCCTGGCCGAGGTGACGCTGGATCTCTCGGGCCGCCCGTGGCTGGAGTTTCGCGGCGACGAGATGCTCCCCCCCGTCATGGCGGGGGAAGAAAAAGACGTATGGCGGGAGTTCTACAAGGCTTTCGCCTCCTCGGCGCAGTGTAACCTTCATATCTCATTCCAGTACGGCAAGAACGGCCATCATCTTCTGGAATCCGCCGCCAAGGGGCTGGGCCTTGCGCTGGCGCAGGCTGTACGACGCAGCAACGACCGTATGCCCAGCACCAAGGGGAGTCTTGACTGATGCTTTTCCGCCATTTCCTTCTTGCCTTGTGCAGCCTCTGCCTGCTGGCCGGCTGCCAGAAGGCCCCCGAACAGCAACGCCTCATCATGTCCGATCTTGTCGTGGCCGTGGCGCCCTTTACCCAGCCTACGCAGACCACGGAACTTCTTTCCGGCTTCATTCCTGAAGACCAGAAGAAAATTTCCGAAGAAACCCTGGCGAGCCTGGATGCCCTTTTCCATGAAAAACTGAAAAACGGCAAACGCTCCTATGTCTTTCTGAGCGACGCCGACATCAGCGGCGACATGGCCAGAGATGCGCGCGGCCGCCGCAACGCCCTCGTTACCTGGGCCACGCGCGCCAGAGCTGCCGGAGCCGACATGATCGTCGTGCCGCAGGTCATCACCCTGCAAGAGCGCGTGGGCGGCAAGGCCGGCGTCATTTCCGCCGCCTCCGTCAATGAAGACTTCTACCTCATCGACGCGCGCGAGCCCGTTACTCTTGTCATGCGCAGCCATTATGCCGAGGAGCAGAAGCCCCTTACCAGTGATATCACCAAAATAGGCTCCTTCTTCCGCCGTGGCGGAAGCTGGCTCACGGCGGTGGAACTTGCTGCGGAAGGCATGGACAAGGCTGTGGAGGAATTCGGCCTATGATCATCTTCCCTGCGGTGGATCTGCAGAACGGCAAGGCCGTGCGCCTGAAGCAGGGCAGAGCCGAAGAATCCACCATTTTCAACGACGATCCCGTGGAAGCCGCCCTGCACTGGCAGAACCAGGGCGCAGAATGGCTGCACCTCATCGACCTGGATGGAGCCTTTCAAGGCAGAAGCGTCAATGCCGACCTTGTGGCCCGTATCAGCAAAGCGCTCGACATTCCCATCGAGCTCGGCGGAGGTGTCCGCGATGAAAAAGCTGCGCGCATGTGGTTCGACGCAGGCGTGACCCGCCTCATCATCGGCACTATGGCACTGGAAAAACCCAAGGAATACGCAAGGCTCTGTGCTCTCTTTCCCGGCAGGATAGGCGTTTCCCTGGATGCCGTGGACGGACGGCTCAAAACGCGCGGCTGGG
This sequence comes from Mailhella massiliensis, assembly GCF_020741395.1. GTDB lineage: Bacteria > Desulfobacterota > Desulfovibrionia > Desulfovibrionales > Desulfovibrionaceae > Mailhella > Mailhella massiliensis_A. The sequence continues at coordinate 4,296 of NZ_DYZA01000233.1, read as the reverse complement.
TGACGGATGCCGGACTTACGGTGGATGAAGTCATGCCCCGCCTTGTAGACGACGGGACGGCCTTCATCGTCTATACCGATATCGCCCGAGACGGTATGCAGAGCGGCGTAAACATGCCCATGCTCACGCATCTTGCCCAGACAAGTCCCGTACCTGTGGTGGCTGCGGGCGGCGTGGCCACGCTGGACGATATCAAGGCCCTCTACCCCCTCAGCGTGGAGGCTCATCTTCAGGGGGCCATTTCCGGACGTGCCATTTACGAAGGCACTCTGGATCTGCCCGAAGCCATGGCCTGGATACGCGCGCAGAAAGCCTGAACTTCCCTCCTATACAAAAAAGAACCCGTGCACGAAAAGCGCGGGATTTTTTTGCTGAACACTCCGCTCCATAGGTACCCGGGACAGCGCCCCTTGAAAAACGCCCGCTTGCGCCCTTTTCAGGACTTCGCGCCGCCTCACCTGCCTTTTTCAGCACCCACATCCCCGCCCTTTCTTCCCTCTGGAAAAGACAATTTTTATCGGAAATACGACCTGTTAGAACTTGACATACGGGCCTTTCCCAAGCTAGAGCCTGTTCATCAACCCATTAACGCAAGGAAGTTCCCATGTCCGCTGACTGTCACAGTCAACCAGTCGTCCCCTTCAACGCCCTGAGCTGACGCCTTGCGATCTTCTCCCCGCAGGCTGTGCAGCCCGACGAGGAGACCCTATGCTTTTTCCTTCTCTGATATGCTCTTCAGCCCGAAGCGTCCTTTGCGCTGCGCGGTATCTTTTCTCGCGCCCTTTTCTGCCTCCCTCGCGTCGGTACGCCGAAAGCTAAACCTGCAAGGACAAACGTCCGTCGCGGCACGTCCTGCCGCGATGCTCTGAACGTCTTTCCCGTTCCCTTCTTCACAAAAAACATGCCGGATTCTCTCCGCCGCCATGATCGTTCCGAAAAAAAAACGAAAGCGGCCGAAAACGGCGCGGCGGCAGGCGTACCTTGCAGCACGACAAAGAATGCCGCCCTTCGCACCCAAACTCCCGAGCCGCTCCGGCAAACACTCCTCCGCACGCACGCTCTGTGCCGGATGCGCCGGTGTTCCCTTCATCCTTTTTCCTCAAGGAGCCTTCCATGGATAGTCACGCAGACAGTACCCGTTGTTCGTCCCTGCCCTTCGCTTCTTCCACCGCAACACCCATCCAAGAGGAACCGCCATGACCCGTAAGGATATTCTGCTCTCCCTCCGCGAACTGTCTCTGGACCGCCATTTCCACGCATTTCTGGAAACGGCGGAAAACATCCACCCCTCCGACATGGCGGAAAAGCTTGCCGTACTTCCGCGCCCCGTCATGCTTGATGTACTGAAAAGTCTGGACGACGAAACGGCCGCAGCCCTGTTTTGCTACTTTTCCGAAGAACTCCAGGCAGCCCTGTTTCACGATATGGACCAGAGCGAAGCGGCTCGGCTGCTGCAATCTCTTCCTTCCGACGAACGCGCCGATATCTACGGGCTGCTTGACGCGCAGGCAAGGCGGGACCTGCTCCCCAGCCTGGAAAAAGAAATCCGCGACGACATGCTCAAGCTGGCGGCCTTTCCTGAAGAAAGCACCGGCTCAGCCACCACTTCCGAATATATTTCCGTGCATGCAGAAACACGGGTCGCCGCGGCTCTGAAAACCGTCTGGACCGCAGCGCGCGGCAGTGAAACCATCTATATCGTCTATGTGCTCGATGAGGAAAAACATCTTCTCGGTACGGTATCGCTCCGGGAACTTCTACTTGCCGACGACGATGCTACGATGGAAAGCATCATGCGCCGCCGTCCCGTTTCCGTGCGTGCCTCATGGCCCCGCTCCCGATCCACGGAAATGATCCGCCGATATGATCTTCTGGCGCTGCCCGTCATGGATGAAGACAACAAAATGATGGGCATCATTACCGTCGACGATGCCATGGACATGGAAAAGGAACAGGATGCCGCACAGCTGGCCCGTTTCGGCGGTACGGCCACGGCTGACGACACCGATCTGGATATTCTGCACTCACCTCTTGCAGTCATGTTCAAGGTGCGCGTATTCTGGCTCCTTTTCCTCACCGTATTCGGCGTCATCACCAGCAGCTTCGTCGCCGCACAGGAAGAAATACTCTCCAAAGTCATAGTGCTCGCCGCCTTCATCGCGCCTATTGTGGACATGGGCGGCAATACGGGCAGTCAGTCCGCCACACTGGTTATTCGGGCCATGGCCGTGGGCGACGTGAAGCTTTGCTTTGCGGATATGCGGCGGGTTCTGAGGAGGGAACTTCCCGTTGCCTGCACCCTCGGCCTCACTGTAGCCGTTCTGGAAGGAGTGCTGGCCTGGTTTTCCAAAGGGATAGGCCTCGACGTCCTCATCACCGTGTCGCTCAGCATGTTCGTCTGCACCATGGCCGGAGGCGTCATCGGCCTTGTCCTGCCCTTTCTTGCCCGCCGCATGGGCACGGATCCGGCCACGCTCTCTTCACCGCTCATCACGTCCATCATGGACCTGCTCGGTGTATTCATCTACTTCAGCTTTGCCTATCTTTTCCTCGGCGACATGCTGACTGCGCTCTGACAAACGGAAAACGCCTCCTTTTCAGGAGGCGTTTTCAAGGCATGACGGAAGCGGGCTTCCCTCACGGACTATTTCTTCAACGTGAGCAGCAGCACGGAACCTATGACCAGCGCGCAGCCCACCCAACCAATGAGGGAGAAATTCTCATTCCAGAGCCACCAGCAGAGGAGCGTGCTCACCACCGGTTCCAGATTTCCCAAAATGGCGGCCTGCACAGGGGAAAGGTAGCGCAGGGACTGCCCGTACCAGAAATAGGATACATAGGTAGACACAACGCTGAGCACGAGAAGCGCGCCTGCCGCCGCCGGCGATATCCCCGTGAATTCCGCAAAAAACGAAAGCACGAATGCTGCGGGAAGGAAGGTGACGGCAAAAAGTTCCTGGGTGGAATAACGGTCCTTGTACCAGGTGAAAAAAAGGAACTGGAAGGCATAGGTGAAACCGGAAAGCAGTCCACAGCCTATGCCGATATAGGACACTTCCCCCCCGAGGCTCCCGCCGGAAAGACAGACCAGGCTGGTACCTGCCATGGCCAGCGCCAGAGCCGTCACCTTCACCGTGTTGATAGCCTCGTGAAAGAGCAGACGGGAAAAAAAGGCCACCCATGCCGGAGCCGTGAACATGAGAATAATGGCAATGGCCCCGCCGCTTTTCTGGATGGAAATCTGAAGGGACAGAATAACGAGGGATACGTTGACCGCGCCGAAGAGCACCATGCTCACAAGGTCGCGTCCCCGGGCATGAAGGCCTCCGCGCAGTACGGCGTGCGCAAGAAAGCACAGCCCGGATATGGCCATGCGCCAGAATGCCACGGAGGCAGGATCCATGCCTTCCGCAAAGCATACGCGGGAAACAGGGCCGATGATAGCCCATGCCAGCGCAGCCAGCACGCAGTAGGCGCTCCCCACCCAAAAACCACGGTTCTTCATGAGCATTTTCACGCGCGCTTCTCCACAATACCGCAGACGATCTCACGCGCTCCGGCCAGCTTCTCAAAACGGGAAGACGCAAGTGCGAGCGCCTTTTCCACTTCACAGCGGGAAGAAAAGGAATAAATCACCGTAAGAAACCTGCGGCTCTCTGTCGTCACCATGGCCCGGGTGGAATCGCTGGTGGGGCTGCCCACTGCGCCCGCCTCGTCGGCAAGAAGCGGCATATTCTCAAGCTCCACGGCATCCTTGCCTATACCCGCGTAGCTTTCCCCGGGCAGTCCCCGGCGCAGTATAAGGACTCCTTCCAGATGATCTCTGTCGTAGGATCCCAAGGAAAAACCCGTTTCCAGAGAAACAAGGTTGTTCACATCCACCACGGAGTTGATGCGGTACAGCTCACGGCCCTGGCGCACGCGACGATACAGAGATTCGGAAGAAACGCGCCAGCGTCCCGGATCCTTGCCGCAGGCCTTGTACCCACGCCTGGATTCTCCGAGGTTGGGCATATCGGCGAGCGGCGTCTTCTCCAGACGGGTCTTCAGGAGAGGCAGAAAGACTTCCAGGTTCTCCCATACAGCCGCGTCGTCTTCCACAGGCTCAGCCTCATAACAAAGCCAGCCCAGCCGACATTCCGGGCATCGGGAAAGAATATCGTCCTCAATGCGAATATCAGGTCTGCACATGTTTCACTCCGGCACAGATATGAAAAAAGCCGCCTGTACGTACAGGCGGCTGAATTTCTGGTGGAGATGAAGAGAATTGAACTCTTGGCCTCTTGAATGCCATTC
>NZ_DYZA01000232.1 GCF_020741395.1 Mailhella massiliensis | reverse complement strand
CAGTAAGCGCAGGCCCTGGGGAGTAATTTTCAAGTGATTGTTGATACGATCAAAAAGAGAAACATTCAATTGCCGTTCAAGACATTGTATTTGATATGATATAGAGGATTGACTTCTATTCATCTTCTTGGAAGCCTTTGTTATGCTTCCAGTCCTTGCGACATAATAAAAACCACGTATCCACTGAAGAAAATCACCGTTGAATTCATTAATCATAATGTACTCCAAATAGAATTATTATGTTTCACATATTAACCGTAAAGGAGGTTGTTAAAGAGCATTTATCATATCGTTATGAATAAGTCCAACCTAAACAGCCGCATCTTTTAAAGGAGTATTGTATGAGCATGGTGAAAAACATTTTGCTTGCAACGGGGCTTTCTTTGTTTTCTGCTGCGGCAATTCCCGCCCAGGCCGCAAGCCCCACAATCGAGGTAGAGGCTGGCATGTTTGGCGGTACCCTTTACAATTTGTCTTACGCTTTGTCCGAAGTGTTTAAGACGCAGCATCCCGATATCAAGCTGGTACCCGTGGAAACTACCGGCAATGCCGCCGGCATTATCAAGGCTTCGGCCTCTCCGGCCGACAGGCTGGTGGCGGGCAGCGCCATTCCGTTGCAGGAAGCTATCCAGGGCGTTTCCCCCTTCCCTAAAAAATTTGAGAAATTCCGGTTTGTTGCAGGCGCATGCGTCCATGCGGAAACTTTGATCACCCTGGATCCGAACATCAGGACGCTGGCGGATCTTTCCGGAAAGCGCATCGGCCTCGGCCCTCAGCCCAGCATGCAGGGGCGTACCATGTGGTCCATCATGCGCGATTCCATTCCCGGTTCCGACGATATGAAACCCTTCTGGATGAACTGGTCCAGCCTGAAAGACAGCATCATCGACGGCAGCCTCGACTGCATGGTGCTCGGCGTGGGCATCATTCCCGACGATCACTGGCAGCCGGTATCGGTTTATGCCGAAATCGTGGCCTCCCGGGGCAATCCTCACCTGATTTCCTTTACTCCTGAAAAACTGGCGGAAGCGGCCAAGCGCGACGGCTTCATCTATCCGCCCCTGGAAATTCCGGCCAACGCCATTGCGGAGGGCGTGCCGGCCGAACCTGTGCTGGCCTGGTCTGAACAGCTCGGTTTTTATGCCTTTGAAGAGCTTCCGGATGAAGTGGCCTATGCCGTTTTCAAGACATTGTATGAAAACGGGGAAGAACTGAGAAAGTATACCCCCGATGCCCGCGGCACTGCTCCGGAAACAGTCATGCCTCCCAAGGAACTTCCGGATTCCCTCATTCATCCCGGCACGCTCAGATACCTGAAGGAAAAGGGACTGCGCTAAACTGCCCGAACTGCGCCGGGGCCCGACGGCCCCGGCGACGTAGGAAATCGCGGAACAGTCACAGGAGCATCTATGCAAAATTTTCTTGATCGCGCTTTGTCCAAACTTGTCATCATATTGTCTGTCTTTATGGTGACGTATCATCTGTTGTACACGCAGGTTCTGCTGCTTGGCCCTATTCAGCACCTCAATCTTCATTATATGCTGGCCCTGATCATGGTGTTTCTCTACGCCATGCACAAGGCGGAGACGCCGCTTTCGCGCTGGACGGCCGGGGCTCTGGTTCTCCTGTCCCTTTATGCAACGGGATATGTCTTTTTTGAATTTGAAGATCTGCAGATGCTCCGGGCCCCGGTGCTTATGCTGACCACGCAGGATATGGTGGTCGGTACGCTGCTGGTGCTGCTCGGACTTGAGGCCTCCCGCCGGGCCTTTGGTCTTGTGTTCCCCTGTGTGGCGCTGTGCTTTATTCTCTACGCCCTGTTCGGGCACTATCTCTCCGGCATCCTTGCCGCGCCCAAGCTCGATATCCAGGATATTCTTGTCAGCTTCTGCATGGGCCTGGATAACGGCATTTATGGCTCTTCCCTCGCAATCAGCGCGAACTACATATTTCTTTTTGTGGTGTTCGGCAGTGTTCTCGGCGTTACCGGTGCGTCCACATTCTTCAATCAGGTGGGGTACCTTGCCGGACGGCGCATGGCCGGCGGCCCGGCCATTTCGGCGGTCATTTCTTCCGCGCTCATGGGCTCCGTTACCGGGAGCGCCATGGCCAATGTCGCCACTACCGGCGCATTCACCATTCCGCTCATGAAAAAAGCCGGATATCATCCCTATCAGGCAGGCGCGGTTGAGGCTGCGGCTTCCACAGGCGGGCAGATCATGCCACCCATCATGGGGGCGACGGCGTTTGTGCTGGCGGAAATGGTTCAGCGCCCTTATGCCGACGTCATGGTCGCCGGATTCCTCCCCGCAGTACTTTATTTCTATTCCGTGGGCGTATACGCGCAGCTTCAGGCCAAAAAGCTTCGGATAGACGCTTCCAATCTTAAAGTTGACTTCAATCTGCGGAATTTCCTGTGGGAAGCGCCTGTGTTCGTGCTTCCGCTGGTGATCATCACCATTATCCTTCTGCTTGGATATACGCCCATGTTCACCATTTTCTGGGCGCTGATATCCCTGCTTGTACTCAATGTCGCCGATATCTGGCGCAAGGGGGACTGGTCGCTGCTTCGCCGCATTGTGCCCGCGCTGGTGGACGGCGCGGTGACGGGCGCGAAAATCGGCGTTACCTGTGCGGTGCTCGGCCCCATTATTTCCACCATGACCAAAACCATGCTGGGCGTCAAAATTCCTTCCGTCATAGCCCTGTGGTGCCATGGAAGCATATTCCTCGCCCTGGTGCTTACCGCGCTGGTGTGTATTCTTCTGGGCTGCGGCCTGCCCACTCTGGCGGCCTATCTCATTGTTTCCCTGGTGGGTGTGCCCACGCTGACGAATCTTGGTGTGGATCTTTTTGCGGCGCACATGTTCGTGTTTGTCTTCGCGGTGTTTTCCTGCATCACGCCTCCCATCGCCACTTCTGCGGTGCCGGCTGCGGGCATAGCAGGGGCAGGATACATGAGAACGGCCCTGGAGGCGTCCAAGGTGGGCTGCGTGGGATTCCTCATTCCCTTCCTTGTGGTCTTCTGCCCGGATATGCTCATTGTCACTGCTCCTGATAACGGCCTGGTGATTCTTGGCTATTTTCTGATTGCCGTGACGGCCGTCACGCTGTTTGGCGTGTTCATCGTCGGCTATGGGGCCAGGGAGCTTTCAGCCCTGGAACGTCTGCTTGCCGGCGGAGCGTGTGCCGCCCTGATCTGGACGCTTTTTTCCTTCAACCCCCTTGTGTTCGGAGCAGGCATGGCATGCTTTGTTCTGCTGATCATCTTCCAGCGGCGTAAGATTCACATGGAAGCCCGCCCTGCCTGACAATGTTCTGCCCCGCCCGCGGAGGGCAGGGCAGAACAGGGAAGGCTTGCACGGCAGAGGCATTTTCCCCATATTGAATGATGAATATATCCTATTCCGTTATCCATGACATAGAGAAATCAACGCCCTTTTCTGTAAGGAGCATCCATGTTTTTTCCCATTGGTCCCATAGTCAACGCTTCCGCCGTTGTTGCCGGAGGATTAATAGGGCTGGCCCTTGGCTCTCGCCTGCCTGAACGCATGCGAACTATTGTTTTTCAGGGGTTGGGCCTGTGCACGCTGCTTATAGGCATGCAAATGGCATTTAAGACAGCTTCCCCAGTGGCTTTAATTTTCAGCGTTCTTCTGGGAGGCCTGTGCGGAGAGGCGTGCGATCTGGAATCGAGATTCATGCGTTTGAGCGACAGGCTGAAGAACAGGCTTCATTCGGCCGACCCTCGTTTTACGGAAGGGTTGATCAACGCCACGGTTGTATTCTGTATTGGAGCCATGTCCATCATCGGATCGTTTGACGAGGGGCTGCGCGGGGACAGAACCCTGGTGTATTCCAAGTCTATCATGGATGGGTTTACGGCTGTGGCGCTTGCTTCCGCTTACGGCCTCGGAGTATCTTTTGCCGCTGTTCCTCTTCTGCTGTATCAGGGTTTTCTGGTGCTGCTCGCGGGGCTGATTCAGCCTTGGCTGGGAGCGGAACTGCTCAATGAGCTGACCGCAGTAGGCGGGCTGTTCATCATCGGCATAGGGCTTATGCTGCTGAATATCACACAGGTTCGCCTGACGAATCTGCTCCCGGCATTTCCGGTACTGATTGTGCTGGCGCAGTTTTTATAGCAGAGTAGGGGGCATGCTTTGGTACAGATGCTGCCGGTTCAGGCTGAGGGTGCGCAATGAAACGATTTGCTGTTGAGGAAGAGGTTTTTCAGAGACTTCCCGGTTATTGCCTGGGGGTGGTGGCGGCACGGGGACTGGATAATACCCGCGAAAGAGGGGCCATTGCCCGCATGCTGGAGGACAACGCCGTAAATTTTGCAGAATGCTTCAGGGAGGCCTCGGTGCGCGATATTCCTTTTGTGGCGGCATATCGCGAGGCTTTTACAAAGCTTGGCATGAATCCCAATAAATTTCCCTGTTCCATTGAAGCGTTGATGAAGCGGGTGCAGAAAAACGGCCGTCTGCCCCACATCAATCCCATTGTGGATCTGGGAAATGCCTTTTCCCTTCAATATCAGCTTCCCATGGGAGCGCATGATATCGATAAACTTCATGCCGCAGGCATGGAGATCCGTTTTTCCACGGTGCAGGATCATTTTCTCGGTATGGGGGAAGAGCAGGCGGAGAATATGCCCGCAGGCGAGCTCGTCTATGTGAGCGGCAACACGGTGAAGACGCGCCGCTGGATATGGAGGCAGAGCGAAGACGGCAGGATTACGGAAGCGACAGGCCATGTGCTTTTTCCCATAGACGGCTTTGAGGGCGTCAATCAGGAAGAGGTCGCGGCTGCCCGCGACGCGCTGGCCGAATTCCTCCGGCGGGAATTTTCCTGTGAAGTCTGGACGGGGTATATCAACCGGCGGAACCCCGGGTTCGATTTTTCCTGGACATAGCAGCGTACCCGGCAGACGGCGGAAAAAGGCCGCTTCCTTGAAGGATGGGGAAGCGGCCTTTTCTGCCCGGGCACGGCCGCCGGGTTATTTTTTGCTTTTTGCAATCGCCGCAACCACGCCGGAAAGGGCCAGCAGGCCGACGAGGTTGGGCAGGACCATGAGGCCGTTGAACATGTCGGACATGTTCCACACAAGGTTCACCTTGAGGCCTGAACCGATGACGATGAAGATAACAACAATGGCGGCGTAGAGCTTCACATACTTTGCGCCGAAGAGCGCCTTCACGTTGGCCTCACCGAAGAAATACCAGCCGATAATGGTGGAAAAGGCGAAAAAGAACAGGCAGATTGCAATGTAGATATTGCCGAAGGAGCCGAACACGGTGTCAAAGGCGATCTGGGCGAGTTCCGTGCCAGTGCTGCCCGAGTTCCACACTCCGGTGATGACGATGACAAGGGCCGTGCAGGTGAGCACCACGAAAGTGTCGATGAACACGCCCATCATGGCCATCATGCCCTGATCGTCGGGGTGGGCCACCTTGGCCAGGGCGTGGGCATGGGGCGTGGAACCCATGCCGGCTTCGTTGGAAAAGAGGCCGCGGGCCACGCCGTAGCGCATGGCTTCGCGCACGGTGATGCCGAGAGCTCCGCCGCCTGCGGACTGCGGGTCGAAGGCCATGACGAAAATGGTTTTGAACGCGCCGGGCAGGGCGGAGATGTTGGCGAAAATGATGATGAGGCATCCGCCCACATAGAGAAACGCCATGAGAGGTACGAGTTTTTCCATGACCCAGGCGATGCGTTTCGCGCCGCCGAGGAATATGGCGGCGGAAATGAGCGCGACGACGACGCCCACAAGCACGGGGGAAACGCCGAAGGCTGTGCCGAAGGCCGCGCCTATGGAGTTGGACTGCACCATGTTGCCCATGAAGCCTAGGGCGAGGATGATGGCGATGGAAAAGAAGGCCGCGAGGCATGAACCGAAGGGGCCGGTGAATGCGGCGCGGATGTAGTAGGCCGGACCGCCGACAGTTTCGCCGCGTTCGTTGGTGCTTTTGTATTTCTGGGCAAGCACGGCTTCGGCGTAGTTGGTCGCCATGCCGAAGAAGGCGCTGAGCCACATCCAGAATATGGCCCCAGGGCCGCCTGCGGCTATGGCCGTGGCCGCTCCCGCGATGTTGCCCGTGCCCACCTGCGCGGCCACGGCGGTGGCCAGGGCCTGGAATGAGCTCATTCCGGTATGGTCGGCGCTTTCGCCGTTCAGGGAAATATTGCTGAACAGGCGGCGGAAGGCGAGGGGAAATTTGCGAAGCTGGATGAAACGCAGGCGGATGGTGTAAAAAATGCCCGTGCCGCAGAGCAGAAAGAGCAGGAGCCAGCCCCAGAGCACGCTGTTGACCGCATCCACTACCTGAGCGATGAATTCCATGGCACATTCCTTCGGGCGGCATGTCCTTCGCGTTTTCGCCGCCCTGTTTCAGGGTAAAAAAAAGAGCAAATCCATGCGATTTGCTCCAGAGAAAACGCTTAGGGATACGGCGGCAGATATGTCGTGCGGTACGTTCCTAAGCTCTGTCCTTTGGCCTGAGAGTTTCGGCGTTAGCCTTGCACCTTCGGCACCCAAACGGGATTCTCCAGAGCTCCCTCCGCTGTTAGTCGGCCCTGCGGCCTTCAAACAGTTTCCACGGGATCGTATGTTTCCCCATCATGGGAAACGGTGTGAAATCTAGTACGCTTTTACCGGAATTGTCAATCATCCCTTCCATCGTCTCCGAAGGAATGCAGGGGCGGCGTATCCCAGGTACAGTGCCTTGGGAAGAAAGGGACAGGGGTTGTCATGTGCGTCTTTCTGCGGGGCTGTTACGGAGAGGTATGATGCAGAGGATGAGTTGTTGTGTCTGGAAAACAGCGCTTCGTCATGACGGCGGAAAACGCTTTCATGGGGCTGGGAGAGGGGCGGACGCAGGGAGAGTATCGGGCGGGAGCGTCTTGTAGTCGGCCTGCACGGAGCGCATTTCAGAAGAGAGAGGAAAAGCTCCCTTGCGTGTTTTACCTTTTCCTGCCAATGTTTGGAAAAAACAAGGAGAGCCGCCATGCTGCCTACCATTGCTCCGCGCAAGGCCTTCGAGATGCTGCAAAAGGGGGAGGCACGCCTCGTGGATATCAGGGAGAGCTCGGAATACGCCGAGAATTTCATCCCCGATGCGCGCCTCGTGCCGCTTTCCATTGCGGAATCCTATCCGCTCAAGGATGCCGACGCACCGGAAAAGCCGGTCATTTTTTTCTGCCGCTCGGGAAATCGTACGGAAAAGAACGCCGACCTTCTCCTGCGCCTTGCCGGGGATACGCAGGCCTGGCAGATGGAAGGCGGCCTTTCCGGCTGGAAGAAGGAAGGCCTCCCCACGAAGGCGGGGCGCGCGCAATTCCCGCTTTTCCGGCAGATACAGATAGGGGCGGGCTCCCTGGTGATCCTCGGGCTTCTGGGCGGCCTTGTCTGGGCACCCATGCTCTGGCTTTCCGCCTTCGTGGGCGCCGGCCTCGTGTTCGCCGGAGTCACCGGATTCTGCGGCCTCGGCCTTCTTCTGGCGCGCATGCCCTGGAACCGGCGCTAAGTGTTTTGCAGGACGTTGCACCACCGGTGTTTGTACCGGAAAGGCCCCGCGCATTTTCCGCACGGGGCTTTTTTTACGCCGCCCGTGAAGAAGCGCGGCATGAGAAACAGGTGTGCTGCAGAAAAAATCAGTCGTCTTCCCACACGGGGTTGAGCTTATACTCCATTTCAATGCCGTCGTGCAGGGATCCGGTGACCAGGCATCCGTTTTTCATGACGCGGGCCACGCGGTCGAAGAGGTCGAGGTCTTCTTCGTCGATGCCCACATTGGCGGTGATGGTGATCTTCAGGACACGGCTCTGGCCTTTTTCATTAGCGCCTACGTCCATGAGGGCGGTAAGGTCGAGGCTGTTGTGCTTGAGGCCTCTGGCTTCCATGGCGGCGTTGAGGGCCGCGGCATAGCAGTAGAGGGCGGCGGCGCCGAGAAGCTGCTTGGCCGTGCCGCCGCGCTGATCGGCGGGCACGTTGGTGTTGTCGATGACGATGTTGCCGAGGGCCGCGCCACCGGTTTCAATGGTGTGGACATTCCCGTTTCTGTGATAGGCGACGGTAAGCTGCATGGCTTTTTCCTTGCCGGCGGGCTGAAGAGGTAAGAAAGCGCCCGGAGCAGGCGGTGCGTGCCCCGGGCAACGGAAAGGGAAGATGCCCTGCGATCAGGCGCAGTCGTGCTTGTCCCAGGGCTTGCGGTTGTCGCGTTCTATTTTAAGCATGAGGGCATCGTTGGCGTCCTTGAGCTTGGCGATTTCCTTGGCCTTGAAGTTCAAGCCCTTGATGACGGCATAAGCCGGGGCGGCTTCCACCTGGGCGGGCAGCGGCAGGTCTCCGAGCCATGCCAGAGTGGGCGCGATGCTGGCTGCAGGCAGAGGCTTGTCGAGCACGAGGTTGCGTTCGATGCCGAGGCCGTAGAACAGGGCCATGGTGGGGGTGACCACCACAATGATCATTTTGGTGGAGGCAAGGGCAAAGGCCTTGTCGAGTTCGGCAAGAAGTGCGGCTTCGTCGGCGAGGTCTTCAACCACAGAGAGCTCGCTGCCCGCAGCGATGGGTTCCACCACATAGCCGGCGGCCTTTGCGGCGTCGGCCATGCTTTCTCCGGCGGGAGCGCCGGCCAGAGCTTCCACCTTCACGTCGTTCACCACAGAGAGGGGAACGAGAGCACCCTTGCGGCGCATTTTTACGAGAATTTCGGCTTCGCTGTTTTTAAGAATATCGTCGGAGACCTGAGAAAAGAGAACGAAGACGTTTTTACCGGTAGCCATGTCGATTGCTCCTTATTGTTTGTGTTTTTCCTGAAAAAGACGGGTGAGTTCCCTTCCTTCGGCATCAAAGAAGATCCAAGTGGTGCCGAGTTCTCCGCGTTCGCGTCGGACGCGCAGCAGAAGCGTCTGCTGCCAGTAGTAGGCGTCGTCTTTTTCCGGTGTCTTATGCACTCTGAGTTTGCCCATGAGAACAATGGGTTCCATGAACTCCACGCCCACGCCGGCCGCACGGGCCAGGGCGCAAAGCGTCTCCTGTGTAAAGTTGTAGATTTCTTCGCCGGTCATGATTTACCTTTTGAGTGTGTCTTTCATAAACAGGGAAGCTGCAAGGGCCGTCAGGCTTCCTGCCAGAAGGAGGAGAAAAGCGCAGGAATAGGCCCCCTGCACGGTTGATCCGGAATTCGTCTGCCATGTCAACACTGCGCCTACGAGCCACTGGAGCACTGCGGCCATAACCGGGCCGCTGCAGTTCAGAAAACCGCAGGCGGAAGCCAGGGCGGAAGAGGGAACGCTTTCCTTGACCATGGTGAAGCTGAGGGGGCCCATGCAGGTGGTGGCGGCGCTGATGGACAGCCCCGCAACGGTGAGTTCCGTAAAGGAAAGAGCGCTGCTGCTGAAGCAGACATAGGCCAGGGCCGCGCTTTCGAGCAGGGCTGCGGCGAGAAGAAAGATTCTGCGGGAACGGAACACATTGTCGGACAGCCACGGAACGACTACGAGCAGGGGAAGCGGACCCAGGGACATGATGGACAGGCTCAGGCCGGTGGCCTCCTTGCTCAGTCCGTTGGCTTCCATGAGGTAGCTGCCCCACCATGTGGTGAGAAGAACGAACATGTTGCCGATCATGAACATGAACCACAGGAAGATGAGCCAGAAGTTCTTCAGGTGAACGACTTCGTAGAGGCCTTTCTTGAGTGCCCTGAGATTTTCCAAGGGAGAGGGTACGTCCCTGGAGTTTGCACAGTCGGAATCCTCCAGAAGGAGAAAGACGGCAACACCGATAAGAACGGTGAAGATACCCGCAAGCAGCAGGGCTATCTGCCAGCCCACAAGATTGGTAAGGGCTACCAGGGGGCTGGCTGCAAGCAGTGTGCCCACGGCGCTGCACCCTGTGAGGATGCTGCAGTACTGGGCATAACGGTCGGCGGGGACGCTGGCAGCGAGGATTTTATAGGCGGGTACGTTGCATGCCAGCGTAAGTCCGAGCAGAAAGCGGCAGAATACTGCCGGCGCCATGCTGCCGCAGAACGTGAATGCGATGCAGAAGGAGCCCGCAAGTACCTGATAAAGAGCCATGGTTCTGCGTCCGCCCATGATATCCGCCAGGAGCCCGGAGGGAATCTGGGTGACTGCGTAGCCCAGCATGGTGGCTGAGCTGATGAGGCTGAAGGAGGTCGCGTCAAGTTTGAAGGCTTCCATCAGCTCCGGTGCCAGCACGGCGGGGCATACCCTGTGGAAAAAGCTCAGGGCATAGCCTGTGCACAGAAGCGCAAGCAGCAGGAGAGGGGAGCGGAGTTTCATGTCGGGCCTCATGGGAAAAGTTTTAGCGTTCTCTTTACGGGGAGGAGAAAGCCTTGATATGGCCGGGCATGCGCTTGGTGCAAGGCTGCATGCGCATGCCCGGCGTGGATATGGGTTATTTTGCTTCAGGATCGGTACATTCACGTTTGCGGAAGTAGGTGCTCCAGATGTTCCATGCCACGAACAGCAGCGAAAGAATCATCATCACGCAGGAGATGGGCCTGGTGAAAAGAACCAGCAGGTTGCCGTCGGAGGCGATGATGGTCTGCTGCAGAGCCAGTTCGAACTGGCCGCCCAGCACAAAGCCGATGATGAAAGTGACGAAGGAAAAGCCGGAGAGCTTGAACAGCAGGCCTATGATCGCCATGCCGGCCATCAGGTACACATCGAGCGGTTCGCTGTTGGTGGCGTAGGTGCCCATGATGCAGATGTACAGGATGATGGGGTAGAGGATGATTTTGGGCACTTCCAGCATTTTTACAAAAATGCGGTTGCTGCACAGGCCGAGAATGAGGCATGCTATGGAGCCCACAACCATACTGCCGTAAATACCGGCCACGGCGCGGCCGTGTTCTTCGAACATAAGCGGGCCGGGAGTGATGCCGTGAATGATGAATGCACCTATGAGCAGCGATGCGGCCACGGAACCGGGAATGCCCAGCGTGAACAGAGGAATGAGGGCTGCGCCCACCACGGCGTTGTTGGCCGTTTCAGGAGCGGCAATACCCTTGATTTCACCCTCGCCGAACTTGTCGCAGGGGCCGGCGGTCTTTTTGGCTATGCCGTAGCTCAGAAATGCCGCGACAGAGGAGCCGAGACCGGGGCAGGCGCCGATGAACGAGCCTATGAGGGAAGAACGTATCCATACGGGGAAGCAACGTGTAAAGTCCTTGAGCGTGAAGCGGTTTTGTGCCTTGCTCGTTTCATCGTTCTGCTTGAACGTGATGATGCGGTAAAATTCCCCTTTGTTGAGCACTTGTTTGATGAGCTCCGCCACAGCCAGCATACCTATGGCCAGGGTAACGACGGAAAAGCCGTTTTCAAGCTGATAGAAGCCGAAGGTGAAGCGGGGCATGCCGGAAGTGGGCTCCATGCCCACCGTGGCGAGCAGCAGGCCGAGGGATGCGGAAATAATACCCTTGATGAGCGATTCCAGGGCTGCAATGAGCGTAAGCGCAAGAATGAGCACTGCAAGCACTTCCGTGGGGCCCATTTTCAGAGCCCACTGGGCCAGGATACCGGCCACGCCGATGACGAGGAGTGTGGAGAACGTATCACCGAAGCAGGAGGAGAACAGAGCCGTTTTCAGGGCCTTGAATCCTTTCCCCTGGCACGCCATGGGGTAACCGTCGAAGGTGGTGGCCACGGCGGCTACGTCACCGGGAGTGTTGATGAGTATGGCGGAGATGGAGCCGCCGTACATGCCGCCCTTGTTGATGCCCACCAGAAAACCTATGGCCGCAATGGGAGACATATAGTAGGTGAGCGGGATACAAACAGGAATGGCGAGGTTTGCACCGAGACCGGGCACACAGCCGACCGCAATGCCGATAAATACGCCTATGAATACATAGAAAGCATTCAGAAGGGTGAACGCATCTGTAAAACCGGCAAGCATTTCCATGGTGATTCCTTATGATGGCAACGGAAGTTTAAGACCGTACCAGAGCCCTGCGTAGGTGATACCGGCAGTAAGAACGGACACAAGAACAATGCGTATCCAGCGCCTTTCTCCGCACAGGAACTGAAGGGCCGCTATGATAACAATGGATCCGGGTACGAACCCCAATATCTTCATGAGCGGCATGCTGAGCGCTATGGGCAGGAGCAGCAGCAGAAAATATCCGAACTTCCGGGGAGTGAGCTCGCAGGGCTTGTCTTTGCCGGTTTTCTGCATGACGGTGATCAGAATTCCTATGGCGGAAAGGATGGCGATGATCCAGCAGAGCACGCCCGGAACATAGGATGCAGGAACACCGAAGCCGGGGTAAGGGGGGGTCCAGTTCGGGATGATGTAGAAAAAGCCGAACAGGCTGAACAGCAGCAGGATCAGGTAGGCGAGAAGATTGACTCTGTACATGATTCCTCTCAGGTGCAGAGGTTTGACCCCGCCTGAGAGGGCGGGGCCGCCGGGGTATTACTTTTTCCAGAATCTGGCCAGATCGTCGTACTGCTGGGCAAAGATTTTCGCCGTATCGTCGGTATTCTTGTAGCGGGGAATGAAATGCAGCTTTTCAATGGCGGCTTCAAATTCTGGATCGGTGCAGATTTCCTGAAGGGCCGCGGTAAGAGCGGCTTCAGCTTCGGCGGGGAAGTCAGACTTGACTATGATGACACGGTAGGCGTCGGGGCAGACCACGTCGTCGAAGAGGTTCTTGGCCAGTTCCACGTCGGGGTAATTGGGCGAGGGGTCGCTCGTCATGATGGTGAGCGTGCGTACCTTGCCGGCGCGGGCCTGTTCGTAATGCAGGCCGCCGGAGCTGCCGATATCGCCGTGACCGCCCATGATGGCGGACATGATGGTGGAAGGCGATTTCTGAGGAATCATTTTGACCTGCGCCCCGGGAACCTGGGAAGCGAGCAGCTCGAAGCAGTTGCGGTCCATGGCCGTCTGGAACAGGAAGGAAACAGGAGTGTTACGCGAAGCTTCCAGGGCTTCCTTGACGTTTTTCCAAGGGCAGTCCGGGGCGACGATATAGGAGGTATCGCCGTTGAAGACTGTGCACAGCGGTTTGAATTCCGCCAGTTTGAAGCGGGCGTTGGGGTCGTGGGCCACGTTGGTGAAATTGTTGTCAAGACCGAAACCGATGGTATAGCCGTCGGATTTGGAGTTCTTCAGAGTCATGGCAAAAGTGCCGAGTCCGACCCCTGCCACGTTTTGCGGCACAAAGGGCTGATCGAACTTTTCCGTCAGCTTCTGAGCGATGAGGCGTCCGATCATGTCGATGGACGAGCCCGCAGCAGAGCCGAGGAGCAGTTTTACGGGACGTTCCGGCCAGGCTGCCTGGGCGGGAGCGGCAATAGTGCCAAATGACAGGATAGCTGCAGCTGCGACTGTGGCGAATGTTTTGAACATGAAGATTCCCCCTCCGTCTGTAGAAGTGTCATAAAAGTGGGAAGGCCTGGCCGGCCTTCCCGGTGAGTTAATTCTTTACAGTACAGGCATCCGGGTCTTCAAGAGCCTGGTAGAGAACGCTGCCTTCGCAATCCTTGGGGTAGGGAAGGCCGAGCATGTAGCAGATGGTGGGCACAATATCGACCAGCTGCACGCTTCTTTCCATTTCATAACCCTTTTTGAATCCGGGGCCGTAGAACACGGAGAGCGTGTGCAGATCGCCGAGCCCCCAGTTTTCGGTGGCAAAGAACGGGCCGTGCTGGGAGCCGTATTCGGGCCACAGCGTGTATATGACATCGCCACACTGATCGCCGCCCATGCCGATGAGACGCGCAGTTTCCTTGGTCATGCAGCATGCCACGGGATGCTTGCCGGTGTTGGGATCCACATAGGCATACAGGGCGTCTATGATTTCGCGCTGTACCTTGTAGTAGTCCTCATCTTCCACAATACCGCCGGGATATTTGCTCTTCAGGTTCACATACACGTAGCAGGTTCGCTGCGGGAAGGCCTTGGATTGTTCGATGATGGGTTCGGCGTTGGCCTTGAGCATGGCTTCGGCCTGGGCCTTGCCGAGGTTTTTGATGGTGAGCTTCACCGCTTCATTGGGTTCCTTGGTTTCATCAATGGCAAGAAGCCCGGCGTCGATGAGCGGAATGGTAGGAGCGAAGGGTGCTCCGTCGGCTTTGGAGCCGTGGTCGGAAACGAGAATGATGAGCGTTTCACCGTCATCCGCGCATTCCAGCAGCTTGCCGAGCATGGCGTCGGTGGAGCGGTACAGGCGGCGGTGGAATTCCCACGCATGGTCGTGGGCTTCTTTAGAGGAGCAGGTGGCGGGGTCGAGTTCCGTCATCAGGTAGTGATACACGGAATCGGTGGGATGCGTGTGGAAGAAACACAGCGACCAGTCGTTGTTTTCCATGAGCTTGACGAGTGCTTCACCCAGCCACTTGTTGTGCATTTCAATGAGCTGGGAGAACATTTCATCGTCGTACCAGCCCATCATGCGGAGCAGGAAGCCCGCCTTGGTGGTGGGTACGGCTTCAATGTCGCGCAGAGGCTTTGCAGCTTCGGGCGGGAAGCACCACAGGTCGCCGTCGGTGTTCAGCATCTGGGTAATGTAGAAGTCGAAGTCGGAGCCGTCGTCGGAGAGATTGAGTATCCTGCCGAGGAAGGCCACTTCTTTTTTGGAGCCATTTTCCAGTTCGATATTGGTGAAGACACGTCCCGACCATTCGCCGAGCTTCAGGGTGAAGAAGGCGTCGTTCATGTCGCGGGTGGGGGAGAGCGTTACGGTGTCGTATCCGTCGTCGCCGAGTTCGCGCACCAGCCAGTACCAGGTAGGCCTTTTAATTCGGAATGGGCTTTTTTCAAAGGTGAGCTCAAAGGGGAATTCCAGCGGATCGTCACCCATTTCGTCCACGTTCTGCCAGCCTCTTGCAGGCTGGAGCTCGCCCTGAATGCCGCCGGGATGGAAGCGGGAAGAGCAGATGAGGTCGTCGCAGAAGAGCTGGCCGCCGGAGTAGGGTGAACCCAGCTTTGCCGCAGTTTCGTTGTCCTGAATTGTGCCGCAGGAAAGGCCGGCGCCGCCGAGAATGATGGAGTTTTTGAAACGCTTGTTCAGGCCGTAGGAGGTAGGCCAGTTCACCACAATGGAGGTTTTTCCGGCGCGTTCGGCGGCTTCCCATATGGTTTCAGCCTTGATGCGCTCGCCGCTGAAGTTCATTTCCGTATTGGAGGCGTTGGGAGATGTGCCGGGGATGTGCCGCCAGTAGTCGGTGATCTGGTGAGTGATCGGCCATGCTCCGGTGGCAATGGTGGCCCAGTTCGGAGGCGTGATGGTGGGCATGGGGCAGAGGCTGTTCAGGCTTTTGGTGCCGTTTTCAAAAACTTTTTTGAAGTTCGGGCAGATACCTTCAGCAATATGTTGTTCAACCAGCTTGCGTACACAGCCGTCAATGCCGACGACCAGGACTCTTTTGGCGCGTTTCATGGATGTTCTCCTTAATTCTTGGGCGAAGAAAAGAAATACTGTACAGAATATAGCAAGAATCATGCCATAATAGAAAAATAAGGAATTATGCTGGGATAGTTCGGTATAGTTGACGCCGGAAGGCTTAAAGCGCAA
>NZ_DYZA01000231.1 GCF_020741395.1 Mailhella massiliensis | reverse complement strand
CGTTTTTTTCAAAATACACGGGGAATGAATTGTTTTCCCGCGGAGGGAAACGAAATTGCATATAGGGAATATGGTGTTCTGAGGAAAAAGAAGGCGTTGAAAAGCGGATATACCTTTATCATCCTCGTACGTTTCTTTTGGGGGAGGAAAGGAAAGTGAGTTGCTTTTTGTGTTGTGATGATTGCTTCCGGGGATTTTTCGGAGCCGGGAGAATACCGGGGATGGTGACGTGTGCTTCGCGGAAGAAGTGAATTTCCCTCTCATGGGGGCAGAGCTTCCCACATGACAAATCGTTTTGCAAGGCGTATACAACAGGAAGACAGGCTTGGCCGGAAGGTGCTTATGATTCCATGTCGTACGCCGGCCGCCGGAGGAGAGTGCATGTTCCATTTTCCCCAGCAGGAACAACAGACGGGCACGCTTTTAATCGTCGACGACAACGATATCAACCGCGAAGTCCTAGAACATATTTTTTCTTCCTTCTATCCGGCGGAACAGGCGGAGAACGGCAGGGAAGGGCTTGAAGCCATACTGGCCGCTCCAGAGAAATACTGTGCAGTGCTTCTTGATGTAGTGATGCCGGAAATGGACGGAATAGAGGTGCTTCGACGGATGAAGGCGGAAGAGCTCACCGGGAAGATACCCGTTTTTCTCATTACCGGGGAGGCGAGCGACGCCGTGACCAGGGAAGCCTATGAGCTGGGCGTCATGGACGTGATCAGCAAGCCCGTGGTACCCTATGTGGTGCAGCGGCGGGTGAACTCCGTGGTGGAGCTTTTCCGGGCGCGGAAAATTCTGGGTAATAAGGTGGAGGAGCAGCAGTCGGAGCTGCTTCTGCAGGCGCAGAAAATCATCCGTCTGAATGAGGGTATGATAGAATCCCTTTCCACGGCTATTGAATTCCGCAACGGGGAGTCGGGTGAGCACGTTCGCCGCATACACGATATCACGCGTTTTCTGCTTCTGCATACCGATCTGGGCGAAGGGCTGGGCACCGAAACCATAGAGCATATTGCCCTTGCCGCCATTATGCACGACGTGGGTAAAATCGCCATCCCCGACTCCATTTTGAGCAAACCCGGCAGGCTCACGCCGGAAGAATTTGAAGTCATCAAGACACATACCACACAGGGAGCGGAGCTTCTGAAAAAGATACCGCAGCTGCGCGAGCATGAGTCTTACAGGTACGCCTACGACATAGCCCGCCATCATCATGAGCGCTGGGACGGCCGTGGTTACCCCGACGGCTTGAAAGGGGACGAGATTTCCATCTGGGCGCAGATAGTCTCCCTGGCGGACGTGTATGACGCGCTGGTGAGCAAACGCTGCTATAAAGGGGCCTTCAGCCGCGCCGAAGCTCTGAAGATGATTCGTGAACATCAGTGCGGGGTGTTCAATCCGCTTCTGCTGGACCGCTTTTTCTCCGTGGAGAATGAACTGGCCCAGCTGTATATCCACAGCCCGAAGGAGGACTGAGGCATGGACGCACAAGTGAAGGCAACGCTTGCGGGCGGAGGAATAGATGTGGATGCCATGCTGGAACGCTGCATGGGGAGTGAAGCCATTATGGGAAAACTTCTGAGGAAGTTTCCGGCAGACGTGACCTATGCCAGGCTTGAGAAGGCTTTTGCTGCCGGAGATGGGCAGGCTGCGCTGGAGGCTTCGCATACCCTGAAGGGCGTATGCGGGAATCTTTCCATAACAGGCCTGTTCAACCTGCTGGACAGGCAGGTTCATGCCTTGCGCGAGGGTGATGCACAAAGGGCTGAAGCCATGATGTCCGATATCTCCCTTGCCTACACCGCTGCCGTACAGGCCATAGAAAAAAGCCTTGGCTGAGAAACGACAGGGCGTTTGTCTTCCAGCATGAGGACGGCCCTTGCGGTGCAGGTAGCTTTCACTGATTTCCAAAGCAAAGCGGAGTCCGTACACATGTGCGGGAAGCGGCTTGTTTCGAGCACGCGGTTGGCGTGCCTTCTATCCTGTGTGAGTTCCCGCCATCTGCGCTAAAGCAGCTGCACGGCGCGTTGCGCTGCGTGCAATCGAATCGTGTGCTTTGCGCATCGATAACCGCCGTCCCGGGGCAATGACGGCTATCTGCTTTCAACAAGAGGAAAAGACATGCGTTTCAGGTCTTTCCCGTTCGGGATATATTTCAATATAGTGCTTTTTCTCATGGTGGTCGTGCTCTCGAGCGGCGGCATGTATATTTTCCGCGATACATTGCTGCGCAATGCCAGGGGCACGGGTATGACCATGGCAGGCAACTATGCCGTTGAGGAGCAGAGCCGTCTTACCGTGTACAGCACGCTATTGGCATTTGGTGCGGCCTCCATCGACAGGCGTTTTCAGGAAGGCGGCGTTCACTACATGGCGGAGTGGATGGCCATGTTTTTCGACAGGCTTCAGACCGTGCTGGGGGATGATATGGTCACCCCTTACATCGTGTTTGACGACAAGACCATTGATATGGAAGGCCGGCTTACGGAGCTTCCCGAACATCTTGCGAGAGAACGCAGCTGGTACAAGCTGGCCATGGCCCATCCTGGGGAAACCGTATTTACCAATTTGTATGAGGATTTTGTCACAGGGAAGTCCGTAGTTACTGTGGCACGTAAGTGTGTCCAGACCAATGCAGTGATTTTTTTTGATATTTTCCCCCAGAACTTCCGCTTTAAATTTCTGCCCCAGACCAAGACGGGCCTGGATTCTCTTTTTCTCTGTGACGGCAACGGAGCAATACTCTACAGACATACGCGCTTCTCCGTAAGTGATGAGGCCATACAGGATTATGTGACGGGTCTTTTTCAGAAAATGCAGGCCGGTGATTTTGAAGACTACAGGGCCAGCGTCACCGACCTGGACGGTGAGAACTGTGCGATATATTACGCAAGGCTCTCCAACGGCTGGTATATCATCCTTACCATGCCTTATGCGGAAATTCTGCGGCAGGCGGATTTTCTTTTTATCTTTCTGGCCATTTCCACGCTTTTTTTCTTTCTTTTTCTTGCGGCTTATTCCAGGCGTTTTGTCCGGGCCAATGCTCTGATGGAACGTACTAATGAAACTGTACGCGTGCTCGGCAATTCCTACTAT
>NZ_DYZA01000230.1 GCF_020741395.1 Mailhella massiliensis | reverse complement strand
ACGGGCCTGCGCGTCCCTCCGTCGTGTCAAAGGAAGGGATTTAAAGATAAGGGAGCGTTGCCGGGGCTTGCCCCTTTTCCCCGCATCCTTCGGCCTTTGTTTGCGAAGGCTTGCCCCTTCTCAACGCTCTGGGGCCCCCGGCCAGCCTTCAGGCGGCCGGGCCGCAAGGCAAGCGCAGGCGGGATTCACTCCCGCCGTTGCGCGCCGCCGCAGCGTACAAGCCCCGCGCCCGTACAGTGTGTCCGGGGCATACGAACCTGCGCGGCAGGGCGGACGCGGCAAGGGCGGGCCTCTGTGTCCCTCCGGCGTGGGAAAGGTCAGGCCCCTTGCGCAACGCATCCTTCGGCCTTTGTTTGCGAAGGAATCCCCGGCCGCTCAGGCGCGGGAAAGGGCGGCCCTTGCGCCGTCTGCGGGAAAGGGTATCACAAAGGGGTGCGGGGCGCGCATCATGGAGGGAGCGTATTATGCAGGTGGAGCGTCTTTTCAAGATCATGTTTTTATTGATGAAGGGCTCCGGCCTCACGACCGGGGAACTGGCGGAGCATTGTTCCGTATCCGTGCGTACCATAAGGAGGGATCTGGACGCCCTGAGCCTCGCGGGTATTCCTCTCACTTCCCGCCGGGGCTACGGCGGGGGCGTGGGCATGCTCCGGGAATTCACCCTCGACAGAACCTTTATGACCCCGCAGGAGCAGGAAGATATCCTGCACGGCCTTCAGGCTCTTCAAGGCACGGGCTATACCGGGGCGGACGAAGCGCTCCGCAAGCTTGCGGCGCTGTTCCGCAAGGACTCCGAAGAACGCTGGCTGCGCGTGGATTTTTCCTCCTGGTGCGGTTCCGGCTTCGACAAGGAGAAGTTCGACCGGCTGAAAGAGGCGATCCTCGGGAAAAAAGTCATTACTTTCACCTACTTCAGCTCGGAGAACCGTATTTCGGAAAAATGCGCGGAGCCTTTGTGCCTGCTTTTCCGGGAACGCGCCTGGTATGTCTGCCTTTTCGACCGCAGGCACGGCCGCGAAACTGTGCTTCGGGCTTCGCGCATACGCGACCTGCGCGTGACCGAAGAGAGGTTCGAGCGCGTCATGCAGAGCGATCCCATGGCCGCCCCGGACTATGCCGCAAGCTACGCCATGGAGCGCGTCGTGCTCAGGGTGAAGGCCGAATACGCCTTCCGCGTGTTCGACGAATTTCCCGCACAGGCCGTTTCCCGGCAGCCGGACGGCTCCTTCCTCATCGACGAGCCCATGCCCGTCAACGCATGGCTCACGGGCTACCTCCTTTCCTTTGCCGATGGGCTGGAAGTTTTCGAGCCCCTTTCCCTGCGTGAAATTCTGAGGGAAAAAATCCGCCTCATGCAGGAGAAATATGACAGCTAGATGTCCGGTTCCCCGCGCTATGTTCGTCCTGTCCCTTGCGGGAAAAACAAAGGAGCACGGTATGGATGTATATGAAGCGATAGCGCGGCGCAGGACGGTTCGGGATTTTGAAGACAGGACGGTGGACAGGGAGACGGTGGAGCGCCTGCTGGAAGCGGGCTTGAAAGCGCCGAGCAACACGCATTTGCGACAGTGGGAATTCGTCGTCGTCAACGAGAAAAGCGAAAGGCGGAGGCTTCTGCGGGTGAAGGACATGGAAAGCCGCGAGGAATGTGACGCCATGCTCGACGGCTTCGGACTCACGGACGTTGCGCAGCGCGCCATGTTCCACGAGGCCATGCCCCGGCAGTTTTCCATGCTCTATCATGCAGGCTGTCTCATCCTGCCCTTTTTCCGGGTGAGGGAGCCGCTGCTTCGCCCCACCTCGCTGAGTTCCCTCAATGATTTTGCCTCGATATGGTGCTGCATCGAGAATATTCTTCTGGCCGCGGCTTCCGAAGGCATCTTCGGGGTGACGCGCATCCCCATGAAGGAGGAGTCCGAACATATCAAAACGGTGCTGGGCCACCCGGACAACTATGTTATGCCTTGTTATCTTGCCTTGGGCTACCCGGCAAAAAACGCTTCTCTGCCCCGGCAGAAAAGCGTGGATATCCGGGAGAAAATACACCTCGGCGCATGGTGAGGCCCCTCCGTACCATAAACAGGGAACGACGCCCCGGTGAGGTCCCGCACGCGAAAGCAGGGCTTCCCGGGGCAACCTCCCTTTCCGGGATGGGGGTGCATGGCTCCGCCTTCGCGCTGTGGAGCGCGCCCCGCGCCCTGGCGATTCACCGGACCCCCGGGAGGAGGCGCGTCCGGAAGGGGCAGCCGGCTTTTCCGCACGGGGAGAGGCCGCCGTTCTCTGCCGGTAGTTTTTCCGCGCGGGGAAACGCCGCTAAGCCCCGGTGTTGCGGCAGCCGTGAGAAGCGTTTTTTAGGAAGGCGCTCCCGGCAGGAGGGGCACTTTCGGGAAAAGGTTTTCCCGGGCGCGGTGCCTTTTCCGTTATGGATGCGCGCCGTGCGGCGTGTTTGCGCCGTCGGCGGGAGAGGCATCCGCCCGGCCCCGCCTGTGTCCGGGGCAGGGGAGGAAGGGCCTTTTCCGGCCTTATTCCTCTACCAGGGTAAGGGGAGCGTGGGTGAGGCGTTCCAGTTCCTGCTGGGCGATTTCCGGCGTGCGGCCCTGGGCGCGGGCTATGGCGTCGAGGTTTTCCACGGCGTCGCAGTCGCGCATGTAGAGGGGAGGGATATCGGAGCCGTCTTCCTTTTCCCAGTCTACGGCGCGCACCATGGCGGCAAGGGAAGCCGGGGTGGGGTGGTCGCCTTCAAGGATACGGGCGGAGGGGGGCAGGGCCTCTTTGATGCAGGCGAGGTTGCTGTTCACGGCGCTGCCGAGCACAAAGGCCGGGCTTCCCATGGTAAAGCCTTCGGGCAGGGGCGGCACGGGCAGAAGGAAGGTGCGGCCCATGGGCACGGGGAAGCCCTTTTCATCGGCGCGGAAACGCGCGCCGTAGGCCAGGCCCCGGCGGGCGTTGGTGAGCACGAGCACCTCTTCCCCTTCGCGGGCCGGGGCGTTGGCGGCGAGGCACTGAAGGTAGTTCAGTCCCGCCTGTTTCGCTCCCGCAGCGCGGGCCAGGGCCGAGGCTGTGGTCAGGCCTATGCGCAGGCCCGTGAAGTTGCCCGGCCCGGCCGCGCAGGCGATGCGGCCTATGGCGGAAGGGGGGAAGCCGAGGCGTGAACAGGCTTCGGCAAGGGCCGGGGCGAGCAGTTCGGTGCCGCCGCGCTGGGCGAGCCAGTCTTCGGCGCAGAGCATGGAGCCTGCGCGGAAAAGGGCGAACTGCACGCGCTTTTCCGCGGTATTCAGCACAAGGGTGATATCCTGCATGGCGTTACCTGAACCAGCGCATGACGTCGTTGAAGGTGGCAAAGACCATGAGCGCGATGAGAAGGCTTGCGCCCACGCGCATGGACCAGTCCTGTACCTTTTCCGGTACGGGGCGGCGGACGATGATTTCCACGATGCAGAACAGGATGGAGCCGCCGTCCAGCACCGGGATGGGGAAGAGGTTGAGCAGGCCGAGGTTTACGCTGATGAGGGCCGTGAGCATGAGAAGCGGCGCAAGGCCGGCTTCGGCCTGTCTGCCCAGCATCTGGGCGATGAGTATGGGCCCGCCCACGGCATCGGCGGCCACGGAACCCGTGACGAGTTTTTTCACGCTGGTCAGGGTGAGGTCGATCATGCCCCAGGTCTGCCTGAGCCCGAGAACGGCGGATTCCAGGAAGCCCTTTTCCTCATAGCGCACCGCGCCGGAGGCCTGCACGCCGATGAGCCAGGCCGTTTCCGTTTCCCCGAAGATATTGGTGCGCTCGCTGCGCGTGGGCATCAGGGAAAAATGCAGGGTTTTTCCCTCGCGCTCGACTTCCACTTCCAGAGTGCGGCCGCCGGATTCGCCCACCGTATCGGGCACCTGTTCCCAGCGGTCCACGGGAGCGTCGTCAATGGCCGTAATCATGTCTCCGGGCAGTATGCCCGCCTCCATGGCCGCGCTGCCCTGCACTATGCCCCCCACCTGCGGCAGGGTGACGGCAAGGCCCATGCTCATGGTGAGGCCCCAGTAGATGAGCCAGGCGATGATAAGGTTCATGAACGGCCCGGCAAAGGCGATGATGAGCCTCTGCCACGCGGGCTTGCTGGTCACGGCCTCTTCCTGCGTGAAGCCGAGGCTTTCCACCTCGTCGCTGTATTCGCCCACGCCCGAAACGTAGCCGCCGAAGGGCAGCCAGGAAAGGCGGTATTCCGTCTTGCCGCGCCGGAAGGAGCACATTTTCGGCCCCATGCCTATGGAAAAGGTGATGACTCCCACCTTGAAGGCCCGGAAGGCCAGAAAATGCCCGAGCTCATGGAAGAAGATGAGCCCGCCGAACACCAGCACCACGGCCAGCGCGGAATCCCAGTAGGAAAGATAGTGGAGTAATGACTGCATGGTATCCTGAAGGGTGCGTGGCGACGCCCCGCTGAGGTTGAATGTCGCAAGGCGGCGCAGGGAAGCAGCGCGGCCTGAAAGGGCACGCCCTGCACTCCTGCCCGGAGGAAGGCCGCCTTATATCCGGAGAACCTTCGCGCGGAAAAGCTCAGGCGTCTCCCAAGCGGATTAATAGGAGATTTTTCCTGAAAGCACAATGCGCAAAGCGCCCCCGGAAAAAAGCGCGCGAAAAAGGCGCGTCGATCCCGGGAAAGGGGCGGCGATACTGCCGGAAAAGGGCGTTTGCCCATGCGGCCCGGGGCCTCTCTCCGGCGGGGCGGGCTTTGCCGCACAAAGCGCCTTCCGGCCGCTCAGCAAGGGGCGCGCCAGAGATACGCCTTTTCGCGCGCGGCCGCATCGCAGGCTTCGATTGCTTCCAGCCCGGCCTTCACCTGCGTTTCGAGGGGGCCGTCGTGCAGGGAAAAGTCCGGCCTTGCCGGGGTGGCTCCGAGCACGTCTTCCACCAGGGCCGCTATGTGGGGGAAGCCTATCTCCCCCCCGAGGAAGCGCGCCACGGCTACTTCGTTGGCCGCGCTGAGCTCCACGGTGAGGCCCTCTTCCAGAGCTCGGCAGGCAAGGTCGAGGCAGGGGAAAAGGGCACGGTCCGGCTCTTCAAAGGTAAGGCTCCCCACCTCGGCGAGGCGCAGGGGCCGTATGCCCGTGCGCGTCCCTTCCAGAAGGTGGGGCCAGGCAAGGCAGGCCGCAATGGGCACGCGCATGTCCGGCACGGCGAGCTGGCCGATGAGCGAGCCGTCGGAGAGCTCCACCAGCGAATGGATCACGGACTGCGGGTGTACCACCACCTCGATATCCTTCACCGGAACCTGATAGAGGTGGAAGGCTTCAATGACTTCCAGGCCCTTGTTCATGAGCGTGGCCGAGTCGATGGTGATTTTCGCGCCCATGCTCCAGCTCGGGTGCCGGAGAGCGTCCTGCGGGCGCACGGTCTGGAGAAATTCCCGGCTTTTTCCCCGGAAGGGGCCGCCCGAGGCCGTGAGGATGAGCCGCGCGATATCGCTTTCCCTGCGGCCCGCCATGCTCTCGAAAAGGGCGCAATGCTCCGAATCCACGGGCAGGATCACCGCGCCCGTGCGCGCGCATAATTGGCGGATGAGCTTCCCGGCGAGCACCAGGGATTCTTTGTTGGCGAGGCAGACGGTCTTTCCCGCAAGGGCGGCGGCCACCGTGGCCCGGAGTCCTGCCGCGCCCACCTGGGCGGAAAGTACCATGTCCACTTCGGGGAGGGAGGAAAGGAGTGCGTAGCCTTCCTTGCCTGAGAGTATTTCCGGCGCGTAACCCGCAGGCAGAAGGGCGCGCAGGGCCTTGACGCCGTGGGGCCCGTCCTTTTCCAGCACGGCGAGATACGGCGGCCGCCAGAAGTCGGCCTGCCTTGCCAGAAGCTCGATGTTGCGCCCCGCAGCCAGGGCCTGCACCGTGAACTTGCCGGAACTTTTCCACGCATCGAGCACGCGCAGGGTGCTGGCGCCTATGGAGCCTGTACAGCCCATGAGCGCGAGGCGGCGGGGAAAGGGCAGGGCGTCCGCTTCGCAGGGAATTGCGCTGATATATTTCATGGACATTCCTTTACGGTTTGAAGCCCCCGGGGAAGACCGGAGAGGGCTGTGGCCTTTTTCCGCCCGAAGCGCCTGCCTGCGGGGAAAGGCGGCGTCCGGGCAAAGATTCCGGCCGCCCGGAGCGAGGGGCTTTCCGCCATGCGCTCCGGGGGGAATATCCCGTCTGCGCCGCCCCGTGCGGAAGGCCGCGTCTTTCCGGCGGGCCTGTGCAGAAGGGGCCGCGCTGCGGCCGGAGCGGCTTTTTTGCCGCGTCAGGCCGGGAGTTTTTCCCGACCCCTGCCCTGTTTCGGGGAAGGGCCGAAGGCCGATGCGAAAGCCCCGCGCGGGGCGCGGGGCGGGGGACTAGAAGAAGGGGTGCAGGGCCGAGGCCAGGGCGTAGGTTCCCACACAGAAGGAAATGCTGTCCAGCCTGTCGAGCACGCCTCCGTGCCCGGGCAGAAGATGGCTGGAATCCTTCACGTTCACGGCGCGCTTCAGCGCGGATTCAAAAAAGTCGCCGAGCTGCGCCATGACGCCCATGACGGCTCCGAGCAGGGCGAAGGAGAGCATGTCCGCCTTGCCGAGGAAACAGCCCATGGCGCAGGCGACGGTCACGGCCGCAAGAAGGCCGGCCACGGCCCCTTCCACGCTCTTTTTCGGGCTCACGCCCGGCCAGACGGGATGTTTGCCGAAGCTTACGCCCGCAAAATAGGCCGCCATGTCCGAGGCGGCGGGCAGAAGCACCACGAAAAGCTGTTCCCAGCGGGAAAACTGCATGGCCGGGGAAAGCAGCACGGGAATGTAGAGTATGCCGCAGAGAATGACGGCGGCGCGGCGCAGGGGTTCCGGGCTTTTTTCACGGCTCCATGAGATAAGGGCGTAGAGGGCCGCGGCCATGGCGCAGAAGGCCAGAACAAGGTGCGGCGCAAGGGCGGGGGCGTACACGGGCGCAAGGGCGCAGGCTCCCGTATAGCCCGCGCCGAGCAGAAGGCCGAGTATTTTCATGCCCCAGCCGCCTTCCTTCTGGAACAGGAAGAGGAATTCCCCCATGCCCGCCACGGCGAGCACGGCCACCAGGCCGACGACGTACCGGCCGCCCATGCTCCACGCGGCAATGAGCACCGCTGCGAGCACCACGGCCGTGACGAGCCTGAGGCTCAACGATGCGGCGCGAAATTTTTCGTTCATCTTGCATCCTTATAGGTGTTGGGGCCGTTACCCGGCGGGGCGGCCCCGTGGCCTGGGCGGCTCCCCCTCTTCGGAGGATGAAGCGGCCTTTCCGCCCCTGCTTCCCTGCGGGGGCTGCGCGTATCTTATCCTTGAATCTCTTCAAGCACGGCGCCTGCTTCCCTGCGGGGGCTGCGGCCCTCATCCCGCGCAGGGATTGCCCGCGGCCTGTGCGGGCGGTTCAGGCCCCGCGCTGTGCAGCTTCAGCCCAGCTGCTCATCCGTCCGGCCGAAGCGGCGCACCCGCCCGGCATAGCTTCGGAGGGCTTTCGCCAGCTCTTCCGGCCCGAAATCCGGCCAGAGCACGGGGCTGAAGTAGAGTTCCGCGTAGGCGCTCTGGAAAAGCAGGAAATTGCTGAGCCGCTCCTCCCCGCTTGTGCGTATGACAAGGTCGGGGTCGGGCAGGGCCGGGTCGTAGAGCAGGGAGCGGAAGGCCTCTTCCGTGAGCTCTTCCGGCTTCAGCCCCTTTTCCAGCGCAAGGCGCGCGGCGCGCAGTATTTCTTCCCGCCCTGCATAGCTTATGGCCAGCGTGAACACCATGGAGCGGTTGGCGGCCGTTTTCTTCACGGCGTAATCCATGGCGCGGCGCACGGCAAAGGGCAGGTCTGCCCGCTCGCCGATGAAGGAAAGGCGTATGTCTTCCTTCATGAGCTCCGGCAGTTCCTGCCGCAGGAATTTGAGGAACAGGTCGAAAAGAAAACTGACCTCGGTTTCGGGCCGCTGCCAGTTCTCCCGGGAAAAGGCGTATACCGTCACATGGCCTATGCCGAGGCGGCGACATTCGCGCACCAGCGTGCGCACGGCGTCCACCCCCGCAAGGTGCCCCCTGGAGCGGGGCAGGCCCCGTTCCCTGGCCCAGCGGCCGTTGCCGTCCATGATGACGGCGATGTGCTCGGGAAGCTTTTCTTCCATGCCTTGTTCCTGCCGCTCATGCGGCCTTCCGCAGGGCAGGCCGCGCCGCTTTTTCGCACGGGCAAGGGCGCCCCCGGGCCTCTTCGCCGGACGGGCCGCCCTGCGCGCATGCGGCGCGCCCCGGGCGCGGCGGAAGATGCCGCCGCACGCCCCGGCGGGCTAGATTTCCATGATTTCCTTTTCCTTGGCCTGGGCCTTGGCGTCCGCTTTCTTCACAAAGGCGTCGGTGAGCTTCTGCACGTCGTCCATGGCCTTCTTCAGCTCGTCGGCGGAAATTTCCTTGTCCTTTTCCAGCTTCTTGAGCGCGTCGTTCACGTCACGGCGGATGTTGCGCAGGGCCACCTTGGCGTCTTCCGTATACTTCTTGCTCACCTTGGTGAGGTCGCGGCGGCGTTCTTCCGTGAGCGGCGGCACCGTGATGCGGATGAGGCGGCCGTCGTTCATGGGCGTAAGGCCGAGGTCGGACTTCAGGATAGCCTTTTCCACAGGGGAGAAGGCGTTGCGGTCCCAGGGCTGGATGGTGACGGTGCGGCTGTCGGGAACGGCCACGGAGGCGAGCTGCTGAATGGGCGTGGGGGTACCGTAATAGTCCACCTTGATGTTGTCCACAAGGCTCGTGGTGGCGCGGCCGGTGCGGAGCTTGCCGAAGTCGCGGTCGAGGGCGACCAGGGCTTTTTCCATACGTTCTTCGGCGTCGAGCTGCAGGGTCTCGATATCCATGTCATTCTCCCTTTACAATGGTGCCTGCCGCTTCGCCGCAGACAACGCGTTTGATGTGCCCGCCGAACATGCTGCACACGATGACGGGCACGCTGTTTTCCTGGGCCAGGGTAATGGCCGTGGCGTCCATGACTTTGAGGTGGCGGCGCAGCGTCTCGTCGTAGGAGAGCTCCTCGAAACGCACCGCGTCGCTGTGCTTCATGGGATCCTTGTCGTACACGCCGTCCACTTTGGTGGCCTTGATGATGGCGTCGCACTTGAGTTCCGTGCCGCGCAGGGCCGCCGCCGTGTCGGTGGTGAAATAGGGGTTGCCCGTGCCCGCCGCGCAGATGATGATGCGCCCCTTTTCCATGTGGCGTATGGCCCGGCGGTGAATGTAGGGCTCGCACAGCTCCCGTATGTCTATGGCGGAAAGCACTCTTGTGGGGCAGCCCATCTTTTCCAGCGCATCCTGTACGGCCACGGCGTTCATCACCGTGGCGAGCATGCCGATGTAGTCGGCGTTGGAGCGGTCCATGCCCTTGGCCGAGGAGGAAAGGCCGCGGAAGATGTTGCCGCCGCCGATCACCAGCGCAAGCTGCACGCCGAGGCTCGCCACGTCGGCGATTTCCTTGCAGATGAGCTGCACGGTATCGGGGTCTATGCCACTGCCTTTTTCACCGGCGAGGGCTTCGCCGCTCAGTTTGAGCAGCACGCGCCGGTATTTGAGTTCGCTCATCGTCATACTCTCCGGGAATCAGGGTGTGTGGAGGTGTCCGCCCCGCCGAGGCCGTGATCGTAGGGAGCGCCCCAGCCGCCTTCGCGGATGCGGACATATTTGAGAAACGTGTAGAACGAGGTATGCGCCGCCATGAGAAAGCCCGCCCTGCCGTCCAGAAGGCCGAGCTTTCTTACATACATGTCGAGAAAGCGCCAGGCGCCGTGGAGAAGGCCCGTGAGCACGCCGCCCTTTTTTCCTTTGGCTTCCAGGTCGCGCGCCCCGCGCTCCGCGTAGTCGTTGAGCTTTTCGAGCTGGTTCTGGAAGCTGGAGTAGGTGTAGTGCAGCATGTCGCCCGAAAGCTCCCCGTAGGGCCCGGAGGGCACGAACTTCTGATGCGCGCCGTTGTTGTCGATGCGTATGGCTTCGGGCAGGAAGAGGCGGAACAGCCTGTCGGGGTAGGAGCCGCCGTGCTTCAAAAACCTGTCGAAATACCAGGTGCGGCGGGGCATGGAAAAGGCCGTCTTGTCCCCGGGGGAGGCCAGGGCGGAGAGTATGTCCGCTTTGAGCTCGGGGGAAATGATTTCGTCGCAGTCGAGCATGAGCACCCAGTCGGTGGGCGCGTTGGCCGCGAGCCAGTCGATGCCGTAGCGGATCTGCTTTGCGTTGCCGGGCCACTTGTTCTGGATGAATATGGCCCCGTGCTCCTTCGCTATCTCTTCCGTCTTGTCGGAGCTGAAGGAGTCGACGATAAGGATTCTGTCACAAAAAGAAAGAGATTCAAGACACTTGCCGAGGAGACGCTCCCCATTCAGGGTAATGATGAGGGCGGTGAGGCGTACGCGTTGTTCCATGGGCTATCCGTGAAAAGGGCATGAAAAAGGGGAGAGAAATCTTCTCTCCCCTTGTATCCTGAACTTACGGCGGATTCAAGCTCGCCGGGGCGACTTTTCTTGAAAAGCCGCCCTCATGGGCGAACTACGCGCCGAGCTGGATGCGCACGAACTTGCCCACGGAGACGGAGCAGCCCGCAGCCTTGGCGGTGGCCTTCAGAAGGTCCTGCACGCTCATCTTGTCGTCGCGGATGTAGGCCTGGTCGAGCAGGCATACTTCCTTGCAGTACTTCTTCACGGCGCCTTCGGCGATCTTGTCGATGATCTTCTCGGGCTTGCCTTCGGCAAGGGCCTTCTGGCGGTACACTTCGCGTTCGCGTTCAAGAAGCGCGGGGTCGAGGCTTGCGGCGTCGAGGGCCAGGGGGTTGGAAGCGGCGATCTGCATGGCCACGTTCTTGGCGAAGTCGGCCACGTTTTCATCGGCGGCCTTGTCGGTGAGGATTTCCACGAGCACGGCGAGCTTGCCGTTGGAGTGCACATAGGCGCCCACGAGGCCTTCGCCTTCGATGCTCATGCGGGTGAAGCGGCCGAGCACGGTCTTTTCACCGGTGGAAGCGGCAAGGTCGTTCACGCGGTCCTGGAAGGCGTCGAGGTTCTCAGGGGCGTTCGCAGCCACTTCTTCGGCTACGGACTTGGCGAATTCCTGGAACTTTTCGCCGCGGGCCACGAAGTCGGTTTCCGTCATCACTTCCACGATTGCAGCCACTTTGCCGTTTTCTGCGGCGGCGCAGGCGATCACGCCTTCGGAAGTGGCGCGGTCGGCACGCTTGGCGGCCTTGGAAAGGCCCTTCTGGCGCAGCCAGTCGAGAGCCTTTTCCACGTCGGCCTCACATTCCGTGAGGGCCTTCTTGCAGTCCATCATGCCCGCGCCCGTCTTGTCGCGCAGCTCCTTCACCATGGCGGCGGTAATAGCCATTGTCATTGCTCCTTGAGAGAAAAGGGTTATTCCGCAACTTCGGCCGTTTCGGCGGCCTGCTGCATGGCGACTTCGGGGTCGGCCACTTCCTTGCTCTGGGCGGCGCCTTCGATGCAGGCTTCGGCCATGGCGTTCACGAACAGCTTGATGGCGCGTATGGCGTCGTCGTTGCCGGGGATGATGTAGTCGATGACGTCGGGGTCGCAGTTGGTGTCGGTCACGGCCACAATCGGGATGCCGAGCTTGCGGCATTCCTTCACCGCGATTTCTTCACGGTGCGGGTCGATGATGAACACGAGCTGGGGAAGGCTGTCCATGTCCTTGATGCCGCCGAGAGTGAGGTTCAGCTTGTCGAGCTCGCGCTGGAAGCTGAGGATTTCCTTCTTCTGATAGCGGTTGATGGAACCGTCGGCGAACATGGCTTCGAGCTTCTTCAGGCGTTCGATGCTCTTCTGGATAGTCACGAAGTTGGTGAGGGTGCCGCCCATCCAGCGGTTGGTCACGGAAGGCTGGCCGGCGCGGGCCGCTTCGGCGGCCACGGCTTCCTGGGCCTGGCGCTTGGTGCCGATGAAGAGCACCTTGCCGCCGCCCGCCACGGTTTCCACGATCTTGTCATGGGCGGTGCGGAACAGCTTCACGGTCTGCTGCAGGTCGATGATATGGATGCCGTTGCGGGCGCCGAAGATGAAGGGGCGCATCTTGGGGTTCCAGCGGCGGGTCTGATGGCCGAAATGCACGCCGGTTTCCAGCATCTGTTTCATGCTGACGTAAGCCATGGTAATTCTCCTTGGAAAAAAAAGGGTTTGTCTTCCACATCGACCCTGGCCCTTCACCCGGGGGCGCCTTCGCCTCGCGGGAACCCTGGCCGCTGCCGATGTGTGCATTGTGTGTAACCGGGAGTTTCTACCCCATTTTTCCCCGCAAGGCAAGCGTTTGTTTCGGGGAAAACGGGCGGGTGGGAAAGGGGAGAAACGCGCGGAAAGGCGCGGCCTGTGCCCGGATGCCACGGGCGGGAAAGGATGCGCCGCAGCGTCTGGGGGCATGCGCGTCCTTCATGGGCGGGAAACGCGGCTTCGCCGTTTCACAGAAGTGTGGGCTGCGGCCGGGGAAGCGGGAGGCTTTTGTTGAGCTCCGAGCCTTTCCGCGCCTGCCCG
>NZ_DYZA01000229.1 GCF_020741395.1 Mailhella massiliensis | reverse complement strand
GACGAAATGGATGCCGTTGGTCGCCAGCGATTTGCCGGTCTCGGCGGATCTAACGATGAGCGCGAGCAGACATTGAACCAACTGCTTGTGGAAATGGACGGCTTCGAGTCCAACGAAGGCGTCATCCTCATTGCAGCCACCAACAGGCCCGACGTGCTCGACCCGGCGCTTCTGCGCCCCGGCCGCTTCGACAGGCAGGTAGTGGTTTCCACGCCCGACCTGCGCGGCCGCGAACGCATCCTTGAAGTGCACACCCGCCGCACGCCCCTCGCCAAGGACGTGAACCTCACCGTGCTTGCCAAGGGTACGCCCGGCTTCTCCGGCGCGGATCTTGAGAACCTCGTCAACGAGGCGGCCCTTCAGGCGGCCAAGCTCAACAAGAACCGCCTGAACATGTCGGATTTTGAATACGCCAAGGACAAGGTGCTCATGGGCAAGGAGCGCCGCAGCCTCATTCTGAGCGATGAGGAAAAGAAGATCACCGCCTATCACGAAGGCGGCCACGCCCTCACGGCCAAGCTCCTGCCCGGAGCCGACCCGGTGCACAAGGTATCCATCATTCCCCGCGGACGCGCCATGGGCGTGACTATGCAGCTGCCCGATGAGGACAGGCACGGCTACTCGCGCGAATTTCTGCGCAACAACCTCGTGGTACTGCTCGGCGGCCGCGTGGCTGAGGAAATCATCTTCGGCGATATCACCACCGGCGCAGGCAACGATATCGACCGCGCCTCCAAAATGGCCCGCAAGATGGTCTGCGAATGGGGCATGAGCGAAAAGATAGGCCCGCAGACCGTGGGCAACCATGAAGAGGAAGTGTTCCTCGGCCGCGAATGGGGCCACAGCCGCGCCGTAAGCGACGACATGGCCCGCCTCGTGGACAGCGAGGTCAAGGCCCTCATCGACGAAGCGCGCGAACGCTGCCGCGCCCTGCTCACCGAGCACATCGACATGCTGCACGCCATAGCCCGCGCCCTGCTGGAGAGGGAAACCATTACCGGCGAGGATATCGATATACTCATGAAGGGCGAGACGCTGCCCCCCTTTCAGCTCGACGGGCAGGGAGCCGGGGAATTCCGGCTTGAGGATGAGGACGACGCCGACCCCGGCAAGGACGACGCCTCCGCCGAGCCCGGCGCGGAAAGCACTGAGAAGGCCTCGGGGCAAAACGACGCCCTCCCCGCGCAGGATGCGCCCGTAGACAGGGGCGGCGACTCCGGCGACGGGCCCCGGGGAGAAAAGTAATGACTCCGGTCTGGATGCTTCGCCATGGGGCATTCAGCCCTGTTTCCTCTGAAAAACAGGGCGGCACGCCTTCACGCTTCACCTTGTGGGGCGTGGTGAACGTGACGCCCGACTCCTTTTACGACGGGGGGCGCCACGCAGAAAAAAGCAGGGCGCTTTCCCATGCCCTCACCCTGGCCGGGGAGGGTGCAAGAATACTGGACTTCGGAGGGGCCTCCTCCCGCCCGGGCGCAGAGGACGTGCCCGCAAAAGAGGAGCTTTCCCGCGTGATGCCCGTGCTGAGGGAGGCATGCCTCCTGCGGGCATCAGGGGAGGATGCCTTCCGGGAAAGGCTTTTTTCCGTGGATACCTGGCGCGCGGCCGTGGCGAAGGAAGCCCTCGAAGCCGGGGCGGATATCGTGAACGATATTTCCGCCTGCGCCTGGGAGCCTGAGCTCAGGGAGGTGGTCGCGTCCTGCCGGCCGGGATATGTGCTCATGCACTGCCTGCCCGGCGCAAGGCCCGGCTCCATGCAGAAGGCCCCGCACTATGGAAACGTGACGGACGAGGTCCTCGCCTTCTTTGAAGAAGGCATGAAAAAGCTCGTCGGGGACGGGCTGCCTGAAGAGCACATCATGCTCGACCCGGGCATAGGCTTCGGCAAGACGGCGGAGCACAACTCGGCGCTGCTCTGCGATATGGAAAGGCTTCTTGCCCTGGGCAGGCCCGTGCTGCTCGGCGTTTCGCAGAAAAGCCTCTTCGGCGATATTCTGGGGCTCGATGTTGCGCATCGCGGCGAGGCCACGAACGTGTGCACCGCCCTTCTGGCCGCGCGCGGCGTGAGGCATCACCGCGTGCACGACGTTGCTTCCGCAAGGCGGGCCCTCACCCTTGCCGACCGCTTCACCCCCTGGGGAGACTGACATGTTCGCACTCGGGCAGTTGACCTTCGGCTGGCGCGACCTGCTGGATATCATCATAGTGGCCATACTCTGCTACTACGGTATCCGCTTCGTGCGCGGTACCCGCGCCATGGCGGCCCTGAACGGCCTGCTCTTCCTGCTCGCCCTTTTTGCGGCGGCGCAGCTCCTCGGCCTGTTCACCCTGGTCTGGCTTCTGCAGAACGTGTTCAGCTCCCTCTTCCTCGTGGTAGTCATACTCTTCCATCAGGACATACGACAGGCACTGTCCAACATGAATTTCCGGCATCTTTTCCGGCGCAAGAGCAACGTGCGCACGGAAATGATAAGCACGGTGAGCCGCACGGCCTGCGCTCTCGCGGCGAGGCGCATCGGGGCCATTATCGTCATTGAGCGCAACGTGGCCCTCGGCGACATGATGGAAAAGGGCGTGAAGATTGACGCCGTAGTGTCGCAGGATCTGCTTTCCACCATCTTTTTCCCCAACACGGCCCTGCACGACGGAGCCGTCATCATCGGACACAACGACCGCATCGTGGCCGCAGGCTGCGTGCTGCCGCTCGCCAACCTGGCCCGCCAGCACTTCGGCACCCGCCACAGGGCGGCCATAGGCATCACGGAAGTAAGCGACGCCATATCCATAGCGGTATCGGAAGAACGCGGAGAAGTGACGCTAGCCCAGGACGGCCACCTCTCCAACCCCCTGAACCAAGAGCGCCTGGAACGGATACTGGCCAATGTCCTCAATCAGTAACAGCCGCATTCAGACCGTTCTTTCCGCGCTGCTTTCCCTGGTCATCGCCACGGGGCTGTGGTATCTCGTAGTGGGGCGCGACCATGTGGAAACACAGGTCGAGCTCAGGGTGGAATACCGGGGCCTGCCCGAAGGGCTCATCATACGCGAAGGCATGGTCAACCACATTTCCGTGCGCCTGCGCGGCTCGGCCGAGCTTCTGCGCAATCTCCACTCGCGCGACCTCGTGTACACGGTGGATCTTTCCGGCGTGCAGCGCGGGGCCACGGCCCTGCCCCTTGCCGTGGAGTCCATCCCCGATTTCAAGGCCTTTGAGATCCTCGAAATCATGCCGAGCCGCCTCGTGCTTGAAGCCGACGCCCTCACCGAGCGCGTGGTGCCTCTGGAAAACAAGATGCTGCCCCTGCCCGAGGATTCGCCCTATCTCATCTCGCACCCCATACTGGAGCCTGCCTTCGTCACGGTGAAAGGGCCGGAAACCCAGGTCAATTCCCTGGAGCGGCTCATCGTGGTCTATGATCCCACAAAAAACGCCAGCGAAGGCCCCCATGAAGCCAATGTGGCCATTGTAGCCCCGCCGCAGGTGGA
Source organism: Mailhella massiliensis (assembly GCF_020741395.1). Classification (GTDB taxonomy): domain Bacteria; phylum Desulfobacterota; class Desulfovibrionia; order Desulfovibrionales; family Desulfovibrionaceae; genus Mailhella; species Mailhella massiliensis_A. The sequence continues at coordinate 12,153 of NZ_DYZA01000229.1, read as the reverse complement.
GATCACCCCGCCCGTCACCACGCTGCGCTACTCACTGGACATGAAGACCAGGAATGTGACGCTCTCAAGAGATATACAGCTCGACAGCGAAAACGCGCTCTACGAAGTGCAGCCGGACAGGGCCAACGTGGAAATTTCCGTGCCCGAGGCCCTGGTGGACGACAGGGACTACCTCGACGCGGTACGCGTCATCGTGCGTGAGCCTGCCCGCCTCACTCCCGGCGAACGGGCCGAGATCACCCCCCTCGTCATGCTGCCCTCGGGCGCGGGCCTTGTGTCCATCGAGCCCTCCAGCGTGCTTCTGGTAAGCCGCGAAGACGGGGACGGACAAAGCTGGGCTCCTGCGGAGAGCATCTTCTCCATGCCCCAGTCGAGCTTCGGCATGAGCCTGCCGAGCCCGCGCGTCAGCGGGGACTTCTCCCTGAACGATATTCCCCTGCCTGCGGACGTACTCCAGCCCGGCGACCTCAAGGCTCCCACCATGCTGCCCGGCGACGCTTCCCGGGAGGAACGGAACGAAGCGGCAGAAAAGGCGGAGGAAGGCAGCGGGACGGAAAAAGCAAATGCCGGCGACAAGCCCCTGAAGGACGCGGAAAAGGCGGAAGCCGAGGGGGAGACACCCCCTGAAGCCGCACGAAGCCACGCCGACCAAGAACACCAGGAAGAACAGGAATAGCCATGTCTGAACGCCTTTTCGGAACCGACGGCCTGCGCGGCCGCGTGAATACCTATCCCCTCACCGCAGAAACGGCGCTGCGCCTCGGCCTTGCCGCAGGCACGGTGTTCCGCTCCGACGAATGTCGCCGCAAAGTCATCATCGGCAAGGACACGCGCCTCTCCGGCTACATGTTCGAGTCCGCACTCACGGCGGGGCTCTGCGCCGCGGGCATGGACGTCTATCAGGTGGGCCCCCTGCCCACGCCCGCCATTGCCTTCCTCACCCGCAACATGCGGGCCGATTTCGGCGTAGTCATTTCCGCCTCGCACAACCCCTATCACGACAACGGCATCAAGTTCTTCGACCGCGAGGGCTTCAAGCTGCCCGACGAAGTGGAAGATAAAATGGCCGCCCTCATCCTCGACAAGGACTATGAGTGGGACTACCCCGCCTCCCACAAGGTGGGCCGCGCCTACCGTATCGTGGACGCCTCGGGCCGCTACATCGTGTACCTCAAGAGCAGCTTCCCCCAGCAGCTCACCCTGGACGGGCTGCGCGTCGTCATCGACTGCGCCAACGGCGCCAACTACAAGGTTGCCCCCCTGGCCCTGGAAGAGCTCGGCGCGGAGGTGTTCCGCCTCGGCACCTCGCCCGACGGGCTGAACATCAACTACCAGTGCGGCTCCCTGCACCCCGAGAACCTTCAGGCCAAGGTACGCGAGGTGCGCGCCGACGTGGGCCTCGCCCTGGACGGCGACGCCGACCGCCTGCTCGTGGTGGACGAAAAGGGCCGCCTGCTCGACGGCGACCAGATCATGGCTATCTGCGCCGACGACCTCATGAAAAAGGGCAAGCTGAACAACAACATGCTCGTGGGCACGGTGATGAGCAACATGGCCCTTGAGGTCTTCATGAAGGAGCGCGGGGGCCAGCTTCTGCGCACCAAGGTGGGGGACCGCTATGTGATCGAGGCCATGCGCCAGCACAACGCCATGCTCGGCGGGGAGCAGTCCGGCCACCTCATCTTCCGCGAATACGGCACCACCGGCGACGGGCTTCTCGCCGCCCTGCAGATACTGCGCATCATGCGCGAATCGGGGCGCCGCCTCTCCGAGCTTGCAGACAGGCTCAAGCTCTACCCGCAGAAGCTCGTCAACGTGAAGATCACCCGCAAGACGCCCTTTGAACAGTGCGAAAAGCTCATGGCCGCACAGAAGGACATTGAAGAGAAGCTCGGCTCCCACGGCCGCGTACTGCTGCGCTATTCCGGTACGGAAAACCTCTGCCGCGTCATGGTGGAAGGGGAAGATGAGGACTTCGTCCGCCGCGCGGCAAGGCTTCTTGCGGAAGTGGCGGAGGAAGAGCTCCGCTGATGATTCCCGGGCGGCATCCCGCCTCCTTCGCGCCGGAAAACCGGCACACCAGAAAACGCCAGGGGAAAATATGGCTATAGAAATACGGCAGCAGTTCAAGCTCAGCCAGCAGCTCCACATGACTCCCATGCTCAAGCAGGCCATTTCCCTGCTTCTGTTCTCCCGTCAGGAACTTGTGGAAGCCGTGCAGCGCGAGCTTCTGGAAAACCCCTTTCTTGAAGAGCGCGAGGCGGAAAGCCCCCCGGCTGCGCCTGAACCTGAAAGCGGGCGCGCCTCCTCCGACCAGGACAGTCCCTGGCCGCAGGAGGAAGTGACACGCAGCGCGGAATGGGAGGAATATCTCGGCGAGTTTTCCAGCCGGTCGCGCATAGCCCAGCAGGAATATGAAGCCGCGGAAGAAGACAATAATCCCCTGGAAGCCTGTCATTCCGCCGAACCCACGCTGGAGGCGCACCTCATGGCCCAGCTTCTGCTCTCGCCCTTTACCGAAAAGCAGAAGGCTATCGGCGAGTGCATCATCGGCAACCTCGACGAAACAGGCTATCTCACCGCCACGGATGAGGAAATCGCCGCCCTTGCCGGGGCGGAGGTTTCGGAAATCGCGCCCGTGCTTTCCGCCATTCAGAATTTCGACCCCGTGGGCGTGGCCGCGCGCACCCTTTCCGAGTGCCTGCTTATCCAGATGCGCGCCGAACATTACGACCGCGACCCCATCCTGGTGAGCCTGGTACGCGACCATCTGAAAGACCTTGAAAAACAGCGCTACAAGCCCCTCCTGCGCCAGTTCCGCATTGATCTCGAAACCCTGAAAGAATACATACGCGTCATTCAGAGCCTGGAGGCGCGCCCGGGCGGAAGCCTCGGCTCAGGCGTGCCCTGGTATGTGAGCCCCGATATCTTCGTGCGCAAGGTGAACGGCGAATTCGTCATACTCATGAACGACGAAGACCTGCCGCACCTTCAGCTTTCCCCCCTTTCCGAGGAGCTTTCCGGCCAGAACCGCTCCAGCGAGGAAAAGGACTACATGAATGACCGCCTGCGCTCCGCCGTATGGATCATCCGCTCCCTGGAGGAGCGGCAACGCACCCTCTATCAGGTCATGGAAAGCATCGTGAAGCATCAGCGCGAGTTCTTCGAGAACGGCATCTACGGCCTGAAGCCCCTGGTGCTCAAGGACATAGCCGAAGACATAGGCCGCAGCGAATCGAGCATAAGCCGCATCACCACCAACAAGTATGTGGGTACTCCCCACGGCATCTTCGAGCTCAAGTACTTCTTCAACAGCGCCCTTTCCTCCAGCGACGGCAGGCAGGTGGGCTCGGAAAGCGTGAAAGCCCGCATCCGCTCCCTCATCGACGGCGAAGATCCCGCTCACCCCCTCTCCGATGAGGAAATCAGCTCCCGCCTCAACGACGGACTCGGCGTGAAGATAGCCCGGCGCACCGTGGCCAAGTACCGCGAGGAACTCGGCCTGCCCTCCTCCTCCCGCAGGAAGAAGCATCTGTAGTGCCCGGAAGGGAACTCGACGCCTCAAAACGCCCCGGCAACGCCGCCCGGGCGTTTTCTTTTTGCTGGAAACGGGCCAGGAAAAGAAGGAACACGCGCCGAAACGGGACAGCTTACCCGCTCCGGGCGGACAAGCGCGATGGGGAAGGCCCTTTTCTTTCCCCCCTTCCCCGCAAACTTTGCCGCTGTCCGCCGCGCACGCCGGGGAATACCTCCGGGACAAGTCCGAATTCCTCGCCTTCCCCGCGCAGGCCCCGTAGAAAGCGCCTTGCCGCAGGCTGCGGCAGCCCCCGGAGCCGCGCCCTTGCTGCGCCTTTCCGGAGGCCCCGCCCATGCGTTTTTTTGCCCGGGGCTTCCGGCATGCGGGAATCGGCGCCCCGCGCCGAGGCAAGGACTACCCTCCCTGAAAAAACGGTAGGGAAGGGCAGCTCCCGGAGGAAGCTGTAGCATGCCGGCCTCTCCGTCCGCCCCGCCCGCACCGGTGAGTCCGCTCCCCCGGCAAGAAACTGCACTTGCAAAACAAATGTGCAACACGATGCCCGACAGGGGCGACCTTGCCGGGACAGCACACCGCCGTTTCCCTTTTCCGGCGGGCAAGACGGCGCCGCTCCCCGCAGGACACAGCCCTGCCCGCGTCGCCCCGGAGCCTGCGGGCCATACTTCTCCCGCCTGCGATTACGGCCCCGGCAAAGGAAAGACGCGCCCCGGAGCCGGAAAAGGAAGAAAAAACTCCCCGCAATGCCGGAAACACGGGCGAGGCTACGGCGGCTCCGCCGGGTACGGCCGCGCAGAATCTTCCCTTCTCCCGCATATTCATCGGCCGTTGCCCGCCGCACACGCCGGGAAAAGCCCGCCCTCTCAATGGCCGCTTGCCGTGCAACCTGCCCTCCCGCACCCGGAAGGGCCTTTTTCTCTTCTGTGCGCAGCCGGTCTTTTGTCCCGAACATCCCCCTGCGGAAAAATCCCTTCCCGGCAGGCGAAAAAAGGGCACGTTCGGCCGCAGCCGGAAAGGCTCCTCCTGTCCGCCGGGCGCCGCCCTCCCCCCCCACCGGAAACAAGCTCTTTGGGCGGAAGCAGGAACATGGCAGCCCCCGGGTTCCCTCCGCGCAGCCTTGCCGAAACGCCCGGCACATGCGCTCCCCCTCTCTCCGGGAAAAAAAGGAGAAATATTTTCCACAATTTTTCCGCCGTGTAAACACAAAAATGGAAAAAAACTCTTTTTTCTTTTTCCTCCGGGAAAATCTCAAAAAACTGCATTATCGCTAACTATGCACACAAAAACAACATCTCCGGGAACAGCGCGGCACGGCATGCGGGAGGAAGGCGTGTTTTCCCCGCCTGCATGATTGCACATAATCGTAACTTTCTATACTATCGCCTCATCTCTTTTCACACGAACCCGTTTCTGTTAACCGGAGGATCCGTTATGAAGCTTTCCCGTGTGTTCGCCTCTGTCGCCATGGCCGCCATGGCCTGCGGCATCGCCTTCCCCGCCATGGCCGCCGAGCCCGTCAAAATCGGCGTGTATCTGCCCCTCACCGGCCAGAACGCCTTCGGCGGCCAGCTGGAGCTGGACGGCATCAAACTCGCCCAGAAGGCCCAGCCCCAGGTACTCGGCCGCGACGTGGAACTCATCGTCGTGGACAACAAGTCCGACAAGGTGGAAGCGGCCAACGCCGTGAAGCGCCTTGTGGAACGCGACAAGGTTTCCGCCTACATAGGCACCTACGGCTCCTCCCTGGCCATGGCCGGCGGCGAAGTGGGCGAAAAGGCCAAGGTCCCCGGCGTGGGCACCTCCTGCACCAGCCCCCTCGTGACCCAGGGCAAGAACTACTACTTCCGCGCCTGCTTCATCGACCCCTATCAGGGCGCGGCTGCCGCCTCCTACGCCTTTAAGAATCTCGGCATGAAGAAGGCCGCCATTCTCATGGACGTGGCCAACGACTATTCCGTGGGCCTGTGCAGCTTCTTCAAGCGCTCCTACAAGAAGCTCGGCGGCGAAATCGTGGCCGACATGAAGTACAATTCCGGCGACCAGGACTTCACGGCCCAGCTCACCGAAATCATCAATCAGAAGCCCGACCTCGTGTTCATGCCCGCCTACTTCGCGGAAGGCGCGATCATCATGAAGCAGGCCCGGGAACTCGGCGGCACCTTCGTCATGATGGGCGCGGACGCCATGGACAACCCCGATACCATCAAGATCGGCGGCAAGGCCGTGGAAGGCTTCCTGCACACCACCTTCCCCTATGACGTGAACATGCCCAACATGAGCGAAGCCGCCAAGGCCTTCACCGCCGAATGGAAGGCCGCCTATCCCGACAAGGATCCCAACGTGAACTCCGCCCTCGGCTATGTGTGCTACAACCTCATCCTCGACGCCATAACCCGCGCCGGTTCCGACGATCCCGAAGCCATAACCAAGGCCCTCGCGGCCACCAAGAACTTCGCCACGCCGCTCGGCACCCTCTCCATCAACGCCACCCACGACGCCGAACTGCCCGTGGGCATCATCCAGTACAAGGACGGCAAGCGCTCCTACATAGGCGAAGCCATCGCCGACTAAGCGCCTGAACGGGCCGGGGCCTCCCCGGCCTTCGCCCCTGCGCGCCTTCCTTTACGACAGGCGCCTTCCGAAAAGATGCAGACGCGCCGCTTCGCCGCGCCGGAAACGGCGCGCGGGGCGGCATGTCGCAGATAAAGCCCGCACCTTTTACCACGGCCGAACGACTCCCCCCTCCCTGCGGCCGGAAAGGGTTCCCCATGAGTCTGGAATTATTCCTGCAACACTTTTTCAACGCGCTTACGCTGGGTTCACTCTACGGGCTCATCGCCATAGGCTACACCATGGTGTACGGCATCCTGCGCCTCATCAACTTCGCCCACGGCGACATTCTCATGCTCGGCGCGTACTTCGTCTTCTACGGCACCACGCTCTTCTGCCTGCCCTGGCCCGTGGCCGTGGTGGTGGCTATCCTGGGCTCCGCCGCCCTCGGCGTGCTCATGGACAAAATTGCCTACCGCCCCCTGCGCGACGCCCCGCGCATCTCCGCCCTCATCAGCGCCATTGCCGTCTCCTTCTTCCTGGAAAGCCTGGCCGTGGTGGTCTTCACCGGCCTGCCCCGCCCCGTGCATCAGCCCGAATGGCTCATCAGCATCATCACCATAGGCGGCGCGCGCCTCATGCCCCTCACCCTGCTCGTGCCCGGCGTGACGGCCATACTCGTGGCCGCCCTCCTCTATGTGGTCTACCATACCAAGCCGGGCCTCGCCATGCAGGCCATTTCCAAAGACATTGAAACTACGCGCATGCTCGGCGTCTCCGTGGACAAGATCATCGCCCTCACCTTCGCCATAGGTTCCGCGCTGGCCGCGGCCTCGGGCATCATGTGGGCCCTGCGCTATCCGCAGATCAACCCCTACATGGGCGTATTCCCCGGCTTCAAGGCCTTCATCGCCGCCGTGTTCGGCGGCATCGGCTCCATCCAGGGCGCCGTCATAGGCGGCCTGCTGCTGGGCTTCATAGAAATCATGGCCGTCGCCTTCTTCCCGGAACTTTCCGGCTACCGCGACGCCTTCGCCTTCATTCTGCTGGTCGTTGTCCTTCTGGTGAAGCCCACCGGCCTGTTCGGTGAAAAACAGAAGGAGAAGATATGATGACCGCGCAAAGGGAACCCTTCTCTCCGGCCCGCACCCGCACCTTCAACGCCGCGGCCATAGCGCTGCTCTTCCTCTTCCTCTGGTGGGCCGACGGCAGCATGGCGCAGGATCTCGGCCTCTCCTTCCTGCCCGAACCGCTCAACGGCTATGAAGTGCAGATCCTGAACCTCGTGGCCGTGTACGGCATCCTCGCCATATCCCTCAACATCATCTACGGCTTCACCGGTATGTTCTCCCTGGGGCACGCAGGGTTCATGGCCATAGGGGCCTACGTTTCCGCCCTGTGCGTGCTCTCACCCGACCAGAAAGAAATGATGTGGATCATCGACGAGATACTGCCGCCGCTTGCCACGCTGCACACGCCCTTCTGGTTCTCCGTGATTTTAGGCGGCGTGGTAGCCACGCTCTTCGCCCTCGTCATAGGCATCCCGGTGCTCAGGCTCGGCGGCGACTACCTCGGCATAGCCACCCTGGGATTTTCGGAAATCATCCGCGTGCTCATCGTGAACGCCACGCCCATCACCAACGGCTCCCTGGGCATCAAGGGCATCCCCTGCCACACCGACCTCTTCACAAGCTATATCTGGCTGCTCGTGGTGGTGTTCTGCACGGTGCGGCTTCTCTCCAGCAACTTCGGCAACGTGCTCAAGGCCGTGCGCGACGATGAAATCGCCGCCCAGGTCATGGGCATCAACGTCTTCCACACCAAGCTCTTCTCCTTCTGCCTCGGGGCCTTTCTCGCGGGCGTGGGCGGCGCGCTGCTCGGCAACCTCCTCACCACCATCGACCCCAAAATGTTCACCTTCCTGCTCACCTACAACATCCTCATGATCGTGGTGGCAGGCGGGCTCGGCTCCATCACGGGCAGCATCATAGGCAGCGTCATCATCACGGTGCTTCTGGAATGGCTGCGCGTGGTGGAAGAACCCATGGATCTCGGCTTCCTGGAAATTCCCGGTATCCCGGGCATGCGCATGGTGGTGTTCTCCGTATGTCTGCTCATCATCATCCTCTACCGCAGAGAAGGCATCATGGGCATGCGTGAGATCACCTGGGACGGCATCGCCGCCTTCCTTTTCCGCCGGCGCGGCAAAAAGGAGAACAAGGCATGAACGGGACGAAGAACATCATTGAAGTGAGAAACGTGACCATGCGCTTCGGCGGCGTCACCGCCGTGAGCGAGCTGGACATGAACATCCCCGAAGGGGGCATCGTGGGGCTCATCGGCCCCAACGGCGCGGGCAAGACCACGGTGTTCAACGTCATTACCGGCTTCTACAAGCCCACGGAAGGCGACGTGGTCTTCGCAGGCAGAAGGATCACCGGCATGGATCCGCACGCCATCTGCGCCCTGGGCATGGCGAGGACCTTCCAGAACATCCGCCTTTTCTACAATGAAACCGCGCTCGAGAACGTGATGATAGGCCGCCATGTGCGCCGCAGGAGCCGCTGGTGGGGTTCCGTGATAGGCCTGCCCGGAGCCATGCGCGAGGAACGCGACATACGCGGACGCTCAAAGCAGCTTTTAAAACGCATCGGCCTTTCCGCCTACGCCGAGGAAACCGCCTCCGGCCTGCCCTACGGCGCGCAGCGCCGCCTGGAAATCGCCCGTGCCCTGGCCACGGAGCCGAAGTTCCTCCTGCTCGACGAACCGGCCGCGGGCATGAACCCGCAGGAAAGCCTGGAGCTCATGAACTTCATCCGCCAGATACGCGACGAGTTCCGCCTCACCATCCTGCTCATAGAGCACGACATGAAGGTAGTCATGGGCGTGTGCGAACATATCTGGGTGTTGGAGTACGGCAAGCTCATTGCCGAAGGCAATGCCGAGGCCATACGCTCCAATCCGCGCGTCATCGAAGCATACCTCGGCGAGGATGTGAACCATGCTGCAGATTAAAGACCTTCATGTGCATTACGGCGGCATACACGCCGTCAAGGGCGTATCCCTCTCCATCCCGCGCGGGAGCGTCGTCACGCTCATCGGGGCCAACGGCGCGGGCAAGAGCAGCATCATCCGCTCCATCGCCGGGCTGGTGAAGGGCGCGAAAGGCGAGATACTCCTCACCAGGAACGAAGGCGACAAGCCCGTGAACCTCCTCGGCCTGCCCGCCGAAAACATGGTGAGAAACGGCATTGCCCTGAGCCCCGAAGGCCGCCGCATCCTGCCGCACCTCACCGTGGCGGAGAACCTCACCCTGGGCGCGTGGTGCCGCAAGGATGAAGACGGCATAGCCCGCGACAGGGAACTCGTGTACGACCTCTTCCCCCGCCTCAGGGAACGAAGCTGGCAGAAGGGCGGCACCCTTTCCGGCGGCGAACAGCAGATGCTCGCCGTGGGCCGCGCCCTCATGAGCCGCCCCGACCTCGTCATGCTGGACGAACCTTCCCTCGGCCTCGCCCCCCTTCTGGTGCGGGAAATCTTCGCCATCATCCGCCGCATCAATGAGGACGGCAAGACCGTGCTCCTTGTGGAGCAGAACGCCTACGCCGCCCTTTCCATCGCCGACTACGCCTATATCCTCGAAACGGGCTCCGTGGTGCTGGAAGGCCCGGGCAAAGATATGCTGAAGAATCCCAAGGTGCGCGAAGCCTACCTCGGCGGCTAGCGCGCGGCGGCATACCTGCAGGGAAAGGCCGGGAGTGCGGGCTCCCGGCCTTTTGTTATCCGTGCCCCGAAAGAGGCTTCCCCGCCTTCCCGGAAGACCCGTGCGCGGCCCCGGAACAGGGCTGCCCTTTCCTCTCTTCCGCAGGGGCAGGCCATGGCAAAAGGCGGGGGAACATGCCCCGGGGAAGCTGCGTCCGGGAAATGCGGCGGCCCCGCATGCCCGGGGAAGAGGACTTCCCGAAAAGCGGCAGGCCTGAAAGGGCAGCCGAGGCGCGCTTACTCCCTGCGCAGGGGTATGGTCAGTTCCGTCCTTTTGGCCGGGGCCGGGCCTGTGTGCGGATGCGCGTTTCCATCAAGGCCCTTTTCGTGCAGCCACTCTTCCAGCCTGTCGGCAATGTCGAGATTGTTCCTGTCCGCAAAGGGCGCATGGGTATTGCCTGTGACGCCCTCTTCGGGAAGCACGACCAGGGCGGCGTCGCCGCCGTGCCGGTTGACGGCATCCACGAAGGCGCGGGCGCGGGCCTTGGAAATACGCCATACCTCGACGTTGAAGACCTCGCTCAGCTCCGTACTGATATTGTCGCCGTAAACGACCAGTATGGGCATGCGCGTCAGCTTCTGAAATTCCTGCGCGGGTACGGGGATACCCTGAAGCATCTCCCCGGCAAGGGCGTTTCTGACGGGCACGTCGAGCATGGGTTCATCGTCGGGAAACACGAACTGCCCCGGCTCATAGGCGACAATAGCCCTGACCTTGTCCGGGGCGATCATGCCCGTGAACCAGCCGTACTGCCCGCTGTTGGAATGAGTGACGAGAACGGCCGGCCCCGTGCGCTCCAGAAGAGCGGCCATTGTTTCGCCCATGAAGCGCCGGTGCCCGTCGGTTCGCGGCTCGTTGCCGGTATTCGGGGCCTGCTGGCGGAAAAACTGCTCGATGGATGCGGCATCGCCCGGAAACTGACTGCCGGCAAACAGGGACGCAGGCGCAGGCGGCACCCACAAGCCGTTGCGGAAGGCATTCCATGCCGAGCTTTCCCTTGCCGTGGTGGGAACCGCGTCTTCGTGAGAAGGGGGAACCTCGGTATAGCCCGCCCTGCCCCGGCGCGGCTGGTCGATGATGTAGGTAGCCCAGCCGCGCCGGGGCAGAATGGCCTGATAGCCTTCACGCCCGTCGGGCGTGGATTCCCAGCTTCTGCCGGACTGCCCGATGCCGTGCCAGAGAATGACGGGGTAATCCCTGGACTTTTGCGGAATGTAGAACTGGGCGTAACCGTGATCGCCGTGGAAAGTGTCGCCGTCCTTTCCGTGCGTCACCGTACCGCCGAAGAACAGGCTGCCCATGGTCCGAAGCGTGATGGGCCGGGTATCTTCCCGGCCTGCAAGCTGCCCGGGAAAAAGCAGCAGCGCCCCCAGAAACATGACACAACATACCGATTCTACACACTTTCTCATATTTTCTCCTGCATAGGGACAATGGGGAAAGGTCGCGCTTCACACGCGGGCCCGCTGCAATGCGACCACTTCTTTCCTCTTTATGTAAACGCATTTTCCTTGACGCGGAATGACCAAAAAAGCTACACGCTTTTATAAAAAGTAAAAGCCGGAGTTCCCATGCTGAGCCGCCAGTTCCAGATCTTCATGCATGTCGTCGAGTGCGGCAGTTTTTCCCGGGCCGCCTCCATAACCTATACGACTCCCGCTTCCGTCATGAAGCACATCAATGCTCTGGAAGAGCGGCTGGGCCTTGTGCTTTTTGAACGCGGCAGCAGCGGCGTCAGGGTGACTCCGGCAGGAAAATCCCTCTATGAAGACGGGAAAAAACTTGTTTCAGAAGCACAGAACGCGCTGAAGAAAGCAAAGAATATAAAAAACGAAATGACTACGCTGAGAATAGGCTCTTCATTCCTGAATTCCAGCGAAGCGCTGACGAATATCTGTGCAAGGCATAAGGAGCATTTCAAACACTATAAATTCAGTATCGTGCCCTATGACGACGACAGGGACAACATCCTTTCCATCATCGCCTCCCTGGGAGAGCGCATCGACCTGCTCGTCGGGGCGTTCAATTCCAGGAAAATGCAAGCCTGCGCAAACTATTTCATTCTGGGAAGCTACAGGCTGTGCGTCGCACTCCCCTCAGGGCACCCTCTGGCAGGGAAAAGAAGTCTGCACCTTAAAGAACTGCACGGCGAACATCTCATGATGGTGAAAACCGGGGATACCGAGTTTCTCGACGACTTCGCAGCCATGCTGAAGGCGGAACATCCGCAGATCACCATAGAGGAAACGGATTACTACTATGACATGGACACCTTCAACCTGTGCGGACAAAAGGAGGTGCTGCTGCT
>NZ_DYZA01000228.1 GCF_020741395.1 Mailhella massiliensis | reverse complement strand
TCGCGCAGGGTATTGTAAATTTCCGGGCAGGTGTAGGCCCCGGCACCGGACTCGCCGCAGCAGCCGGGGTTGATGAGGATGGAAGCGCCGGTGATGCGCTCAAGCGCCCTTGCCACCTTGCCGCCGTCCTTGGTAGCCTTCACGCCCGACCATGCCGGATGGCAGGAGGAATGGTAGATGATGCGCTCATCGCTCACCTCTACGTCGTGGGGCAGACGATCCACCAGAAGCTGCACAATATCGTTGTGGGGCAGCACATTGCCGTCCAGCCCGGTGAGGCCGTGGCGCATGAGAGAGTCGCGACAGGAGCCGCATGCCGTGATGAGCATGTTCACATCAAAGCCAGCCTCGGCCGCAGCCTGAAGCGTGGAGGCTATGACCTGCCGGTTGCGCTGGAGGTTTTCCTCATACTTTTCAGCCCCGCCCGCGGCAAGCAGCGGATAGCCGCAGCAAAGATGGCGGCTCGGCAGCACCACGGGCACTCCCGCATGCATCATAAGAGCAAGCGAGGCCAACGCGATGCGGCGGTAGAAAAGGCTTCCCCCGCAGCCGGGGAAATAAAGCACGGCAGGCACACGGCCTTCCAGCACGCCCTGGGCGGAAATGTCGCCGCTCACGGGCAGGAAGAGATGAACCGGGGAATTCTTGTCCAGATGCAGGCTTTCGTAGATGCTCACCATGCCGAGCGCCGGGCCGCGGGCGGCAAAGAGCGGGCTGCGCATGCGCCTTCGCCAGACGCGGGGCACCAACGGAATGAACTGGTTCATCACGTTCTGGCCGAGGGCCGCCATTTTGGCAAAGGCGGGGAGACGGCCCGCCGGGTCGGAAGCGAGCACCTTGAGTACCTGTGCCTTCACGGGGTGGCCGCCCATGCCCTCGCGCTTCACATAGGCAAGGGAACTTAAGGCCACTTCCGGCGATTCTATCTTCACCGGGCAGACCGAAGTACAGCGGCCGCAGCCCGTGCAGTGCTCCACCAGGTGGCGCAGCTCGCCCAGAAGTTCCGGAGAGGGCCTGCCGCTCGTAACCTGAGAATAGTAAATGGCTTCGGTGAGCGCGCCGAGAATAAGGTTCTTGTTGCGTGGATTGTACTGGAAGGAACGCTCGGGGTAAACCATGGGGCACACCTGCTTGCACTTGCCGCAACGCGTGCAGGTCTGCACCTGAGAAAGCAGGCGGATGAGACATTCCTTATCCGGCAGGCCCGATTCGCGGATATCCGCAATGAGCCTGTTGAAGGAAAAGGTGAAGGGCCGCACCGGCAGGTTGCGCGTGACGAGCTTGCCGGGGTTCAGCAGATCGCGCGGGTCCACGCGCATCTTGAACTCGCGCAGGCTCTCCATCTGCTTCGCATCCAGAAAGGCTATCTTGGTGATGCCTATGCCGTGCTCGCCGGAAACCGCGCCCCCGAGCTCCTGCGTCTTGGCCATGACCTGCATGGCCACATCTTCGGCGTGCTCCATCATGCGCGGGTCGTTGGAGTTCACCGGGATATTCACATGGCAATTGCCGTCGCCCGCGTGCATGTGACTCGCCACCACGATGCGGCTGCTTTTCATATATTCGATGATACCGTCCACACGGGAGGAAAGGCGGGGCAAGCGCTCCTTCTGGGAAAGGAGCCACGCCTCGGCCCTTGCGGCCACCTCCTCATCCACCAGAGAAGGATCCATGTTGGATTCGTCGCTCGCCGCAACATGGGAGGCAAAGGAAAATTCCTCGTTGAAGGCCGGGTCCTCCAGGGGGAAGCCCTGAAGGCGGGAAAGCTCCTGAAGGGCGAAACGGTAGGCGTCCGCCGCAGCCGCCACGTTCAGCGTTTCCAGATAATGGGCGAATTCCGGGATGCGGCTTATGGGAAGCACCACGTCCTCATTCATCTTGAAGCCGGAAGTGCGCTTCGCTATGGCCGAAAGACGATGCCTGTCCTCCCAGAATTCTGCGGCCTGCTTGTCGTCCTTGGCTATGGCGGCGAAAACATGGGGGTCGTCTTCGGCAAGGGCGTGAATGGCCTGCACGGCATCGTCCAGCACATAGGCGTCGTTGCCGTCCACCTGCACGATGATGACGGAAATGGGACTGCCCTCGTGCCTGTCGGACTTGCGCTGATAACTTATGGCCTGCACATACTTGGAGTTGAATTCCTCAAGGGCGGAAACGCGCACGTCGCCGCCCTGCTCGCGCATCCTGTCGCGCAGATTCACGATCTTGCGCACCAGCTCTGCCGCAGGCACCATGGAGGAGCCGTAGAATTCCAGCACCATCACGCGGGAAACGGAAGGCCGGGGATGAAGGAGGAAGATAGCTTCGGTAATGATGCCGTCTATACCTTCCTTCTGCATGCCGGGCAGGCCGTCCAGGAGCTTGTTGGTCACGTCCTTGCCGAGGCCGTCGTGCCTTACCTCGTTGCCCTTCAGGCGCACCACGCTGCGCATGCCGCCGGAAAGATCCTTCACCTCGAAAACCACGTTCTCATCGGGCATGATCTTATGCCCGGGGTGATTCACCCTTTCGATGCGGATGATTTCCCCTGTGGGCGTGACCATGCTCCAGGAAAGAAGATTGTCGATGGTGGTTCCGTATTCAAAGCAGAAAGGCCCGCCCGAATTCTCGGACACGTTGCCGCCGATGGTGGAAGCCGTCTTGGAGGCCGGATCTACAGTAAAAAGAAGGCCCTTGGAGGCGGCGAAGTCTATGGCGTCCTGCGTGACGACGCCCGCCTGGCACGTCATGGTGCGCGCTGCCTTGTTCACCGATTTGGCCGTGAGGCGCGTGGTGCTCACCACCACGGTACGCTTGCGCGTGGGCACGGTGCCGCCGGTGAGCCCGGAAGCGCCGCCCCGGGGGATTATGGCGAACTTCATTTCATTGGCAAGGCGCACCAGAGCGCTGATCTGCTCCGGCGTGTCGGGCTCCACCACCAGAAGGGGCAATTCCATACGCAGGTCCGTGGCGTCGGTGGCGGCAGCCACCAGTGCGCCCCGGCGGCGCAGGATGCAGTCGTCGGGCATGATTGCGGAAAGGCGGCCCGTAAGCTCCCGGCAGAATTCCAGCTCCGCCTCGTGGGCGCTCCAGAACATGGTGATGCCTTCGCTTATGGCCGTGGCATACTGATGGGCGAGAGAGGGAGATTCCGCCTGATAGTGTTCATTGACGCTCTTCTTCACATCCCCTGCGGAAATGAAGGGATTGTAGGCGACAAGAAACAGCTCTTCCGCTATATCTATGGCAAGCTCTCTGACGCTCTGGGGCCAGCGCTCGAATTCATCCAGATTGATGCGGAGTATGCGGTTGACCACATACTCTGCCGATATGGAAATGTGGGGCCCTTTATGGGGCATGGCTCACTCCTTGAAAACAAGAAAACGGTTCGCCGGGTATTTTCTCATGCGCATCACCTTGCGCCGTATGTACCGGGAACAAACTTCTTCCGGCGTCCGCACCTTTGTCCGGCAAGGAAAACAGGCCGCGTAAAAACGGCCTGCTTCAACACCCGGGAGCGTTCCTTCATAGCCTGTCCGGCAAAAATTGGCAAGATGCCGCCTCCCTCCCCCGCCTTCCGCCCATGCTCAGGCAAAGGCTGCGGAGCGCACGGCAGCCTTCCCGAAAGCGGCCGGCAATCCGGCTCCCGTGCCCATGGCTCGAAAACGAACAGTGCCGGAGATATTCCAAAACACGGGCAGGGCTGCTCCGCCGCACGCTCAAGAAAGAAGCTTCGCGAACTTCCCGGCCTTCAGCGCGGGCGGAAAGGATACGCCCGTCCGGCACTCTTCCCCGGGCCATGCGGAAAAGCCCGGCGGAGTCTCCCCCGCCGGGCCTTGCAACGCTCCCGCCTTGAGGACGGAAAGAAATGTTACAGGGAAATGTTGAGGCGCGAGGTGATGTTGTTTTTCACCCACGTCGGATCCAGCCATTCCAGAGGCTGGACGGGTACGCCGCCCACAAGCACGCCGAAGTGCAGATGATCGCCCCCGGCAAGGCCGCTCGTGCCCGTACGGCCGATGGTCTGCCCGGCTTCCACCCTGTCGCCTACCTGAACGGCATATTCACTGAGATGGGAGTACTGCGTCATGAGGCCCATACCGTGCTCGATGAGTATCATGTTGCCGTGTATACCGAGATAATCCACCCAGACCACGCGGCCGGCCTGCGCGGCGGGCACTTCGGCGTGGGCTACGGAAGCCAGGTCGAGCCCCATGTGGGTCTGCTCGTCTATCTTCTGCCGATTGCCGTCCACATAGGTGCGGAAATCGCCGAAATTGGCCTTCACCGCCGAGCGCGGCAGGCGGCGGAAAGCGCCGCTCCACAGGAAATTCGGAGAATTGTTGGCCGGGTCGGAACCTACTTCAATGAGCCTTGCGTCGTTGCCTATGCGCACCTTGTTGTTGGAACAGAGATACTGCTCAAGGGGGGTGGACATTTCAGGGCAGAGCTCGGCAAGCTCGGAAGCCTTGAAATTCAGGAAGGAATCAGGGATGTTCAGCGTATCCGAGCGGTAGTTGCGGTTCAGCGCGCGCACCAGAAGGCGGCTTGAAGTCACGTTGCCCGCAAGATCCCTTGCCATGATTTCCGGAAGGTAATCCCCTGTACTTATGGAAATGGGGAAGGGGAAAAGGCATGCATAGGCCCCGCTCGCCTGCTTGTAGCCGGGGAAGAAAAGCTTGCCCACGCGCACCCCCGTCTGCTCCACGTCTTCCGACACGGTGTACACGATGAGGCCGCTGCCTCCGCGGTACACGGCGGGAGGCCCGGTTCTCACCGCGATGCGGGGCGGCTGTGAATCCAGCACCAGGGGCAGGTTCAACGTCGTGGCGTTGCCCCGGCCGAAACCGGCATAGGAGCCGTCCACCACCCTGATCTCCAGCTCGAACGCCCCTTCGGGAAGGCGGGTCTCCTTCAGGTTGAAGGAAACTTTGCGCTGTTGCTCCAGCGTGGCGAAGGTCTGCTGGAGCACCGTCATGGACTGCTCGCCCCGCTTCACCGTCACGGTGACGGACTGCACGCCGGACTTGTCGGCCATGTCGAGTTCCATATTCTGGGAAAGCCCAACCCTCCCTTTGATCTCGGGAGAGATGGTCACCGAAGGGCCGCTCATGTCGCGCAGAAGAAAATACGCGCCTGCCCCGGCGAGGGCCAGGATGACGAGCATGGCAATAACGGAAAGCCCGGAAGAACGCCGGGACGAGGAGCGATATATGGATTGTCTTTTCAACAAGGCGGATTCCTTTCCGGGCGCACGGCCCAAGGTCTGTCCGCGCCACCTCTTGGCGTGGAGAAGGATATTTTCCGCATACCGGGCGCACAAGTCAAGAAGCTGAGGAAGAGATTTTTCTTTCCGCACCCTTCCGGAGAAGAGCGTCCCCGAGCTATATTCTTCGGACAAGGACGCTTTTTCCCCTCCCGGGCCCGCCTTCCTCCTTGCCGCGCCCGCCCTCTTTGTGATAAGCCCTACCCATGATATGTCCTTGAGCGGGAGTTCTGATATGTTTCTTGCCGACGTCATGCAGATATTCAGGAACATGGGCTGGGCCAACCGCATCACCATGATGCGTATCGGGGCGGTGCTGCCCATCCTCATCCTTATCCACTTCCCCAATGTCTACACCTGCTGGATCGCCATGTTCCTCTTCGTGGCGGCCGCCGTCACCGACTTTCTCGACGGATATATCGCCCGCCGTGAAAAGCAGGTGACGAACTTCGGCAAGTTCCTCGATCCCCTGGCCGACAAGCTGCTCATCTGCTCCATCCTCATAGAAATGGTGGGCCTCGGCTGGGTACCCGCGTGGGTCGTCATCATCATCATCATGCGCGAACTCGCCGTCACGGGCCTCAGGGCCGTGGCCGCCGACAAGGGCGTAGTCATCGCGGCCGACTGGTACGGCAAGTGGAAGACCGTGTTCCAGATCATCGCCATGGTGCCTCTGCTCATACACTTTCCCTTCCTAGGCCTGCCCGTGCACCTCATAGGAACCGTCATCCTCTACATTGCCCTGGTGCTCACCATTTTCTCCGGCTGCAACTATTTCTATCTGTTCTACCGCCAGTGGCGGGATCATCTGACGGAAAACCATTAATCTCTCTTCCGGTGCGCCCGTGTCTACGAATCGCCGTATCTCCAACAAAGCCTTCTGGTGGAAGCTCTCCCTGCTTATCCTTGCCGTCATGCTCAACGTGGCGCTTGCAAGCCGCATCGTGTGGGGTTCCCACAGCCTCTACACCTGGCGCGTACTCAAGGAAAAGCAGTCCGAACTTTCCGAGGAACTCGCTGCGCTCGATGAAAAGCGCGCCGCGCTCTCCCGCGAAATCCGCCTGCTCAAGACCGACCCGGCCTATGTGGAAAAAGTGATCCGCCAGCGCCTCAACTATGTGAGAAAGAACGAAATCCTTTACCTTTTCGACAAGAGCAGGGAAAATTCCGCCTGGCTTGAAGCCGGAACGGACAGCAAGCATGAATGAAGGCCGAACTTCCATGAATCCGCCCCTGTCCGAACATGTCCGGCCGGAAAAGGCGCTCTGGTATCAGGAAGTGCTCTCTCTCGACCCTGCTTCCCGCATCTTTCTCCCTTATGCCCGCCTGCTTGTAGAACACGGCCGCCGCACCGAAGCCCTGGACATACTGCGCGCCGGCCTTGCCCGTCACCCGGAATTTCTCGAGGCTCGGCTTTTTCTCATCGACCAGCTGTACGCTGCGGGCGAGGAAAACGCCGCAGCCCTTGAGGCCGCTCCCCTCATTGAGGCCCTTTCCCAAAGTTCCGCCCTCTGGAAGGCCTGGAGCCGCAGCCCCGGCGTGCGGCCCGACCAGGCGGCCATGCTCCTCTTCTTCGGCGAGACCTTCAGGGAAGGCGGGCCGGACATGGCCGACGTGTTCCGGGCCGGCCTGGAATCCCTTGCCCGGGAGAAAAATCCCGGCATGCCGCCCGGAAGAAAATCCGCTCCGGAAGAAAATCCGCAGGCTCAGGGCGCGACAAAAACGGAAGCCTCTCTGCCGGAAGGCGAGCAAAAAGCGCTCTCTCCCTGCGAAGAAGCCACCGCCCCGGAAGGGGAACACGCCGCATCTCCGGCCAGGGCCGCGCCGGGCTTCGTCATGAACGGAGACACGCCCTGGTACGCTCTGGACTCCGTACCCGAGGAGGACGATATCTTCGATGATGAGGACGGAAGCGACGCTCCCGCCCTTTCCCCCGCCCTGCAGGAGCTTTTCTTCTCCCAAGTCCAGAATGGGAGCGAGCCTGAAGAAAAAGAGGTCCCCGCCGCGCGCGCCGTCCCCCGCGCCTCACTGGAAGGAAAAAGTTCCCTGTGCACCCGCTCCATGGCGCGCATTCTGGAAGAGCAGGGCGCAACCGTGGAAGCCGCCGATATTTACCGCGAACTTCTGGAGAGCAGCGCCTCCGCCGAAGAGCGCGCGGAACTGAACGCCAAACTCGACAGCCTCCGGCAGGGCACGGAAAACGCCGCCCCCGCCGAGCCCGTCTCTTCCGGCATGCTGGACATGCTGGAAAAGCTGGCCGTCAGGCTGGAAAACAAATCCCGCGCCTGAAGCGCGGCAGGAGATACCATGCGCAACCGCGTCCTCCCCGTCTTTCTCTGTCTTCTCGCACTCTCGGCGCTGGCCCTTTCCGGCTGCGCCGAGATGAACAAAGCCTACAAGGAAACAAAGACCTTCTATCATACGCACATCAACCGCCCCTCCACGCTGAACACGGAAGAGCGCACCGTTCTGGAAGATCCGCAGCGAGCCCTGGTGCAGAGCGTCATGCCCATTGATGAAGAACTGACCAGGCTCGAAAAGGCGCTGGACGCTCTGGCCACCCCGCCGGACGCGGAGGCTGCGGCCGGCCTGCTGCGCCGCTTCCCGTGGCTCTCCGGGCTCGCCATGGTCGCGCCCGACGGCACGCTCGGCGCCTCCATCCCTTCCGTGCCCCTCAAACAGCTCGACTACGCGCCCCTTCTGGAACTCGCCCCCAAGGCCCTGCCCCGCGATTTGCGTGCCAGCGTGCAGGACACGCCCCTCGGCCCGGAAATACTCCTGGCAAGGCCATTCCTTCAGGAAGACCAGCTTCAGCTTCTGCTTGTGGCCACCTTCGACTTCCGCGCCCTGCTTCCCTTCGCCTCCTCACCGGGCAACATCATCGTGCGTTCCGCCGACGTCATCATCTGGAGCGGCGACATGGACTACTCCGCGACGCCCATGGCCTCCGTCGACTGGGGAGAATATCTGAAGGAACATTCCGACGGAATTCTGACCAACGACAACGGCTCCATGCTCTGGATATCCCGCTATCTCGGCGGAAAGCCTCTGGTTTTTGCATCCCCGCTGAAATAGGAAGGCCCTTTCCCGGCCGGTGTGCACTCTGAATTGTATATTGATCCTTATTGCACATTCATCCGTGTTTATGGTATAGGTACTGTCAAATAACAGCCGCTCCGACTCTTCCGCAGAGCATAGATCCACATGCGACAGGCCGGAGCCGACACCAAGGAGCCTGGATATGTCTGAAGTCACTGCAATTGAACACCTTATCGCATCCCAACGCAGATGGTCGCCTCAGGCAACGGGGCAGTTCACCTCGCTGATGCACGACCTTATCCTCTCGGCAAAAATCATTTCCAGAAACGTCAACCAGGCCGGCCTGGTGGATATTCTGGGCGCGACTGGTGCCGTCAATGTGCAGGGCGAACAGGTACAGAAGCTCGACACCTTCGCCAACAACACGCTGGTTTACCGTATGCAGAGCTCCGGCGCCGTCTGCGCGGTAGGCTCCGAAGAAATGGCCGAACCCTTCTTTGTGCCGGAAAATGAACCCCACGGCAATTACGTCATCTTCTTCGACCCGCTGGACGGCTCCTCCAATATCGACGTGGGCGTGAGCGTCGGTACCATCTTCTCCATCTACCGCCGCGCCGACGGCGAGAACTACTGGGAACTCAACGCCGAAGCCCTCCTGCGCCCCGGCATGGAACAGGTGGCCGCCGGCTACTTCCTCTACGGCTCCTCCACCATGCTGGTCTACTCTACCGGCCACGGCGTCAACGGCTTCACCCTCGACTCCTCCATCGGCGAATTCCTGCTGACCCATCCCAATATCCAGATTCCGCGCGTGGGCAAGTATTACTCCGCCAACCACGGCTACTACAACTACTGGGACGAAGCCACGCAGAAGGCCGTGCACTCCTTCTCCAGGCCTACGGGCATGCCTCCCCGCTCCACCCGCTATGTGGGTTCCATGGTGGCCGACTTCCACCGTACCCTCATCAAGGGCGGCGTATTCTTCTACACCGAAGACTCCAAGCACCCGAGCGGCAAGCTGCGCCTCATGTACGAAGCTGCGCCCATGGCCTTCCTGGCCGAGCAGGCCGGCGGCAAGGCTGTGGACGGCAAGATGCGCATTCTGGAAAAGGTACCCACCGCCATCCATGAACGCACCCCGCTCATCATAGGTTCCGCCGACGACGTGGATCAGGTGCTCGACGTCTACAGGGAATGCGGCAAGATCTGACCGCTTCCGTACGAATCATAGCCATAAACTCCGCACACAGCCGCGCGCCGGGAAACCGGCACGCGGCTGGTTCTCTCAAAAGGCGGGCGCATCCGGCAAAGCCCCTCTCCGGGGCAGAAAACGTCGTGCCTCTTCCGGGGCCTTGCGGCAGAGAGCGCAAGGCAAAAAGGCTCCTTCCGGGACCCCGGCACGAAAAGGCCGACTTCAAGGCTCCTCCCTCTCAACGCTTCACAGCGGCATTGCCGCGATATGTTCAGGTTTATCATGCTGGTTCTGGGTATAGAAAGTTCTTGTGATGAAACCGCCCTCGCCCTGGTGGACGAAGGCGGCGTCCGCGCTTCCGTCATTTCCAGTCAGGCCGACATACACGCCCTTTTCGGCGGCGTGGTGCCGGAGCTTGCGTCCCGGGAGCACGCCCGCCTCATCGGGCCCCTTCTCGACAGCCTCCTTGAAAAGGCCGCCCTCGGCCCCGATCCGTGGAAAAAGGTGGACTTCATCGCGGTGACGCGCGGCCCCGGGCTCATGGGGAGCCTCCTCGTGGGCGTGGCCTTTGCCAAGGGCCTTTCCCTGGCCCACGGCATACCGCTTATCGGCGTGGATCATCTCCAGGGCCACCTTCTGGCCGCAGAACTGGAAAACGACATTGCCTGGCCCGCCCTCGGCGTACTCATTTCCGGCGGGCATACGCACCTTTACCGAATGGACAGCCCCGTGGACATGGCAGTGCTCGGCAAGACCATGGACGATGCGGCGGGTGAAGCCTGCGACAAATTCGCCAAGGCTGCGGGGCTCCCCTACCCCGGCGGCGCGTTGCTCGATGCGCTCGGCAGGCGCGGCACGGCCGACCCTCATCTCTTCCCCCGGCCCTACACCCACAACGACAACCTCGACTTCAGCTTCAGCGGGCTCAAGACGGCGGGCGCGCTCTGGCTCTCCCAGCACCCCGAGGCGCATTTTCCCGGCGGGGACGGCCCGGCGAAGGAAAGGCTGCACCTGGCTTCCCAAAAGCTCTGCGACGCTGCGGCCTCCTACCTGCTCGCCATAGCCGAAACCCTCTCCATAAAGGCCGTCCGGGCCATGGAGCATTTTTCCCCGAAAAGCATCGTGGTTGCCGGGGGCGTGGCCGCCAACAGCGTGGTGCGCGAAGAGTTTTCACGCCTGGCTGAAAAGCGCGGTATTCCTCTTTTCATCCCGCGCCTTGCCCTCTGCGGCGACAACGCCGTGATGATAGCCAAAGCCGGCCTGCACATGGCCATGGCGGGGCGCATCCACGACCTTTCCCTTTCGGCCGTACCCCGGGGCCAGACCATTCCCCAGGACTGGAAAACTCTCTGAGCGCTGCCTTGACAGCACGGTACCCTACCCCTACAATCATTCCGCATCATTTTTTTCCGTGATAAGACCAAAGGTGCGCCGAAAACATTTTCCGCGCCCTTGTAAGCCATTTCATGAAGGAGAACACCATGTCCACCGCAGTTACTGATGCCACTTTTGAAAGCGTCGTCATCAAGTCCTCCATTCCCGTCCTTGTCGACTTCTGGGCTCCCTGGTGCGGCCCCTGCCGCGGCATCGGCCCCATCGTGGAGGAACTGGCCGCCGAATATGAAGGCAAGGCCCTCGTGTGCAAGGTCAATGTGGACGAAAACAACAGGATTCCCAGCCTGTTCGGTATTCGCGCCATCCCCACCCTCATTGTCTTCAAGGACGGTGAAGTGGTCGATCAGGTAACGGGCGCCGTGGCCAAGTCCCACCTTGTGTCCATGCTTGAAAAGGCGTTCTGATGCTGTACGACGCCGCTGTCATCGGCGCGGGGCCGGCCGGGATCACTGCGGCCCTGTATCTTGTCCGTTCCGGCCTCAACGTAGCCCTGGTGGAGACCTCCGCACCGGGCGGGCAGATACTGAGCACGGCTGAAATCGAAAATTATCCCGGCTTCCCCAAAAGCATCAAGGGCTGGGAGCTGGCCGACCTCTTCGACGCGCACCTTTCCGGCTACGCCGTGGAGCGTGTGCGGGGCAAGGTTCTTGCCGTGGAAGCACGGGAAGACAAAACCTTCCGCGTGGCCCTTGCCGAAGGCAAAGAGCTGGAAACGAAAACCGTGGTGGCCTGCACGGGCGCGCATCACCGCACGCTCGGCGCTCCCGGGGAAGACGCCTTCCGGGGACGCGGCGTTTCCTACTGCGCCGTGTGCGACGGCAACTTCTACCGCGGCCGTGACGTGGTCGTGGTGGGCGGCGGCAATTCCGCCCTGGAAGAAGCTCTGTACCTTTCCCGCATTGTGAACAAGGTCTACCTCGTGCATCGCCGCGACGCGTTCCGGGGGGCCATGGTCTACCAGAACAAGGTGCGTGAGGCCGCCAACATCGAGCTTGTGACCGGCTGTGTCGTGGACGAAATCCGCGGCGGGCAGGCGGGCATGGACTCCGTGATCGTGCGCCGTGTGGACAGCGGGGAAACGCGCGTCCTCGCCGCAGAAGGCATCTTCATCTATGTGGGCATGGAGCCGGCCAGCCGCTATCTGCCCGGTGAAATCAAACGTGACGCCGCCGGGTTCGTGCTGACGGATGCCGAAATGTGCACCAGCGTGCCCGGCATCTTCGCCGCAGGCGACCTCCGCGCCAAACGCTGCCGCCAGGTCAGCAGCGCCGTGGGCGACGGAGCCACGGCGGCGACCGCGGCTTCGTCCTATCTGGAGCAATGGAATGCGTAAACTGCTTCTTATGGGCGCGCTTGCCTGCACGCTCTTTCTGAGCGGGTGCAGCATGGTGGACGAATATTTCCTGCCTCCGCCCGACGATACGGTGCAGGAAATCTTCGAAGCCGGCAACGACGCCATGCGGGAAAAGAACTATTCCCAGGCCATTACCTACTATACCCGCATCAAGGATGAGTATCCTTTCAGCCCCTATGTCATCGAATCCGAGCTGGCACTTGCGGACGCGCACTATCTCGACGGGGAATACCTCCTGGCGTCTGAAGCCTACAAGGATTTCGAAACGCTGCATCCCCGGCACGAGGCCATTCCCTATGTGCTCTATCAGCTCGGCATGTCGCTGAAAAAGTCCTATACGTCCATCGACCATTCCGCCACGGCGGTCAACGAAGCGGTGGAATACTTCACACGCCTGCAGCAGGAATATCCCGATACGGAATACGGTAAAAACGCCGCAGAGCGCATTGCCGAGTGTCGGAAGACTCTGGCCCAGCGCGAGATTTTCATCGCCAACGTGTTCTGGGGCATGGAAAACTACCAGGCCGCGTGGACACGCTATCAGCATGTGGTGCGCACCTATCCCGATGTAAAGGAAGAAGCGGAATACGCGAAAACCAAAGGTGAAGCAGCCTACCTGAAGTATCGTCAGGAAGAAGGCCAGAACATGAGGGAGCTCCAGCAGGGTTCCTGGAAAGACTGGTTCCGCTGGCTATAGGCGGCATACGCCTCAGTGTAAAAAAGAGCGTCGGCAGCATGTCGGCGCTTTTTTTATGCTCATACGGAGCGAAAAAAACGACGGAGCAGAAAAAAGCCGAGAAAAATGTGCCGGAAAAAGAAAAATTGCGCTTTCCTCCCAGAGAAAGGCCCTCCGGCTCTGGACAGCACGGCCCGTTTGCCTCTAGTGTAGAAACGCTTTCTCATGCTAGAGCAAACAACGAGGAGGATCTCCCATGCTCAAACAGTTCCTTACGGCTTCAGTCATTCTTGCCGCCGTCACCGGCCTCACCGCGTATGACGCTCAGGCGAGAAGCCTTGCGGAAATCAAGTCCAGCGGCAAGCTTCTGGTCGGTTCCACGGGCGACTACAAACCCATGAGCTACCTGAACAAGGAAACCGGCAAATATGAAGGCTTCGATGCGGAAATGGCCGCATCCCTGGCCAAGAAGCTCGGCGTGGAACTCGTCTATGTGCCCACCACCTGGAAGACGCTCCAGGCCGACACCATGGCCGACAAGTTCGACGTGGCCATGTGCGGCATCACCGTGACCGACGCCCGTAAGGAAGTCATGGCCATGTCCGATCCGTACCTCACCTTCGGCAAGACCATACTCGTCACCAAGACCAAGGAAGCGCAGTTCAAGTCCCTGGACGACGTGAACCAGCCCTCCGTGCGCGTGATGTACAACCCCGGCGGCACCAACGAAAAGTTCGCCAAGGAATCCACCCCCAAGGCTCAGCTCATCATGCATGAGCACAACGCCGAAATCCCCGGTCTCGTGGGCGAAGGCAAGGCCGACGTCATGATCACCGAAACCATGGAAGCCGTGCGCTACGTCAAAGATAATCCCAAGGTGGCCGCTCCCCTGGTGGACAAGCCCTTCACGCAGAACCACTTCGGCGTGCTCATGGCCAAGGATCAGCCTGAACTGCTCAAGGCCGTAAACGAATGGATGGCCGGCATCAAGGCCGACGGCACCATGGACAAGTGGGAAAACGAATACATCAAGTAAGGCGGCAAAACCCGGAAGCGCCGCGCGGCGGCGACGTTTCGGCATGAACGCGCTTTAAAAGCCGGGCCGGGGCGCATGCCCCGCCCGGCCTTTCGCATCTTTCCCAAGGGGCATGCCGCTTCCGGGCTTCCCTTGAGGCCGATGAATCGCCCTCGGCGCAGAAAACGTCACGACTCTGCATTTGCGGCCCTTCGGCCGAAAAAACGACGCTACTCCCACGGGCAGGAAAAGGCCCCTTCCACAACAGGCAGCGTAAGACAACGCTCGCAGGAAGCCCTCCCTTGAGTCTCCCCCCCCCCTGCGCTCTTCCCGCAAGCCGCTTTTTCC